>NZ_VSWE01000032.1:0-29081 GCF_009668275.1 Herbaspirillum sp. CAH-3 | reverse complement strand
GGTCCCCGGCGGCAGGGCCAGCGGGGCGGGGGCTGCCGCACCAGGCGTGGCAGCCTGGGCCAGCAGAGGTACACTGTCGGCTGCTGCGGCGTCGGCCGGCATCATCCAGGGTGCCAGCATGCCTGCCAGCAGGGCCGCTTGCGCGGTCATTTTCTTCCAACTTGTGAACATCCCGCCCCCTCCAATGAATCAGAATTCCAGCGTCGCCGCCTCCATCCTGCAGGATGCCGCCCAGCAAAGCTATCCGGTGTCGGCATTATATGTGCTGGCCACGCCCATCGGAAACGTCTGCGACATCACCCTGCGCGGCCTGCATGTGCTGGCCATTGCCGACGCGGTGGCCTGCGAGGATACCCGCAATACCAGCCAGTTGCTGCAGCGCTATGGACTCTCCAAGCAGTTGCTGGCGACCCACGAACACAACGAGCGTGAAGCCGCCGCCAAGATCATCGAACGCCTGCAGGCCGGCCAGCGCGTGGCCCTGGTCTCGGACGCCGGTACGCCGGCCATCTCCGACCCCGGTGCCCGTGTAGTGGACGCCGTGCGCGCCGCAGGGTTCCAGGTCATCGCCTTGCCCGGTGCCTCGGCGGCGGTGACGGCCTTGTCGGCCTCGGGCCTGACCGATGCCCGCTTCCACTTCGTCGGCTTCCTGCCGGCCAAGACCCGCCAGCGCGAAACCGCCTTGCAGGAACTGGTCGCGCTGCAGGCCGCGCTGGTGTTCTACGAAGCCCCGCACCGCATCGTCGAGACCGTGCAGTCCATGCTGCAGGTCTTCGGCCCCGCGCGCCAGGTGGTGCTGGCGCGCGAGCTGACCAAGCTCTTCGAACACATCCACCGCTGCCCGCTGGGCGAGGCCGTGGCCTGGCTGGAGCAGGATGCCAACCGCCAGCGCGGGGAATTCGTGGTCTTGCTGGAAGGAGCGCAGCCGGTGGAGGGCGAAGATGCCGAGGGCGAGCGCGTCTTGCGCATCCTGCTGGAAGAGTTGCCGGTCAAGCAGGCGGCCGCACTGGCCGCGCAGATCACCGGCCAGAAAAAGAATGCCCTGTATGAACGCGCCCTGCAGATCCGGCAAGGCGCGCAAGAGGATGGGGACGCCTGAGGCCGCCCAGGCCTCCGGTTCAGCCCGTTCGGGCGATCAAATGAAGGTTTGTGCGGGACCACTCCTGCGCCGCCGCCACGCTGCCCTGCGTTGAAATGCCTTTGCAGGGCGGGTGAAGAAATTTCCCAACAGCCAAAACCGGCTCAACGCTCCACGATGAACGGTGTACCGGCACTGCGCTGGCGCACCAGCATGGCCGCATTCTGCGCTGCCGGACGGGTCGGGTAGGGGCCGGCATAGAGGCGATAGAGGCCGTTGACCTGCACTGCCTGCATGTTGTCGACGATGCCCGAGAGGCTGGGCAGCAGCTTGTCGCGCGCCACCAGGGCATTGGCTTCTTGCGAGTAGGCCCCGAACTGCAGGTAATAGCCGGCCGTCAGCGGCACCGCCTGCGGCATGGCCGGAGAGGGTGCCGAGCCGCTGGCTACGGCATTGATGATGCCGCCGCCCCCGGCCATGCCCGCGCCACCGGCGGCGGTGCTGGTGCTGGCGTTGATGGGCTGTACCGCAGCCACCGTGGGTTGCGGCGGCAGGCTTTGCGCGCTCACCGTATTGATTTCTACTTGTCCGGTGGAGACACCCTGGCCACCGGCCCCGGTATCGGCCGCCCGGTTGATCGGATCGGCCGCTGCCAGCGTGGTGCCGCCCCCATTGCGGCGTGCATCGGCCATGCGCTGGGCTTCTTCCGGCAGGATGCGCTCGACTTCCAGTTCGCTGCTGCCGGTCCCGAGGTAGCCGAGCTTGAGCGCGGCCGTGTACGAGAGGTCGATGATGCGGCTGGAGTGGAAGGGTCCGCGGTCATTGATGCGCACGATGACCTGCTTGCCGGTCTTCAGGTTGGTCACCCGGGCGTAGGAAGGGATGGGCAGCGTGGGGTGCGCGGCCGTCATCTTGTACATGTCGTAGAGTTCGCCCGAAGAGGTCTTCTGGCCATGGAATTTCTTGCCATACCAGCTGCCCACGCCACGCTGGATGAAGGGCTGGTTGGTGTCCGTGATCGGCACGTAGGTCTTGCCGAACACCGCATAAGGCCGGCTGGCGGCCTTGGAGACCGGCTCCACCTGCGGTTCGGCATCGGCCACGTCCAGCAGGCCATCGGGGATGTGATCGCCCGGACCGTCATCCTTGTAGTAGCCGCCGCGGCCGGAACCCGCTGCCGGCAGGGCCGGCACATTGGAGGGCCGGGTGCTGGCCGACTTGGTGGGGGTGGCCGGTGCCTGGGCGGTCTGGCGCGGGGCCTGCTGGGTGGTGCCGCAGGCGGCCAGCAGCAAGGGCAGCAGCAGCGTGCCCCAGCGCAGGACGCGGCCCAATGGGGCAGGGCGGTGGTGATGGTCTAGAGTGGGTGTTTCCATGGGCTGTCCTTGGTCAACAGTCGATGCGCGGGGCCTGGCGCTTGCGGGTCCCGGCCGGAATGTTCGCAACGATACCAGACTGCAATGCACCGAGGCTGACAACTCGTAAGTACAGCAAGTTCACGAATCCTCGCAAACTTGCCATTCGTGCAATAAGAAAAGTGCGTGTCCGGATCAGCTTTAAATCAGCTTTGGCGCAGCTTCAACTCAGCTTTGAACCAGCTTGCGATGGCGCTGGATGCTCATCAGGATGCCCGCGCCCAGCCCCAGCGTGACCAGGGCGGTACCGCCATAGCTCATGAAGGGAAGAGGAACGCCCACCACCGGCAGGATGCCGCTGACCATGCCCATGTTCACGAAGGCATAGGTAAAGAAGATCATCGTGATCGCCCCGCCCAGGAGGCGCGTGAACAGCGTGGGCGCGTTGGCCGTGATCATCAGGCCGCGTCCGATCAGCAGCAGGTACAGCACCAGCAGCACGCAGTTGCCGATCAGCCCGAACTCTTCCGAATAGACCGAGAAGATGAAGTCGGTGGTGCGTTCGGGGATGAATTCAAGGTGCGTCTGGGTACCCATCAGCCAGCCCTTGCCGGTGACGCCGCCCGAGCCGATGGCGATGGTGGACTGGATGATGTGGAAGCCCTTGCCCAGCGGATCGGAGGTCGGGTCGATGAGCATCATGACGCGCTGGCGCTGGTAATCGTGCATGAAGGACCACACCACCGGCAGGCTGGCCGCACCGGCCACGAAGAGCCCCAGCAGGATCTTCCAGGGCAGGCCGGCAAAGAAGATGACGTAGAAGCCGGCGGCCAGCACCAGCAGACCGGTCCCCAGGTCAGGCTGGCGGATGATGAGGAAGCCCGGGATCAGCAGCAGGATCGCCGCCACCAGGAAGGCATCCCAGCGCAGCATGCCTTCGCGCTTCTGGAAGTACCAGGCCAGCATGAGCGGCATGGCGATCTTCATGATTTCGGAAGGCTGCACCACCATGCCGATGTTGAGCCAGCGGCGCGAGCCCTTCTTGATGATGCCGAACAGCGCCACCGCAATGAGCAGCGTCACCCCCACCGTATAGACCGGCACGGCCAGTCGCAGCAGCAGCTGGGGCGAGACGTTGGCGGCCACCCACATGACGATGAAGGCCACCAGGATGTTGCGCAGCTGGTCTTCCACCCGGCCGGGGAAGTTCATGCCGGCCGAATAGAGGGTGACGATGCCCACCGACAGGATCAGGAACACGATCAGCGACAGCGCGCCGTCGAACACCGTCAGGTGCGGCTTGATGATTTGCCACAGGGGCGGACGTTGCAGGCTCATGCCGGCTCCTTGTGCGTACTGCTCGTTGCGATGTCAGGCCTCATTCCTGCACATCCGGCTGGACCGTCGGCGTATTGCTGCTGCCGGCGTCGTCGGAAGTGGGACCTTCGACCGGGGTATCCGGGCTCACCGCCTCGGGCGCGACCGACTTGATCGGCTCATTGGGGCGCTTGCCCAGCATGAAGTAATCCATGGCCTTGCGCACCAGCGGGGCAGCCACGCCGGCGCCCCAGCCACCGTTCTCGACGACGGCCGCAATGGCGATGCGCGGCGCATCGGCCGGTGCAAAGCCGATATAGAGGCCGTTGTCATGGTAGATGCGCGAGAGCTTCTTGGAATCATACTTCTGGTTCTTGGCGATGTTGACCACCTGCGCCGTACCGGTCTTGCCGCCCGACTCGTAGGGCGCGCCCCGGAAG
This sequence comes from Herbaspirillum sp. CAH-3, assembly GCF_009668275.1. Classification (NCBI taxonomy): domain Bacteria; kingdom Pseudomonadati; phylum Pseudomonadota; class Betaproteobacteria; order Burkholderiales; family Oxalobacteraceae; genus Herbaspirillum; species Herbaspirillum sp. CAH-3. The sequence continues at coordinate 24,894 of NZ_VSWE01000032.1, read as the reverse complement.
GCGGCAGCGCCCGTCCCTTCCTTGACCACGCCCACCATGGCGCGCTTGATGAAGTCGATGTTTTCCTGCTTCAGCGGGATGCGGTAGCTTTCCTTGGGCACGGTCTCGGTGCGCTCGTGGGATACGCCGTCCTCGATGATCTTGACCAGGTGCGGCTTCATCACCACGCCATTGTTGGCCAAGATGGAAGTCGCCTGCGCCAGTTGCAGCGGGGTGAAGCTGTTGTAGCCCTGGCCGATGCCCAGCGAGACGGTGTCACCGGCGATCCAGCGTTTCTGCTCGGGTTTGCGGAAGGCGGTGCGCTTCCACTCGGTGGAGGGCAGGATGCCGCGCTTCTCGTGCTCCAGGTCGATACCGGTGATCTGGCCGAAACCGAAGGGCTTCATGAAGTCATGGATGGCATTGACCCCCATGTCATTGGCCAGCATGTAGTAATAGGTGTCGCAGGAGACCACCACCGAGCGGTACATGTCGACCACGCCGTGGCCGCCTTCCTTGTCGTCCCGGAAGCGGTGATTGCCAAGGATGAAGTAGCCGGGGTCGCGGATGGCATCCTGCGGACGGCGCTTGCCCAGTTCCAGGGCGGCCAGCGCCATGAAGGGCTTGTAGGTCGAGCCGGGCGAATAGAGACCCGACAGCGGACGGTTCAGCAGCGGCCGGTCGGGCGACTTGTTCAACTCGTCCCAGCTCTGCTGGTCGATGCCTTCGACGAACAGGTTGGGGTCATAGGAGGGCTGGGAGACATAGGCCAGGATGTCGCCGGTGGCCGGGTTGATCGCCACCAGCGCGCCCTTCTGGTCGCCGAAGGCTTCTTCGACCACCTTCTGCAGCTCGATGTCGATGGACAGGATCAGGTTCTTGCCGGGCGTGGCCGGCGTGCGCGAGAGCGAGCGCACGGCACGTCCGCTGGCCGAGATTTCCACTTCCTCGTAGCCGGTCGTGCCGTGCAGCTGGCTTTCGTAGCTTTTTTCCAGGCCTTCCTTGCCGATGTAGTCGGTGCCGTTGTAGTTGGCCTCGTCGTCGGAGTCGGCGATGCGCTCGGCATCGCGCTGGCTGATGCGGCCGATGTAGCCGATCACGTGCGCGGCGGTCTTGCCGTAGGGGTACTGGCGGAACAGGCGGGCCTGCACTTCCACGCCGGGGAAGCGGTAGCGCTGCGCGGTGAACTTGGCCACTTCCTCATCGGTCAGGCGGGTGCGGATGGGCACGCTTTCGAAGTTCTTGGATTCTTCCTGCAGGCGGCGGAAGCGGCGGCGGTCGCGCTGCTGGATTTCAACGATGGTACCGAGCTCATCGATGAGGTCATCGATGTTGGTCTTGATCTTGGAGGGCGTGATTTCCAGCGTATAGGCCGAATAGTTGCGCGCCAGCACCACGCCGTTGCGGTCCAGGATCAGGCCGCGGTTGGGCACGATGGGCACCACGGAGATGCGGTTTTCCTCGGCCTGTGCGGCGTAGGCATCATGGCGCACCACCTGCAGCCACAGAAAACGGGCCAGCAGCAGGCTGAAGCACACCAGCACCAGCACGCTTGCGGCCAAGAGGCGCATCCGGAACAGCCTCAGCTCATGCGCGGTATTCTTGAATTCGGTCATGCTGCTTGCACCTGGCCCCTCAGATGGGGCGGTTCTCGTCGCGGTCCACCGCACGGCGCTGCGGGGCCAGAAGCAGGACGCTCACCACCGGCCACAGCAGGGCCGAGACCACGCTCTCGCTGAAATAGAACCAGTCCGGCGACTTGCCCGTGACCAGCAGCTGGATCACCAGTTGCACCGCCTGCGCCAGCAGCATCAGCGGCAGCACGTGCAGCGCCTGGGTGCGCAGCGGGAACCACAGCACGCGGCGGTGGATCATGATGGCGAAGTACGACAGCAGGGTGTAGGCCAGGGCGTTCTCGCCCAACAGCGTGGCTTCGTTCACATCCATGAGCAGGCCCATCATGAAGGCCACGCTGATGCCGACCTTGCGCGGCTGGTGGATGTTCCAGAACACCAGCGCCAGCGCCACGAAATCGGGCACGCCCGCCATCTGCCCCCAGGGCATCAGGTTCAGCACGAACGCCACGATGAGGCTGAAGGCAATGAACAGCGGGCTGGCCGGCAGGAGGATGTATTGGTTGTTCATCGTGCGGATTCCTTGGCGGCCGGCTTGGCATTGCTGGTTGCAGCAGCCGGAGCGGCCGGGGTGGAAGCGGCCGCGGGCTTGGCCGGCGGCGTCACGTTGGCGGCGCCCTTGCGGTCTTCCGCGGGTTTGTCCTTGGGCGTGGCGTTGGCTTCCTCGGCGCTGTTGTCGCGGGTGCTGTCACGCAGGCGGCGCTTGAAGAGCTTGGCCGATTTTTCATCGATCACGTCCGGCTCCGGACGCGGCGGCAGGTTCTGTTCCACCAGCAGGATCAGCAGCTGGCGATGGCGGTCGATGCCGGCCAGCGGACGGCACACGATGCGGGCGAAGGAGTCCGCCGAACGGGTTTCCACCAGCGCCACGCTGGCCACCGACAGGCCCGGCGGATAGACGCCGTCGATGCCCGAGGTCACCAGCACGTCACCCTTCTGGATATCGGCGTTGGCGGGCATGAAGCGCAGGTCCAGCGCGCCGGTCTGGCCGCGGCCGTAGGCCACGCTGCGCAAGCCGTTGCGCAGTACCTGCACGGGAATGGCCTGGTCCTTGTCGGTCAGCAGCGTGACTTCGGAAGAGAACGGGAATACCCGTGTCACCTGGCCCACGATGCCGACCTCGTCGATGACCGGCTGGCCGGCCGTGACGCCCTGCTGCGAGCCGCGATTGAGGATGATCTTGCGGGTGAAGGGATCGCGCGCATCGTAGAGGATCTCGCCGACGATGGACTTGACCGGCACCTTCTGCTGCATGTCCAGCAGCTTGCGCAATTGCACGTTCTCGGCCGCCAGCAGGCGTTCCTGCTGCATCAGCTGGGCGTTGACGATCTGCTGCTGGCGCAGTTCGCGGTTTTCCTTCTGCAGCGACGCCAGCGAAGAGAAGTATTCGGACGAATTGGTGAAGGCGTCGCGCGGCACCATGGCCACCGTCTGGAACGGATAGAGGGCCGTGCCCAGCGCCTGGCGCAGCGTGCCCAGCACGTGCATGCGGGCGTCGACCACCAGCATCACGACCGAGATCAATGCAAAGACGGTCACGCGCACCCGGGCGGAAGCGCCCTGCTTGAAGAGTGGTGGGATTTCCATGGCGTCAGGCCGACTGCAGGGTCACGCCAGGTGACCGGCTGCAGGCGGATAACTCACTTCCTGCGTCGAAAACGGTAACAAAAAGGGGAGCCGAGGCGTTCTCGCGACCCCGCAGCCGCCGACACTGCCTCAGTTGCGCACGCGGCGTGCGCATCCTGTGGCTGGTCGGCGTGAACGGCGTCATATCGAACGGTTCGGTTCCCCACTCATCCGGCAGTACATTGCTGCCGGTTCATGCTTTGCTGCCTGGGCCTGCTGTCGGGCAGGCCCCTGTACCTCGGTACTGTCCTGTCGTGCTGGCCAGACCTTGCTGGCCGGCTTACTCGGCCGAGAAGATCGAGCCCAGCTTGTCCATGCGGTCCAGCGCCATGCCCGAGCCGCGCACCACGCAGGTCAGCGGATCTTCGGCCACGATCACCGGCAGGCCGGTTTCTTCCATCAGCAGGCGGTCCAGGTCGCGCAGCAGGGCGCCGCCACCGGTCAACATCATGCCCTTTTCGGCGATGTCGGCACCCAGTTCCGGCGGGGTCTGTTCCAGCGCGTTCTTGACGGCCGAGACGATGTTGTTCAGCGGATCGGTCAGGGCTTCCAGGATTTCATTGCTGGAGATGGTGAAGGAACGCGGGATGCCTTCGGACAGGTTGCGGCCCTTGACTTCCATTTCCTTGACTTCCGAGCCGGGGAAGGCCGAGCCGATTTCCTTCTTGATCGCTTCGGCGGTCTGTTCGCCGATCAGCATGCCGTAGTTGCGGCGGATGTAGTTGACGATGGCTTCGTCGAACTTGTCGCCACCCACGCGCACCGAACCCTTGTAGACCATGCCGCCCAGCGAGATGATGCCCACTTCGGTGGTGCCGCCGCCGATGTCGACCACCATCGAGCCGGTGGCGTCCGAGACCGGCAGGCCCGAGCCGATGGCGGCGGCCATCGGTTCCTCGATCAGGTAGACCTGGGATGCGCCCGCGCCCAGCGCGGATTCACGGATGGCGCGGCGTTCCACCTGGGTCGAACCGCAGGGGACGCAAATGATGATGCGCGGGGAGGGGCGGAACAGCTTGGAGTCATGCACCATGCGGATGAATTGCTTCAGCATCTGCTCGGTGACGGTGAAATCGGCGATCACGCCGTCCTTCATCGGGCGGATCGCCTCGATGTTGCCGGGCACCTTGCCCAGCATCTGCTTTGCTTCCTTGCCGACCGCCTGGATGGTCTTCTTGCCGTTGGGACCGCCTTGCTGGCGGATGGCCACCACCGACGGCTCGTCCAGCACGATGCCATGGCCGCGCGCGTAGATCAGCGTGTTCGCGGTGCCCAGGTCGATCGCCAGATCGTTCGAGAAGTAACTGCGGAGAAATCCAAACATGAGTTGTCCTGATGCGCCCGCGAGGGGGCGCCTAGCTTTTTGATAGGGGGAGGTGTCCGTTCATGCTGCGGCGACGCGAAAATCAGGCGCCTGCAAGGCATTAATCCGACATTCTACCTTATAATTCCCGAGAAACCAGCACGCCGGTTTGCCAAAAATGTCAGCATCCCGGGCGCTTCCGGCGGCCATCTGGCGCGGGTTTGCCGTTTTTCAAGCGATTCACGCCATGACCCGGTCGACCCGCCGCGCAAGTGAACTTGCCAATGGCGCCGAGGCTGCAGAAAACGCCTTGCGGCCGCAGCGGCTACGGGTCTTCCAATTTCAACATCACGCGGCGCGCCAGGCGCGTCCTTTCGACCATGTCTCTAGCCCTTTCCGACGTCAAACGCATCGCCAACCTGTCCCGACTGGAGCTCACCGAGGCCCAGGCCGGCGCCACCCTGGACAAGCTCAATGGCATCTTTGCCCTGGTGGAGCAGATGAAGGCCATCGATACCTCCGGCGTGGAACCGCTGTCGCACCCGATCGCCGCCATCGAGCCGGCGCTGGCGCTGCGCCTGCGCGAAGATGCCGTGACCGAATCCAATCGCCGCGACGACTACCAGCAACCGGCCCCGGCCACCCAGGATGGCCTGTACCTGGTGCCCAAGGTCATCGAATGAACCCGGCGCCTGGCACCCGCCACCGTCCGCTTCCGGCCCAGCCGGCCCGCAAGACCGCAGCGTAATCGACTCCATGCACAAGCTCACCCTCAAAGAACTGTCCGCGCAACTGCAAGCGCGCAAGATTTCCGCCACTGAACTGGCGACCCTGTTCCTGGACCGCATCGCGGCCAGCGACCTCAATGCCTTCCTGCACGTGGACCGCGACCTGACCCTGGCACAGGCCAAAGCCGCCGATGTGCGCCTGGCTGGCAATGATGCCGGTCCTTTGACCGGCGTGCCCATTGCACATAAGGACATCTTCGTCACCCGCAACTGGCGCACCACCGCCGGTTCGCGCATGCTGCAGGACTATGTGAGCCCCTTCGATGCCACCGTGGTGGAGCAGTTCAATGCGGCGGGTACCGTCACATTGGGCAAGCTCAACTGTGACGAATTCGCCATGGGCTCCAGCAACGAGAACTCGTTCTATGGTGCGGTCAAGAACCCCTGGGACAAGACCGCCATCCCCGGCGGCTCCTCGGGCGGCTCGGCCGCTGCCGTGGCCGCGCGCCTGGCACCGGCCGCCACCGCCACCGACACCGGCGGCTCGATCCGCCAGCCGGCCTCGCTGTGCGGCGTGACCGGCATCAAGCCGACCTATGGCAGCGTGTCGCGCTACGGCATGATCGCCTTCGCCTCCTCGCTGGACCAGGGCGGCCCGATCGCCAAGACCGCCGAAGACTGCGGCCTGCTGTTGAACGCCATGACCGGCTTCGACGAACGCGATTCCACCAGCCTGCAACGCCCCAAGGAAGATTTCACCCGCTCGCTCAACCAGGGCCTGCAAGGCCTGCGCATCGGCGTACCCAAGGAATTCTTCGGCGCCGGCCTGGCCGCCGATGTGGAAGCGGCCGTGCGTGCTGCCCTGGCGGAGTTCGAGAAGCTGGGTGCGACCCTGGTCGATATCTCGCTGCCCAAGACCGAGCTGTCCATCCCCGTGTATTACGTGATCGCCCCGGCCGAAGCCTCGTCGAACCTGTCGCGCTTCGATGGTGTGCGCTACGGCCACCGCGCCGCCGACTACAAGGACCTGGCCGACATGTACAAGAAGTCGCGCGCCGAAGGCTTTGGCGACGAGGTCAAGCGCCGTATCCTGGTCGGTTCCTACGTGCTCTCGCACGGCTACTACGACGCCTATTACCTGCAAGCCCAGAAGATCCGCCGCCTGATCGCCGAGGACTTCCAGCGTGCCCTGGCCGGCGAGAACCGCCAGTGCGACGTCATCATGGGCCCGGTCTCGCCCACCGTCGCCTGGGACCTGGGCGACAAGACCGATGACCCGGTGGCCAACTACCTGGCCGACATCTTCACCTTGTCCACCAGCCTGGCCGGGTTGCCGGGCATGTCCATTCCTTGCGGATTCGGGCAGGGCGAGAAGAACGGCAAGCGTCCGGTCGGCCTGCAGATCATCGGCAATTATTTCGACGAGGCGCGCCTCTTGAACGTGGCGCACCAGTTCCAGCAGGCCACTGACTGGCACCTGCGCGAACCGGCCTGATCCCTGGCCCTCGTCACCAACAACAGCATTCGCAAGGACAACATCATGCAGTGGGAAGTCGTCATCGGCCTCGAAACGCACACGCAGCTTTCGACCCAATCCAAGATCTTCAGCGGCAGTTCGACCCGCTTCGGCGCCGAGCCCAACACCCAGGCCAGCCCGGTGGACCTGGCCTTGCCGGGCGTGCTGCCGGTCCTGAACAAGGGCGCGGTGGAACGTGCGATCCAGTTCGGCCTGGCCATTGGTGCCACCATCGCACCGCGCTCGGTGTTCGCGCGCAAGAATTACTTTTATCCTGACCTGCCCAAGGGCTACCAGATCAGCCAGTTCGAGATTCCGGTGGTGCAAGGCGGCACCATGTCCTTCGCCGTGGAGAAGGAGGGCAAGACCGAGATCAAGACCATCAACCTGACCCGCGCCCACCTCGAAGAGGACGCCGGCAAGTCCCTGCACGAAGACTACCAGGGCATGACCGGCATCGACCTGAACCGCGCCGGTACGCCCTTGCTGGAAATCGTCACCGAACCCGAGATGCGCAGCGCCGCCGAAGCCGTCGGCTACGCCAAGGCCCTGCATTCGCTGGTGGTGTGGCTGGGCATCTGCGATGGCAACATGCAGGAAGGTTCCTTCCGCTGCGACGCCAACGTTTCGGTGCGTCCGGTCGGCCAGGAGAAATTCGGCACCCGTTGCGAGATCAAGAACCTGAACTCCTTCCGCTTCCTGGAAGAGGCCATCAACTACGAAGTGCGCCGCCAGATCGAGCTGATCGAGGACGGTGGCACCGTGGTGCAGGAAACCCGCCTCTACGATCCGGACAAGAAGGAAACCCGTTCCCTGCGCAGCAAGGAAGACGCGCAGGATTACCGTTACTTCCCCGACCCCGACCTGCCGCCGCTGGCCATTTCGCAGGAGTGGATCGAGCGCGTCAAGACCACTATGCCCGAGCTGCCCGGCGCGATGCGCGAGCGTTTCGTGGCCGAGTATGCGTTGCCGGAATACGATGCCATGGTGCTCACGCAATCCAAGGGCATGGCTTCCTACTTTGAAGCCGTGGTGGCTGCCGCGGGCAAGGACCAGGCCAAGCCGGCCGCCAACTGGCTCATGGGTGACGTGGCTTCCACGCTCAACCGCGAAGATACCGACATCGCCGATGCACCCGTGAAGGCTGCACAACTGGCGCTGCTGTTGAAGCGCATCGCCGATGGCACCATCTCCAACAAGATCGCCAAGGAAGTCTTTGCGGGCATGTGGGAAGCAAGGTCCGACAAGGATTCTCTTGCTGATGACATCATCAAGGCGAAGAACCTGACGCAGATCACGGATAGCAGTGCGCTGGAAGCCCTCGTGGACCAGGTGTTGGCGGCCAATGAAAAGTCGGTGGCGGAATTCCGTGCCGGCAAGGAACAGGCCATCAACGCCCTGATCGGCCAGGCCATGAAGGCCACACGCGGGACGGCCAATCCGGCGCAATTGACTGAACTGCTGCGCAAGAAGCTGGCGGGCTGATTCCACCGGCTGAGCCGTCAAGCAATACGGAAATGAACCTCGCGCCTGGCAACGGACGCGGGGTTTTTTCTTATGCGGCCAGGACCAGCGGCCGCCCCCGCGCCCAGCGATTGCTCGACAGCGAGAAGGTCAATGAACTGACCTGGTGATACCAACCCGCCGGGATGTAGAGCATCTCCCCCGGCTGCACCTCGCAGCACACCAGCGCCGCCTGGCGCGCCAGCGGGAAGCGTTCCAAGTCCGGATGATCCGGATCGAAGGGCGACCCGAACAGGATGGCGTTGGCCTCCCTGGGATAGAGATACTGGTCATGATGGGGCGGTGCCAGCCAGACGCGCTTGCTGCCCCACACCTGGGCGAAGACATTGTCGTCATAGTCGCAATGCAGCGGCGTGATGCAACCGGCAGGCCCGATCCAGAAGCGCGGCGGCCCCATCTTCTCGAAGAAGTTGGGCCAGTGGCACAGGCGATTCAATTCCCGCAATTCCAGATTGCCCAGATAGGGCGGCAGCCCGCTCTCATCGGCCAGCGCCTGTTCCAGGTAATCGACCAGCGTCATGTCCTGCATGGCGCGGTCCGGCGCGAAGGCGGTGTTGATGTAGTCGCCCACGCGGGCACGCACCGGCAACTGCCCGAAGTGTTCCCGCAGCGCTTGCACCGACATCGCCGAGAGCGGCCAGCGGCTGGCCATGCCCGTCATGATGAAAGGCAATCCCGCCCCTGCCCGTTCGCGGAAGGCTGCCGTCTTCTGCGGGCCGATGCGTGCGATTTCATGCACTGCGGGCAACACGGCACTGGCCTCGCGGATGGCTTCACGCATCTCGGCTACCGAACGCACGCCACGCACCTGGGCATCGCGCTGGTCGCGTGCCGCCTTGCGTGCAGCAGCCTCTTCCGCGCTCAGGCCGCTGACATCGGGGCGTGGCGGCAGGGACCGTGCCGCAGGATGGGCGGTTCCGGGGTGAAGTGAAGGAGAAGGCGTGGACGGTTTCATCCTCGCCATTTTAATGGGGTTGCAGCAGTCCCTATCTCGATTGCCGCATAAGGATATGAATTCTTCTTCCTTGTTCCGGGGTAGCCGGGGGAGTGTAATGAGCGTTTGGCCAGCCGGACATGCGCCGGGCTGGCACCGCCTACACAGGAGCCCCCATGTCGCTCGCCACACTGGAACGCACGCAGCAGACGCAACAACATTTCGAGATTCGTCCTTTCGACGCCCCGCTGGGCGCGGAAATCGTCGGCCTGGACCTGAACCTGCCGGTCTCGGCGCAAGAGCTGGCGCGCATTCGCGGCGCCCTGGTCGAGCATGGGGTGGTGGTGTTTCGCGAGCAGCGCATCACGCCGCAGCAGCACATCGACTTCAGCCGCCGCTTCGGTCCGCTGCAGGTGCACGTGCTCAACCGCTTCCACCTGGCCGGGCATCCGGAGATCCTGATCGTCTCCAACGTGGTCGAGAATGGCAAGCCCATCGGCCTGGTCGATGCCGGCGCGGACTGGCATTCGGACCTGTCCTACATGCCCAAGCCCAGCCTGGGCGCGCTGCTGCATTCGCAGGAATTGCCCGCCGAACGCGGCGATACGCTCTACGCCAATACCGCGGCCGCCTGGGACAGCCTGCCCGCTGCGCTCAAGACCCAACTCGAAGGCAAGCGTGCCGTGCACTCCTACGTTTACCGCTACGAGCGACTGCGCAAGCTCTCGCCGTGGCGCCAGCCGCTGACCCGGCAGCAGATCGATGAAGTGCCGCCGGTGGAGCATCCGGTGGTGATCACCCATCCCGAAAGCGGCCGCAAGATCCTGTTCGTGAGTGAAGGTTTTACGTCGCACATCATCGGCATCCCGCGTGACGAAAGCGATGCGCTCCTCAAGGAACTGCACGCCCACATCACCCGTCTGGAGAATGTCTACACGCACCACTGGCAGGCGCACGACATGGTGTTCTGGGACAACCGCAGCACCCAGCACTACGCCGCGATCACCCCGCAACACCTGCGCCGTACGCTCTATCGCACCACCGTCGAAGGCGACGTACCGCGCTGAGCTTGGGCGCCCGGTAACGCTACCGCGCTGGTATCAAGCCGAAATACGCTGACCGCTTCAGTCAACGAGGCCGCCTGATCCTGCATGGATCGCGCGGCCGCTGCTGCTTCTTCCACCAGCGCGGCATTCTGCTGTGTGGCTTCATCGATATGCGTGATGGCCAGGTTGACCTGTTCGATGCCATCACTCTGTTCCTGGCTGGCCAGCGTGATCTCGCGCACGATCTCGGTCACGCGCGCCACACTGTGCACCACCTCCTGCATGGTGTCACCGGCCTGGGCCACCAGGCGGCTGCCATCGCCGACCTTTTCCACCGAATCCCCGATCAGCTGCTTGATCTCCTTGGCCGCCGACGCTGAACGCTGGGCCAGCGAGCGCACTTCGGAGGCCACTACCGCAAAGCCGCGTCCCTGTTCCCCTGCGCGCGCCGCTTCCACAGCGGCATTGAGCGCGAGGATGTTGGTCTGGAAGGCGATGCCATCGATCACGCCGATGATGTCGGCGATCTTCTGCGACGAAGCGTGGATCTCGCCCATGGTCGCCACCACCTGCTCCACCACCGCACCGCCCTGGCTGGCCACCTGTGAGGCCGATGCCGCCAGTGCATTGGCCTGGCGCGCATTGTCGGCGTTCTGCTTGACGGTGGAGGTGAGCTGTTCCATGGCCGATGCGGTTTCTTCGAGCGAGCCGGCCTGCTGTTCCGTGCGCGCCGACAGGTCGAGGTTGCCGGTGGCAATCTCGCGCGAAGCGACGTTGATGGTGTCGGTACCGGAACGCACGCGCCCCACGATGTCCTGCAGGTTGCCATTCATGGACTTGAGCGCGGCCAGCAGTTGTCCGGTTTCGTCCCGGCTGTTGGCCTCGATACGTGAGGTGAGGTCGCCTGCGGCCACCGTTTCCGCGATGCTCACCGCCTGGTTCAGCGGGCGCGTGATGCTGCGCGTGAGCAGCCAGGCCAGTGCCGCGCCCAGCACGATTTCCAGCGCACCGAGCATGAGCAGCATGCTGCGGCCTGAACGATAGTCGCCGTTGATTTCAGCGGCGGCCTGGTCGATCACCTTCTTCTGGTAATCGGCATAGCGCAGCACGCTGTCGGCGTACTCATCCATCATCTTGACCAGCGTGGTATCGGTCATCTCGCGGGCGCGGGCATCGTCGCCGGCGGTCTTGATGTCGAAGATCTTTTGCCGCGTATCGCGATAGGCGGCACGCAGCTTGCCCACTTCCGCGAACAGGCGTTTTTCTTCGGGATCGGTGATGGCCGCTTCCACCTGCTTCTGCAGCTGGCTGATCTTGGCCGATTGCGCATCGATCTGCTTCTGGAAGTATTGCTGGAAGGCATCGTCATCGCTCTTCATGACGGCGAAGGTGCGCACCCCGTTTTCCTTGATGGCCGCGTGCCACTGCACGGCATCGCGCTCTTTCTTCAGCGCGATCTGCGTCATTTCGTCGGTGGCGTCCCCGATATTGCCCAGTCGCCACACGCCCAGGCCGACCATCACGGCCATCAGCATCAGCAAGGCAATGAAGCCGATGGCCAGGCGTACGCCGATCTTGAGGTTTTTCATCCCGTCTCCCCTGATTGAGTTAGGCGGCCGGCGGCTGGAGTGCTGTTTTGCGGTTGTTATCGTGAGCCGGGCGCAGACAGCAAGGAAGGGCCCCCCTCCTTGCTGTCTTTGCAGGCTAACACAGGCCTTCGCCGGCACGGCACAACTCGGGAATATCCCGATGCCGTGGTGTTGTATTACGGCAAAGCGCATCGGCCCGCAGGGCAGGCCCGCTGGGTGTTACCAGTCCATGGCCGGATCCAGCGGATAGATCGGCCGACGCACCTTCTTGATCGGGAACAGCCGGAAATTGGCGCTGGTCGGGCCGCCGCTGTCGGAATCGCACTCCACCAGCGCGCGGCTGATGGGCACGAAGACCGGACGGCAATACATGCGCGACTTCAGGATCAGGAAGGTTTGCTGCGCCGGGTCGAGACCCAGGCTGGTGAAGACCCCGAGGTCATACGGTTCGACCCGCTCTTCAGTGACCACGATGCGGGCCGCACCGATGTCCAGCAGCACGCTGCGCCCCATCTGCAAGGTCGAGCCGGTGTAGATCGGCCCGGTGACGGTGAAACGGCCATCGCTGATGGCCGATACCTTGCCGGTATAAACCGGCGGCGTCTTGGTAATGCCCTGCGCCGCCAGGTCCACCTTGTTGCCCACGGCCAGCGTGACGGTCGCGCCCACACCGGCTTGCACCAGCTGTGCCACCGCTTCCGGGTCGCTCACCGGGCCCACGGCAATGCCCGTGAGGCCCGCCTGCAGCGCCGCTTCCAGCACGTCCATGGTATTGCAGGTGCCGCCCGACATGACGTTGTCGCTGTGGTCCAGCAGCAGCACCGGACCCTGTCCCGGCGCTTCGCTCAATGCGCGTGCCTGCGCCAGCGATTCGGCCAGCGGCAGGCTGTCATAGACGAAGTCGTCACGTTCATTCCAGATCTGGCGTGCAATGCGCCCGGCCACGGCATCCGCCAGTGCGGCGTCGTTCTCGGTGACTACCACCACCGACATCCCCGCATCGCGGAAATCCGACAGGGGAAAGCCCGCCAGCACCGACACCGCCAGCACGCCCGCCTCCTGCTCTGCGGCTTTGGCTGCCTCCACGGCGCGCTGCATGGCCGAGGCCGAAGTATTGCTGGTCAGCGTGGCCGACAGCACCGGCACCTGGCGCCAGGCCATCCGCGGCTGCGACTTGCCCTGCAGCCGCGCCAGCAGCAGGCGGCCGGCATGCTCGCCGGTCTCGAACATGTCGATGTGCGGATAGGTCTTGAAGCTGACGATCACATCGGCATGCGTGACCATCTTCTGCGTGACGTTGCCATGCAGGTCCAGCGCCACCGCCATGGGCGTATCGGGCGCGATGCGGCGGATGCGTTCGAGCAGCGTGCCTTCGCCATCCTCGGCGTTCTCGGCCACCATGGCACCGTGCAGGTCCAGCAGGATGGCATCGCAGCCACCTTCGATGGCGCGCACGATGGCGTCGCACATCACCGTATAAGCATCGGCCGCCACCGCCGCGCTGGGATTGGCCCAGGCGGCCAGGGGCGTGACGATGTCAGCGCCAATCCGTTCGGCCAGTTCGAGGAAGGCCCCCATGGCAGTACGCGCACCCTTCTGGTCGCGATACGCATCGGCGTCCCATTGCGGGGCGAAGGCTTCAAGGGGAGTGGGAATCGGCGAGAAGGTATTGGTCTCGTGATTCATGCGTGCAATGACGATTTTTGGCTTCATGTTCAGTTTTTTGCATCAATCCAAATGCATGCAATGATCAGTCGGTGACCACACCCGCGCTGGCCAGCATGGCCTGCAGCAGCACGTTGCAGCCGGCTTCCAGGTGCTCGGGGCGGGCGTCTTCGATCTCGTTGTGGGAGACCCCGTCCTTGCAGGGCACGAAGATCATGCCTGCCGGTGCCAGGCGTGCGGCATAGATGGCGTCGTGCCCCGCGCCGGAGACCACGTCCATGGTCTTGTAGCCCAATGCAGCCGAAGCGGCGCGCACGTTGTCCACGCAATCCGGATGGAAGGGGCAGGGCGGGAAGTACGATACCCGCTCCAATTCGATGGACAGCCCGGTCTTCTTGCGCATCGCTTCCAGGTAGGCCAGCAGGTCTTCATGCATGCGCGTGAGCGAATCCTCGCTGACATTGCGCAGGTCGATGGAAAATTTGACCTGGCCCGGAATCACGTTGCGGCTGTTGGGCATCACCTGCACCTGGCCCACCGTGCCGCGTCCATAAGGCGGGTAGCGGTTGGCGATGGCCACCACCTCCTGCATGATGAACGTCGACACCTGCAGCGCATCCTTGCGGATCTCCATCGGGGTCGGCCCGGCGTGCGATTCGAAACCGGTCACCGTGCAGTCGTACCACGACAGGCCCAGCACGGCCGGCACCACGCCGATGACGGTATCGGCATTTTCCAGTACCGGTCCCTGTTCGATGTGCGCCTCGTAATACGCACCGATGGGATGGTCGCCGCAGACCTGGTCACCGATGTAGCCGATGCGTTCCAGTTCGTCGCGCACCTTCTTGCCGTCGATATCGGTGGCGTTGTAGGCATGCTCCAGTGTGAAGGCCCCGCAGAAGACCCCCGAGCCCATCATCACCGGCACGAAGCGCGAGCCCTCTTCATTGGTCCATACCGCCACTTCGATGGGCGCCTCGGTCTGGATGTTGTGCTGGTTCAGCGTACGGATCACCTCAATGCCGGAGAGCACGCCGTAGTTGCCGTCGAACTTGCCACCGGTGGGCTGGGTGTCGATGTGCGAGCCCGTCATCACCGGCGGCAGGGCATTGTTGCGGCCGGGCCGGCGCATGAAGATGTTGCCGATCTGGTCCACTACCACGCTCATGCCTTCAGCGCGCGCCCAGGACGTGACCAGGTCACGCCCCTGCTTGTCGAGGTCGGTCAGGGCCAGGCGGCAGACGCCGCCCTTGGCGGTGCCGCCGATGCGGGCAAGTTCCATCAGTGAATCCCACAGGCGCGTGCCGTCGATGCGCAGGGTGGAGGTTTGTGTTTTCATGTCCATATCGAGTCCTTGTTCGGGTTGGCGGGCGGTAGCCATCAGGCTGCCAGGTTCACGCCAAGATAACGGTCCTTCACGCCTTCATCGGCCAGGAAGGCGGCATTGCTGCCGCTGTAGACGATGCGTCCCTGTTCGACGATGTAGTGCCGGTCCGCCAGTTGCGTACACACTTCCAGATTCTGTTCCACCAGGATGATGGACATCCCGGTGGCCTTGATCTGCCGGATCTGTGCCACGATCTCGTCCACGATCACCGGGGCCAGGCCTTCGACCGGTTCATCCAGCATCAGCACGCGCGGATGCGTCATCAGCGCGCGCGCAATGGCCAGCATCTGCTGCTCGCCGCCGGAGAGCTGGCCGCCGCCATTCCTGCGGCGTTCCTTCAGGCGCGGGAAGATGGTGTAGACCTCGTCCAGCCCCCAGGCAGATTCCTTGCGCGCGGCCATGGTCAGGTTCTCTTCCACGGTCAGCAGCTTGAAGATGCCGCGATGTTCCGGCACCAGGCACACGCCGCGTGCCGCGATCTTGTAGGAGGGCAGGCCGCTGACCACCTGGCCCTCGAAAATCACGCGTCCCTGCGCCGGCGGCACCACACCGACGATGCTCTTCAAGGTGGTGGTCTTGCCGGCGCCATTGCGTCCCAGCAGGGTCACCACTTCCCCGGCATCGACCTGCAGCGACACGCCCTGCAGGATGTGGCTCTTGCCATAGTAGCCGTGAACGTCTTCCACTTGCAGGATCATGCTTTGCCTCCCGTGATCATGCTGCCGAGATAGGCCCGGCGCACGCGTTCATCGCTGCGGATCTCGGCCGGCTTGCCCTGCGCCAGGATCTGGCCCAGCTGCATGACCGTGATGCGGTCCGAGATATCCATCACGATATCCATGTTGTGTTCGATCAGCACCACCGTGTAGTCGCGCCGCAGCCCGTGGATGAGCTGTTTCATCTCGGCGATGTCATCGATGCCCATGCCCGAGGTCGGCTCGTCCAGGAAGATCACCTTGGGCCGCCCGGCCATGGCCATGCCCACCTCCAGCCGGCGTTGCTGTCCATGTGAAAGTTCTGCACAGGCCCGCCCCGCCACCGCCTGCAGCGACAGGCGCGCCACCAGCTCATCGGCCAGTGTGCAGGTGGCCGTGAATTGTTCGGCACGTTTCCAGGGATTCAATGCGGCCAGCGGCGAACGGCCCTGCGCGGCCAGCCGCAGGTTCTCGCGCACGCTCAGGTTGGGGAACAGGCTGGTCACCTGGAAGGAGCGCGCCAAGCCTTTCTGCACCCGGCGGTTGCCCGGCAGGTGCGCCACTTCCTCGCCCTCGACCAGGATGCTGCCCTCGGTGATGGGCGTGGTACCGGTCAGGGTATGGAACAGCGTGGTCTTGCCCGCGCCGTTGGGGCCGATCACCGAATGCACGGTGCCGGCCTCGATGTCCAGCGTGATGCCATTGACGGCGGTGAATTTGCCGTAGCGCTTGGTGACATTGACCGCTTGCAGGATGGGGCGGTTCATGAGTGCTTCTCCTTGGTCACGGTGGTGGCCTGGGCCGCGTCATCCTTGCGGCCGCGCACGGCGTCGATGAGCTTCATGGCCAGGCCGAACAGGCCCTTCTGCATGTAGAGGCTCACTGCAATCAACAGCAGCCCCAAGAGCATCAGCCAGCGCGGCCACAGCGTGGAGAGCCAGTTGCCCACCAGCACGTAGAAGCTCGCGCCCAGCACCGAGGCAAACAGGTTGCCGGTGCCGCCAATGACGGTCATCACGAGGATCGCCTCACTGGTGTGATATTCGATGTTCGACAGCGGTGCCACGCCGGTCATCATCGCGTGCAGTCCACCGGCCAGACCCGTCACCGCGCCCGAGATCACGAAGGCGGCCAGTTTCAGCAGCCGCACGTCATAGCCCAGCGCCGAGGCGCGCGCTTCATTCTCGCGCACCGCCAGCAGGGTCTTGCCCAGCACCGAATCGACCACCCGCTGCAGCAGCCAGAACACCACCACGAACAGGATCGCCACCACCGTGTAGTACTGCCACGAGGAAGCCGTCGGCAGCAGCGTCAAGCCCAGCAGCGACAGCGGCGGACGCGGGATGTCCAGCAGGCCGTTGTCGCCGCCGGTGACGTCCTTCATCGTGTAGGCCAGGAAATAAAACATCTGGGCGAAGGCCAGCGTGAGCATCACGAAGTAGGTGCCGCGCTGGCGGATCGAGAACCAGCCCACCAGCAGCGCCACCAGCGCCCCGCCCAGGGCGGCCAGCGCCAGCGCCGGCAGCAGCGCGAGCTTGAACTGCAGCAGCACCACGCCGGTGGTATAGCTGCCCACGCCAAAGAAAATGCCCTGTCCAAAGGACATCAGGCCGGTATAGCCCAGCAGCAGGTTGCAGCCCAGCGCAGCCAAGGCGAACACCAGCACTTCGGTGGCCAGCGTGCCGGAGGGCAGCAGCAGCGGCAGCAACAGCACCACGGCGGCGGCCAGCAGGGTGTAACGGAAATGCGCAATCTGTTTCATGAAAGCCTCTGTGCAGAAAACGTCAGGTGGCGTCAGTTGACGTAATGCGGCCTCAGGCCGCGCCGGGCCGGCCCAGCAAGCCATTCGGACGCAGCAGCATCACCGCCGCCATGGCCACGTAGATCATCAGGTGCGCCCCTTCGGACCAGACCGTGCTCATCACGCTTTGCACGATGCCGACCAGGATGCCGCCGATGAGCGCGCCCCAGAAGCTGCCCAGCCCGCCGACCACCACTACCACGAAGGCGATGCCGAGCGCCTCGACCCCCATGAAGGGATCGGCGCCGCGTATCGGCGCGGCCAGCGCCCCGGCCAGCCCGGCGGTGGCAGCACCCAGGGCGAAGACCAGGCTGAAGATGCGCTGGATGTTCAGGCCCAAGAGGCTGACCATTTCGGTCGATTCCGATCCGGCCCGCACGATCGAACCCAGGCGCGTGCCTTCCAGCACCCACCACAAGAGCAGCGCCATCACGGCGGTCAGGCCGATGACGAAGAGGCGGTACTTGGGATAGACGAAGCCGCCCCACATCACCACGCCCTGCAGCAGGTCCGGCGGCGAGACATTGTTGCCCAGCGGTCCCCAGACCGAGATCACGGCTTCCTGGATCACCAGCGCCATGCCGACCGTGAAGAGGATGTGGAAGTGATGCGGCAGGGCATACACGTGGCGCAATACAAAGCGCTCCACCACCCACGCAAACAAGCCCACGGCCAGCGGCGCGATGAGCAGGGACCACCAGAAATCCAGGCCACGGCTGGTGGCCTCGTAACAGAGATAGGCGCCCAGCAGGAAGAAGGCGCCATGTGAGAAATTGACGAAGCGCAGCAGGCCGAAGACGATCGACAGGCCCACCGCCAGCAGGAAGTAGAGCATGCCGATGCCCACGCCATTGGCGATCTGCAGCAGATAGATGTTCATGGAACCTCGTGACGATGATGCAGCAAATGCGGCCTGTCCCCGCAACCGGCGGACAGGCCCTGAACCTCAAGCCGGGGGCATCACAGCTTGCACTGCGTCTTCTCCAGCGCCAGGAAGGACTTGCCGGAGGAGACGATGTCGGCATAGTCATTCTTGTTGGCCATCTTCGCCTTGGCCTTGCCCTTGAGCAGGTAATAGTTCTTGATGACCTGGTGGTCGCCCTTGCGGATTTCCTCGGTACCGGTCAGGCCCTCGTATTTCATGCCTTCCATGGCCGCGATCACCGCCTTGGGATCGGTGCTGTTGGCCTTGATGATGGCGTCCAGGATGATCTTGGTACAGATGTAGGAACCGGCCAGGCTGTAGTTGGGATCGATCTTGAGATTGTCGTTGACCAGCTTGACGAATTCCTTGTTGAAGGGTGAATCGATGGCGTGCCAGTACTGCGCGCCGAAGTAGACGCCGTCGCAGATATCGGCGCCCAGGGTCTCGAACTGTTCCAGCCCCGAGGCCCAGGCCATGAGGATGGTGCAGTTGTTCTTCATGCCGAAGCTGACCGCCTGGCGCAGCGTATCCGAGGATTGCGAACCGAAGTTGAGCAGCAGCAGCACATCCGGCTTGGCCGCCATGGCATTGGTGAGATAGCCGGAGAACTCCTTCTCGGTCAGCGAGTGGTAGCTGTTGCCCACGTGCTCGATGCCCTTTTCCTTGAAGATGTTCTTGGCCGCCGACAACAGGCCTTCGCCGAACACGTATTGCGGCGTGATGGTGTACCAGCGCTTGGCATTGGGCAGCTTTTCCAGCAGCGGACGCACGGTCTGTTCGATGGCCCCGAAGGTGGGTACCGACCAGCGGAAGGTGGCGCGGTTGCAATCGCTGCCGGTGATCTCGTCGGCGCCTGCGGTGGTGATGAAGACCGCGCCGGCCTTGTCGGCTTCCTTGCCCATGGCCAGCGCTTCGCCCGAGAGGATGCCGCCGGCGAAGAAGCGCGTGCCCTTCTCGATGGTTTCCTGCATCTTGCGCACCGCCGTGGCGGGCTTGCCTTCGGTATCGAGGGTGACGTAGCTGGTGCTCTTGCCCAGTACCTTGCCGTATTTCTGCAAGGCCAGTTTCATGCCCATGTCGGCGAACTTGCCGTTGGCGGCGAAGGGGCCGGACATCGGCACCGGACAGCCGAAGGCAATGCTCTCGGCCTGGGCAAAGACATCGTGGTAGCTCAATGCGCCCGGCGCGGCCAGTGCGGACAGTTTCAGGAAATTGCGACGGCTGATCATGCTTGTTTCTCCCTCGAGGCTAACGATTGACAGATGACATCCATGGAATTGCGCAATGCTGCAGTACTGCCCGTCAACGCAAGTTCCATGCCCGTGCTTCCTGGAAAACTTAGGAAAGCCGGGCAAGGATGATTTGCATGGACGTGTGGAATCCTCCGCCACGAACGGACGGAAAAGAGTGGGTCAACAGGGTCGCACCGTCTTGCGCAGCCGCTGCAAGACAGGACGTGACAAGCCATAAAACGCTGCAGCAGCGCGCCTTTGCGCCGCGTGGCGTGAGCCGTCATGGGGCTCCTCCTGCCGCTCTTGCGAGCGTGTCTCCAAATGTGGTTTGCCGTTCTCCCGTGCTGCCGGTGTGTCTCCACCGGTCATCCACGACGGTCTGGTTTTCTAAGTTTTATTGCTTTTGGTGCAGGCTCTCCAGCCACTTCCTGCGGGCTGGGAAGCCTGACGTTTCCTGCACCGTGCCTGACGTTTTCTGCACCAACAAGACCGATGCCGATCGCTCGGGCAGGTGCTTCATCATACGCATCCGCCAAAGAAAAACGGCATGAAAATTTCATGCCGTTGATCCTGTTTATTTCATCTGCGGGAACGCGAATTCCGCACCGGCACTGGCCGTATTGGGCCAGCGCTGCATGACTGCCTTGGCCCGCGTGTAGAAGCGCACGCCTTCCGGTCCGTACATGTGATGGTCGCCGAAGAGACTGCGCTTCCAGCCGCCGAAGCTGCTGAAGGCCATGGGTACCGGCAGCGGCACGTTGACCCCCACCATGCCCACTTCGATCTGGCGCACGAACTCGCGCGCCACGCCGCCGTCACGGGTGTAGACCGCCACGCCATTGCCGTACTCGTGCGCATTGATCAGTTCGACTGCGCTGGCGATGTCCGGGCAGCGCAGCACGCACAGCACCGGCCCGAAGATCTCTTCCTTGTACACCGTCATCTCCGGGGTCACATGGTCGAGCAGGGTGCCACCGACAAAGAAGCCTTTCTCGAAACCCGGTACCTGGTAGCCACGGCCATCCACCACCAGGGTCGCGCCTTCTTCCACGCCACGGCCGATGAGGCTTTCGATGCGTTCCTTGGCAGCCGCGGTCACCACCGGCCCCATCTCGGCGCCGGCCGCCATGCCTTCGTTGATCTTCAGCTTGCGGGCGCGCTCGGCCAGTGCGGCCACCAGTTCATCACCGGCACTGCCCACGGCCACTGCCACCGAGATCGCCATGCAGCGCTCGCCGGCCGAGCCGTAAGCCGCGCCCATCAAGGCGTCCACGGCCAGCTGCATGTCGGCGTCGGGCATCACCACCATATGGTTCTTGGCGCCGCCCAGGGCCTGCACGCGCTTGCCCTTGGCCGAGCCACGGGCGTAGATGTATTCGGCAATCGGGGTCGAGCCGACGAAGCTGATGGCCTTGACCTGCGGATGATCCAGCAGGGCATCGACAGTCACCTTGTCACCCTGCACGACGTTGAAGACGCCATCGGGCAGGCCGGCTTCCTGCAGCAGGTCGGCGATCAGGAGCGCGGCCGAGGGATCGCGCTCGGAGGGCTTCAACACGAAGCAGTTGCCACAGGCGATGGCGATGGGGAACATCCACATCGGCACCATGGCCGGGAAGTTGAACGGCGTGATGCCGGCCACCACGCCCAGTGCCTGGCGCATCGACCAGGCGTCGATGCCGCGGGCGATCTGGTCGGTGTATTCGCCCTTGAGCATCTGCGGGATGCCGGCGGCGAACTCGACGATCTCGATGCCGCGCGCCACTTCGCCCTGGGCATCCGAGAAGGTCTTGCCGTGCTCGCGCACGATGATGCGGGCGAAGTCGTCGGCGCGCTGCTGGATCAGGTGCAGGAAGCGGAACAGCACGCGCGCCCGGGTCAGCGGCGGGGTGTTGGACCAGGCCGGGAAGGCGGCCACACCGGCCTGCACCGCCGCATCGACCTCATCGGCCGTGCCCAGTGCCACCTGCGCCACCGGCACGCCCTGGGCCGGGTTGAAGACATCGGCATAGCGCCCGCTCTTGGTATCGACGCGTGCGCCGCCGATGTAGTGTGCAATCTTTTCCATGAATCTTTCTTGCGTCATTGCTTGGGTGAAGGGGGATCAGGCCAGGGTCTTGAGAATGGCCGCCAGCTTGCCGAACAGTTCGTCGATCTGCTGCTTGTTGATGATCAGCGGCGGCGACAGGGCGATGATGTCGCCGGTGACGCGGATCAGGATGCCGTCATTGAAGGCACGCACGAAGGCGTCATAGGCGCGGGCACCCACGCGGCCCTGGATGGAGGACAGCTCGATACCGGCGATGAGGCCAATGGTGCGCACATCGATCACGTGCGGCAGGCCGCGCAGGGAGTGCGCCGCTTCCTGGAAGTAGTCGGAGACCGCTTGCGCATTCTCCAGCACGCCTTCGGTCTGGAACACCTCCAGCGAAGCCAGCCCGGCGGCGCAGGCCAGCGGGTGGCCGGAGTAGGTGTAGCCGTGGAACAGCTCGATGCCGTCCGGACCGTTCATGAAGGCGTCGTGGATCTCCTTCTTCACGAACACCGCACCCATCGGCACCACGCCATTGGTGAGGCCCTTGGCGGTGGTGAAGATATCCGGTTCCACATCGAAGTAGTCGGACGCAAAGGGCGTCCCCAGGCGGCCGAAGCCGGTGATGACTTCATCGAAGATCAACAGGATGCCGTGCTTGGTGCAGATCTCGCGCAGGCGCTTCAGGTAGCCCTTGGGCGGGATCAGCACGCCGGTGGAGCCGGCCACCGGTTCCACGATCACGGCGGCGATGTTGGAGGCGTCGTGCAGGGTGACCAGGCGTTCGAGCTCATCGGCCAGGTGCGCGCCGTATTCCGGCTCGCCCTTGGTGAAGGCGTTCTTTTCCAGGTTGTGGGTATGCGGCAGGTGGTCCACGCCCGGCAGCAGCGCGGTGCTGAAGGTCTTGCGGTTGCCGCCGATGCCGCCCACCGACATGCCGCCGAAGCCCACGCCGTGATAGCCGCGCTCGCGGCCGATCAGGCGGGTGCGGGTAGCGTTGCCCTTGGCGCGGTGATAGGCCAGGGCGATCTTCAGCGCCGTATCCACCGCCTCCGAGCCGGAGCCGGTGTAGAACACGTTGGCGAAGCGGTTGCCGGTGTAGGCCTTGAGGCGCTCGGCCAGTTCGAAAGCGCTCGGGTGGCCGAGCTGGAAGGAGGGCGCATAGTCCAGCGTGGCCACGGACTTCTGCACGGCCGAGACGATCTTGGGATGGGCGTGGCCCAGCGGCACGCACCACAGGCCTGCGGTGCCGTCCAGGATGGCATTGCCGGCGTCGTCGCGGTAGTGCATGCCTTCAGCCGACACCAGCATGCGTGGCGCGGACTTGAAGTTGCGGTTGGCAGTGAAGGGCATCCAATAGGCCGACAGGCTGGAGGGATGCGTTTGGTCTTGGCTGGACATGGCAGGCACCGTGAAAAAGGGAGAATTCGGGAAAAAATCGAGAGTGCTTGATTATTGCCAGACAGCGCCCGCATTGTTAGCTACACTTTTGATTTTCGTTGGAAACTGTATTGGTCCGTGGAGTGAACTGTATTGCTCCATCTGATGGGAAGCGTTTGCTTGCGTCGCGTCGGCGGGCTCACCGGCATGCCCCTGTTCATGCGGAATGCCGCCAGATCCCGGTCGTCCGCGCACGCCAGTACAGTGACCAATACAGTTCTGTTTTTATCCATACACTTTGGCTGGCTGGAGCAATGCAGTCGCCCGCCAACCCCACACACTGTCAGGAAGAACCCCATGGCCAAGCCCGCCAGCGCGCCGCTGCAACTGGATTTGAAACGCAAGACAGCCGCCCGCCTGGTGGAGCAGGTGACCGATGGCCTGGCCGGCCTGATCGAGTCGGGTGAATTGCGCTCCGGCGAGCGCCTGCCCTCGGTGCGCCAGTTTGCGCAGCATCACGACATCGGCTCTTCCACCGTGGTGGAGGCCTATGAGCAGCTGGTGGCGCGCGGCATGCTGCAGGCCCGGCGCGGTGCGGGTTTCTTCGTGGCTGCACGGGCCGGGCAATCCGGGGCGCGTGCCGTTTTCGTGCCGCCCGAGCCGGTGATCGACTCGGCCTGGCTGCTCTCGGAAATGTTTGCCGATGAGCGCGTGCCCATCAAGGCCGGCTGTGGCTGGCTGCCCGGCAAGTGGCTCAACGATGAAGGCCTGCACCAGGCCGAGCGCCGCATCATCCGCTCGCCCGGTGCGCAGCAGGTCGGCTATGGCCATCCCTATGGCTATGCCCCGCTGCGCCAGCTCATCACGCAGTTCCTGGGCCACTGGGCGCTGGAGCTGGGCATCGAGCAGGTGCTGACCACGCACGGCGCCACGCAGGCGCTGGACCTGATCATCCGCACCATGACCCAGCCGGGCGATACGGTGATGATCGACGATCCCGGCTATTGCAACCTGATCGCCATGCTGCGCCTGGCGGGCTTGAACGTGATCGGCGTGCCGCGTACGCCTGGCGGCGTGGAGTCGGACATGCTGGAGACCCTGGCGCGCCTGCATCATCCCAAGATGTTCTTCACCACCAGCGTGCTGCAGAACCCGACGGGAACCTCCTATACGCCGGCCTGCGCCATGCGCGTGCTGCAGGCCGCGGAGCGTTATGGTTTCTGGGTGGTGGAGGACGACATCTTCCGCGAACTGGGGCAGGCCACCGATCCCATGCTGGCCGCCCTGGATGGCCTGCAGCGCGTGATCTACGTGGGCAGTTATTCCAAGACCATCGCCCCTTCGCTGCGGGTGGGCTACATCGCCTGCCAGCGCGAACTGGCGCGGCAGATCGTGCATACCAAGATGGTCTTGACGCTGACCAATTCGGAGATCAACGAGCGGCTGGTGCACAACGTGCTCACCGAAGGCCATCACCGACGCCATGTGCAGACGCTCAATGCGACCCTGCTCAATGCCCAGTCCACCCTGAACGCCAAGCTCACCGAAGTCGGTTTGACGCCCTTCACGGCGGCGCGCGGCGGCATGTTCAGCTGGGCCACCATCGAGGGCTGCGAACTGTCAGCGCGCGAGATCGCGGACCGGGCGCGGCAGAAGGGCATCTGGCTGGCACCGGGGGATTTCTTCCATCTGTCGGCGCCGCACAAGACCAGCTTCCGCTTCAATGTGGGGTATGCGGATGTGCCGGAGTTGTTTGATTTTTTGCGGGGGTTGTAGGCCGGGCTAGGTCGAATGGTTACGCGGCCGCACGCACCAGTGCGTCACGCGTGGCCCTGCTGATGGGCAGCGAGCCGCTGTGGGGAGCGCTCATTGCGGTGGTGTGGATGCAGGAACACCTG
>NZ_VSWE01000031.1:0-29112 GCF_009668275.1 Herbaspirillum sp. CAH-3 | reverse complement strand
CCCGTGGGGGTTGCCGTCCCCATAGAGCCAGCCGTCGCAGCGGAGCGAAAAGTGGATCAGAAGGATAGTCGGAGCGAAGCGACTCTATCCTTCCCACTTTTCGCTTCGCTGCGACGGGGACCCTCCGTAGGAGGGCTGGCTCTTTGGGGTCGCCTTCTTTTGCTTACTTTTCTTGGCGAGACAAGAAAAGTGAGCGGCTGCCGGGCCGCCCCCGGCGCGTCCTCACGACCGGAGAAAGATAAGAATTAAGCTAGAGCGCAGGAAAGCATTCCGTGCAGACTGCGCCAAACCGAACAACCGGAAAAACCCCCAGCCAAGACAACAAAAACCAAAAACAAAAACGCCGCCCAACCCAAGGCCGGACGGCGTTCAAGAAAAAGACAATCAGATCAGTTGAAGATCACAGTCTTATGTCCATTGAGCAAGATACGATGCTCGGTAAACCATTTGACAGCGCGCGCCAGGACGACGCATTCGATATCGCGCCCGATGGCAGTGAGGGTATCGGGCCCCATGGAATGATCCACGCGTTCGACGCCTTGCTCGATGATCGGACCTTCATCCAGATCGCCGGTAACGAAGTGCGCAGTAGCCCCGATCAACTTGACGCCGCGATCATGCGCTTGATAGTAGGGCTTGGCGCCCTTGAAGCTGGGCAGGAAGGAGTGGTGAATATTGATTGCCCGCCCGCGCAAGGCCTCGCACATCTCAGGCGACAGGATCTGCATGTAGCGCGCCAACACCACCAGATCGATCTGGTTGGCATCGACGATTTCCATGATCCGCTGTTCCTGGGCGCGCTTGGTCTCGATGGACGAGCCAGTGGCCAACGGCAGATGATGGAAAGGAATGTTGTAGCTCGCAGCCAGCTGATAGAAATCAGTATGGTTGGAGACGATCGCCGGAATCTCCACCGGCAGCAGACCGCTCTTGTAGCGGAACAGCAGATCGTTGAGACAGTGACCGATCTTGGACACCATCAGCATCACGCGCGGCTTCTTGCCCGCATCATGCAACTGCCAGTTCATCTGCAGCGAATCACCCAGCACGCCGAAATCCGCACGCAAGGCCGCGTCCGACACGCCCGCATCCTCCGCGGAAAAATGCACGCGCATGAAGAACAGCTTGGACTGCGCATCGCCAAACTGCGCCGAGTCGATGATGTTGCAGCCGTGATCGGCCAGGAAGCCCGAGACGCGATGCACGATACCGCGCTGGTCCAGGCAGGACAAGGTAAGAATGTATTCCGGGTGAGCCATGAGTGAACTGAGGAATGAAACCGAGATGCGCCAGCGTCCCATCGGCAGCGCCACGCAAGGACGATACCGGCCCGGCTGACCGGGCAAAAGGACGAAAGGCGCTATTGTCGCACGGCCGGGCCATGCGGACAAATCCGGCACACGCAAACGCACGCCAGACGCGTCAAAGCGAGGTCATTCCGACAGAAATCACGACAGATCGGCACGATTTGACAACAAATCGCGCCCTGCCCCGTCAATTATTTCCAAAAAGAAACAAAGCCGGAAAAACACACTACCGGCCCGGCCTCAAGAGGCCTCCTCACCGGACGGCGCGCGGGACTGCGTGCCCGCCACCATCCGCAGGGGAGCTCATGCCGTCTTCTGCAACAGATCCTTCTGCTCGTGACCACCGCCTACCTGCAGGTCACCGGCCAGTTGTCCACCCTCTTCGATCACCAGCTTGCCGTAACGGATCTTGCCGGTCACCTTGCCGCTGGAATAGATCACCAGCTTCTGGCGCACGGTGAGGTCACCATCGAACTCGCCACGGATCTCGGCCAGGTCGATCTCCGCCGAACCCTTGAAGGCACCACGCTCGGCAATCTGCACCACACGGCAGTTGATGGTGGCTTGCACCTTGCCTTCGACGACCAAGGTGTCGCAGTCCTCGATCTCGCCCTTGACCTTGATGTTGGGGCCCACGGTCAGCTTGCTGCCGCTCTCCTCGGTCGCGGCAGGCGCAGTGTTGGAAACGGAAGAAGGATACTGGGTAGGTTTGTTCACGCTGGTCACATTGCCGCCTGGTGTAGAAGAAACGTTGCCCGCACTGCTGAACGGGGAATTGGTCGAACTGGTTTCGCGTTTGCCGAAGAGGGATTCCGAGCGAAGCATGTGATCTCCTGAAATGGGTGTGCCTGATGCGTAAAAATCTACGCGCGAAAAATAAGCCTGCGCCAAGATGCGCACGACAAGGTCATGACGCTCACCGCAAGCGCGGTGGCTGAAATCGCCCCGCACGGTCATCGGGAAGACCGGCAACATGGGGCGGCGTGTCGCAGTGCCGACAAGGCCGACATGACGACAAAGAGGTTCCCTCCCGAACATCCACCTTCGGAATGGAGCAAAACGGAGCGCCCGAACACGATGCATCCGGACATTGTCCGCGAGGAAACCTGTGCGATTCGGCAGGATGCCTTTTGCAAAGTTCACCGCAAATTTGTAACAGTGGAGACTGTTTTCCAGCGGTGCATTTCGCAGTAATTACAGGGCAAATTATTTATATTTTGAAGCGCCTTGTAACTAAAAAAAATGTAACAGTTGTTAGAGCACAGGCGTCGCCTCACGGCGACACCCTCATCACCAAGATCCGCTCTGGATATGGCTTTCATCGAATATTAATACTTCGATGATGATCTGCATTCGCTTTTCGATCAGGTCAAAATACTTAGAATTCGCGAACCACCTGCCCCGGAAATAATTTGGCCGGACAGCAAACCTGAGGCAGGCACGGATGAGCACAATTCACTCTACGGATGAGCCAGTTTCATGCTCCTGGGTGCCATGTTGGCCTCGGCGAGCAACCATGGCGCCGGCCGCCCAAGCGGCTGCGAACGATGTGTCGTGATGTAAGCGTTGAAAAGGAATGTCATCGGGCAAGCACAAGCGCGGCTGCCGATTTATGATGTGACCCATTGCCCGGCGCAGGCGGCTTTGAGCCCACGTGCCGGGCCCTCCCCCTCTTCCCTGACGACACCATGAGCAACGATAGGATCCCCTCGCCGGAATCGCTGGATTCCTTTGGCGCCCACCTCTTTCCGGCGCGCCGCCATTCCACCGCGGCACGCACCCTGGCCGCCCTGATCGCCCTCATCAGCTGGTTCGCCTTCGTGGCGCAGACCGATATCACCATCAACCGCCTGCTGGCGCGCGGCGGCGGGGTGCTCGATGGCCTGGACCGGCTGACCATGTACCTGACCAACCTCACCATCCTCATGAGCGCCCTGTGCTTTACGTCGCTGGCGCTGTCGTTGAAGTCGCCGATGAGCAGGTTCTTCCGGCAACCTGCGGTCATCTCGGCCGTGGTGACCTACCTCGCCTTCGTGGGCATCGCCTACAACCTGCTGCTGCGCCACCTCTGGACCCCGACCGGGTTCCGGGCGCTGGTCAACGAGAGCCTGCACACCGTGGTGCCGCTGCTGGCGATCGTGTACTGGATTTTTTTCGTGCCGGTCTTCCAGGCATCGCTACGGAAGTCGCTGCTGTGGCTGGTCTACCCGCTGGGCTACCTGCTGCTGACCTTGTGGCGCGGGGCGCTCTCGGGCTTCTACCCGTACCCCTTCATCGACGTCAACGCGCTCGGCTACCCGCGCGTGATCCTCAACGCCAGCCTGCTGCTGGCGGCCTTCGTGGCATTGATGGGCTTGTTCATCGCGGTCAACCGCTCAGGCAAGCCGGTCCTGCAGCGCCGCTAGGTCACTGCAGCGACGGTAGCGGGCAACACTGGATCTTGCCCGCTGATCTCACCGGAGTGGCTCGGAAATGGCCAACACCAGCATGAAAAGCATGCAGGCACAGTAGCTCGCACCGATGAGTAAATTTTGGACAACTTTAAGCATGATGAATCCCTCGACAAACAAAGCCGCAACGGCATCGGCACGGCCTGCCATCCCCTGGCAAGGCCGACCCGCCTGACCCGTCCCCGGGCCTCGAATACCCGGCGCAACCGGGGCGGTCGCCGCATTCTAGGCCGAGCGCGGCGCATGGACTGCATCCTAGCCTTTGTTTTACCTAATCTTTCACTGTCTCTTGGTGCAGGTTTCGTCATTTTCTTGATTGCAAGCCTGAGCGAAAAGACACATCCTTGTCACAAGGTCGCGCTAAGCTGCCCCCGCAACGCGCCAAACCTCACAACAATATCCGACAGGAAACCCATCCATGAGCAAGCACGACGACGACATCGCCGGCAGCCAGCCTGCGTCCAGCGATACCCCCGCTATCCCGCAACAACCCGGCCGCCGCCGCTTTTTGGGCAGCATGGCTGCCCTCAGTGCCGGCACGACCCTGGCCGCCTGCGCCACCGAAGGCCAGGGACCGGTCCCCTACCCCAGCGGCAACCCGGCCGAGTCCGCCGCGCTGGACCGCGCCCTGCGCGAGAACGTCAAGACCATCGTGGTGATCTACGCCGAGAACCGCAGCTTCAACAATCTCTTCGCCGATTTCCCCGGCCTGGAAAAACCGCTCTCCTCGCTCAAGCCATCGGATTACCAGCAGCGCGACCGGGACGGCAGCCTGCTCAAGGAATTGCCGCCGGCCTGGAACGGCGTGCTGATCCAGGACCAGAGCGTGGAAGGCGTCAACTATGCCGGCGGCAAGCAATACCAGACCAATTTGCCCAACGCCCCCTACGCCCTCAAGGGCCCGCAAGGCGAAGCCCTGCCCCTGAGCCTGGTCACGCGTGACCTGTGGCACGTGTTCTACCAGAACCAGATGCAGATCAACGGTGGCAAGAACGATGGTTTCGTGGCCTGGGCCGATTCCGGTGGCCTGACCATGGGCCACTATGCGGATACCCGTTACAACCTGCGCCTGTGGGATGTGGCGCGCGAGTTCGTGCTGTGCGACAACTTCTTCCAGGGCGCCTTCGGCGGTTCCTTCCTGAACCACCAGTACCTGATCTGCGCCACTGCCCCCTACTATCCGAACGTGATGAGCTCGGTCTCGCGCACGCAAGTGGCCAAGACCAAAAACAATGATCCGCTCTCGCCGGAACTGGTACCTGCCGAAGGCAGCCCGGCCAGCGCCCTGCAAGGCCCGCCCAAGTTCGGCCCCAGCGCGCTGACGCCGGACGGCTACGCCGTCAACACCATGGCCCCGCCGTACTGGCCGACCTGGAGCCGCGACCGCAACAACCCGGCCTATGCCGAACCGAACCAGCCCAGTGTGCTGGTGCCGCAGACGCACGAGCACATCGGCGACAAGCTCAGCAAGAAAGGCATCGACTGGGCCTGGTATGCCGGCGCCTGGCAGGCCACGCTGGATGAGTTCAAGGATTCCAAGGGCATCCCCAAGATCCCCAATTTCCAGTACCACCACCAGCCGTTCAACTACTTCAAGAACCTGGGTCCGGAAAACCCCGCCGAGCGCAACAAGCGCCTGCGGGATGGCGGCCTGGGCGACGAGTCGCGTACCAACCGCTTCCTGGCCGATGTCGAAGCGGGCCGCCTGCCGCCGGTGACCTTCTACAAGCCGCAAGGCAACCTCAACCTGCACGCTGGCTACGCCGACATCGCCTCGGGGGACCGCCACATCGCCCACATCGTCAAGAGCCTGCAGGCCAGCCCGCAGTGGAAGAACATGGTGGTGGTCATCACCTTCGATGAGAACGGCGGCTGGTGGGATCACGTGGCCCCGCCCAAGGGCGACCGCTGGGGTCCGGGTACGCGCGTGCCGGCGCTGGTGATCTCGCCCTTCGCCCGCAAGGGGACGGTCGATCACACAATCTACGACACCGCTTCCATCCTGCGCCTCATCACCCGTACCTTCGGCCTGGAAAAGCTCGATGGCCTCAAGCAACGTGACGACGCCATGATCGCGCGCGGCCAGCAACCCATGGGGGACCTGACCAACGCGCTGCAGTTCAAGGCCTGATCCCTTTCAGGTCCGCCATGACGACAAGGCCGCCGCAGGGTGCTCCTGCGGCGGCCTTGTTCTTGGAGCGTGAGTGGATTAAGCCAGCCAGGGCGGTGCCGTCTCGCGCAGGTTGATCTTCTTCGGGATCAGCTTGAGATCGAGGAAGGTATCGGCGATCTGCTGCTGCTCGTCGAGAATGGCCTGGGTGATCGGCAGCGTGCCGTAGGTGTAGCGGCGTACCACCACGTCCAGCACGCTCTTGGGCAGCCCGAGGATGCCCGCCAGTTCGCTGGCGTAATCATCTGGCCGCGTCTTGGCAAACTCATCGACCTTGGCCAGCTCTTCCAGCGCGATGCGGATCAGGTCGCCATTGTCGCGGGCGTAATCGCGGGTCGAAAAATAATAGGCGCGGTTCTTCACCACCCCATCCGCATCCGCCAGGATGCGCGCCTTCAAGGTCTGCTG
Organism: Herbaspirillum sp. CAH-3; assembly: GCF_009668275.1. Taxonomy (NCBI): domain Bacteria; kingdom Pseudomonadati; phylum Pseudomonadota; class Betaproteobacteria; order Burkholderiales; family Oxalobacteraceae; genus Herbaspirillum; species Herbaspirillum sp. CAH-3. The sequence goes on along the minus strand of NZ_VSWE01000031.1, from coordinate 22,777 downwards.
GGCCGCCGCCAGGTAAGGCTCCCAGATGGCCCAGGCGTCTACCGACCCGCGCTCGAAGGCCGCACGCGCATCGGCCGGCGCCAGCCAGACCGGGGTCACGTCGCCATAGTGCAGGCCGTGCTTTTCCAGAAGCTTGACCAGGAAGTAATGCACGTTGGAACCCTTGTTCAGGGCGATGCGCTTGCCTTTCAACTGCGCCGGCTTCTGCAGGCTGTCGTCCTTGACCAGCACCGCTTCCACATAGGGACGCGGCACCGTCGCGCCCACGTAGACCAGGGGCGTGCCGGCTGCTTGCGAAAAGATGGGCGGCGCTTCGCCCACGTCGCCGAAATCGATCGAGCCGGCACCCAGCGCTTCCAGCTGCACCGGGCCGGCGCTGAATTCCACCCACTTCACGGTGGCCCCCAGCGGGGCCAGCCGCTGCTCCAGCGTGCCATGCGCGCGAATGATGCTCAGCGCCCCTTTCTGATACCCCACACGCAACTGCCGCGTGGCCGCATGCGCCCGGCGTGGACTGAAGGCCGCAGCGGCACCGGCAGCCCCCAGAGCCAACCCGGCACCGATGAGGCGGCGGCGCTTGCTGTTCAATTCCACGGTGGCGAGGGCGCGCTGGTGTTTGTCTTCGTACTGCGGCATGGGGACTCCGTCGTTCATGGTTGAGGTCGATACGTCAAGGCTCACAGCTTAGCCAGCCCCCTGCAGGCTGCGAACGAATCATTCCTCCTGTGCATAGAAGGAAAGCGGATAAGTCGCGCCATGCATACCAGCCACAGCCGATCCAGTGCCAGGCTATTTATATCATGTTGTGATATATTTGCCTCCCAGCCCCTTCCAAGCCTGGCGACGTCACCACAACCACGCGCCTCCAACGATCCTGAACCCGGCACTTTCATGAAACACAAACGCGACTACACCGCCGACCGGCGGCTCCCCCTGCTGTGCGCCATCGCGGCGGCCATCGGCCTGCTGTCGGCTGGCGCGGCATGGACGCTCCTGAAGCTCATTGCACTCTTCACCAACCTGTTCTACTTCCAGCGCCTGTCGGTGCAGGCCAGCTCGCCCGCCGCGCACACGCAGGGCTGGATCGCGGCGCTGCTACCGGTGATCGGTGGCCTCATCGTCGGACTCATGGCGCGCTACGGCAGCGACAAGATCCGTGGCCACGGTATTCCGGAAGCGATTGAGGCGATCCTCTTCGGCAAGAGCCGCATGTCGCCCAAGGTTGCGTTGTTGAAGCCGCTATCGTCGGGCATCGTCATCGGCAGTGGCGGCCCCTTTGGCGCCGAAGGTCCGATCATCATGACCGGCGGCTCCCTCGGTTCACTGCTGGCGCAGTGGATGCACCTCACCGCCGCCGAGCGCAAAACCTTGCTGGTCGCCGGTGCCTGCGCCGGCATGACGGCCATCTTCGGCACACCCCTGGCTGCGTTGCTGCTGGCGGTGGAGCTGTTGCTGTTCGAACTGCGCCCGCGCAGCCTGCTGCCGGTTGCAGGGGCTTGCGCCATCGCAGGCTTCGTGCGGCCATGGCTGATCGAAGGCGGGGTGCTGTTTCCGCTGGATGTCGCGCCCGTCGCCCCGGTGGCGCTGCTGTCCTGCCTTGCAGCCGGACTGGCCAGCGGGGTACTGGCGGCCGTGCTGACGCTGGCGCTTTATCGCATCGAGGATGGGTTCCATCGCCTGCCGCTGCACTGGATGTGGTGGCCGGCGCTGGGCGGCATCGCGGTCGGTCTCGGCGGGTTGTGGCAGCCGCGTGCACTAGGCGTGGGCTACGACGTCATCGCCGACCTGCTGAACCAGCACATGCTGGTGTCGGCGGCGCTGGCCCTGCTGCTGGTGAAGGCGGTGATCTGGCTGCTGGCGCTGGGCTCGGGCACCTCGGGCGGGGTGCTGGCACCACTGCTGATGATGGGCCCCGGCCTGGGCCTGGTGCTCTCGCCGTGGCTGCCGGGCGGCTCGCCGGGACTGTGGCCGCTGGCCTGCATGGCCGCAGTGCTGGGCAGCGTGCTGGGTGCGCCGCTGACGGCCATCGTCTTTGCCTTCGGGCTGACGCATGCGGGCAATGCCTTGCTGCCGCTCATTGCCACCACATCCGTGGCCTATGGCGTGAACGTGCTGTGGATGAAGCGCTCCATCATGACCGAGAAGATCGCGCGACGCGGGCTGCATGTGCATCGCGAATACGGGGTCGACCCGCTGGAGCGGGTCCATGTGGACGACCTGATGTCAACGCCCCAGGCGCTGGAGGCGGTGCTGCCGGCCGGTGCAGCGCTGGCGCTGTGCCGCAGGGCCGAGCGCGTGCACCGCTACTATCCGGTGACCGCCCACGGACGCCTGGTCGGCATGGTCGCCCTGAGCCGCCTGCAGTCCGCTGATCCGGCCGAGGGCTGCGGCACCTTGCTGGAGCCGGAAAGCGGCTATCTGCTGCCGCACCTGAGCGCACGCGCCGCGGCCGGTGCGATGGCGCGCCAGGGAGTGGCGCGCATGCCGGTGGTGGCGGGCCCGGAGCGGCGGCTGCTGGTGGGCATGCTGTCGCTGTCCGACCTGGTGCGGGCCAGCGCCACACATGCAGAGGAAGAATCGGTAAGGGAAAAACTGCTCGGCAACTAGGCGCTTTTCACACCTGATCTGCGAGCGATCAAGTGCGAACAGGCCGTACATCAAATGCCACCGCTGAGCTTGCACATCAGGTTGTCATGCGAAACCAGAATCACGTTGATGCCGGCATTGCCGTTGTCCATGCGGAATTCGCTGTTGCCGTTGGAGAGCGAAATGATGCGCACTGCCCGCGTGGCGGTCTCGGTCATGACGGTTTCTGCAGCCATGTTCAGGCAGGTCAGCACACAGCCGCTGCCGGCAGCACAGCTGCGTGTGATGTCGCTGGCCACCGGAGTGGGCGCAGCCGCCGCCGGCACCGGGACGGCCGCCGGCACCGCCACGGGAACCTGGGCGCGCGCCGCTGCGGCGGGAATCAGCAAGACGGACAGCAGCAACAGCAGCGCCCGTGGAGACGGGACAATACACAGCTCAGGCATGAAAGCTCCTCCCTGGTTAACAATTCTGATGGAGCCCGTATTGCATCACAAACAAAAAAAAGGCGCACTTCCTTGCGGAAGTACGCCCAAAAGTAAGCCCCCCTCAGGGCTTCCCGGTAATCCTGTCGCGATGTCCCGGCACGGCATGCACGGGACGTCGGCACAACAATTCGGCCAGAGTCACGTTCCGGGCCGCTGGCCGGGAAGGTGCAGCACCACTGCTGCATCTGGTATGGGTGAACTTTACGTGTTTGCCTGGCCGGCCCATATCGGGAGCTTCCTGACGCGCGGGCCAAACCGATCAGGAAATTCCTGAGGGGCGACGATGCGCATCGGCCCGGGAGGCCGGGAGGGGAGGATTTGCGGCAGATCAAATTGGCATATGGATATGCGCAATGATCCTTTGCAGGAACCTTCATTCAAGGTTAAAGTCCATACCCATAGCAGATTCAACAGCGGCGCCACTTTTCAGATAGAACTGGGCGCCGCGAATCTCTCTCCCCCTGTTTCCCTTCCTGCATTCCCCCTTTGATAGCATCCCGGCCCTGCCCGGCACCGCGCGCGCATTTTTGATAGGATGCGGGCATGGAACCTACTCACATCCCCGAACTGAACGCGCTGGCTGACTCGGTCGAGTCTGCGGGCCTGGGCTTGTCTGCCGTGGTCGCCGGCCTGCGTACCTCGCGCGAAGTCACCAACAAGATCCGCTACCGCGGCGAGATCCGCGAGCTGCCCTCGCGGGAAGCGATGCAGAAGCTGCTGCAGCATCTGCAGGCGGCACTGTTCCCCACGCATTACGGCCATACCGATTTATCCGATGAGACCATCGATTATTTCGTTGGGAGCCAGTTGAATACCGCGTTGTCCATCCTGCGCGAGCAGGTGCGGCGTAGCCTCTATTTCAGCAGCGACGTGGAAGAGGATGGCCTGCTGCGTGAACGTGCCACGGCCATCACGCGGGACTTTGCGCACCAGTTGCCGTCGGTGCGGGACATCCTGGTCAGCGATATCCAGGCCGCGTATCACGGCGATCCGGCGGCCTCCAGCATTTCGGAGATCCTGCTGTGCTATCCGGGCACGACGGCGATCATCTATCACCGCCTGGCGCATGCCCTGCATCAGCTGGGAGCACCGCTGCTGGCGCGGCTCATCGCCGACATCGCGCATTCGGCCACCGGCATCGACATCCACCCGGCCGCGCAGATCGGGCCCAGCTTCTTCATCGACCATGGCACGGGGGTGGTGATTGGCGAGACCACCATCATCGGTCGCAACGTGCGCCTGTACCAGGCCGTGACGCTGGGCGCCAAGCGTTTCCCGCAGGAGCCGGACGGTTCATTGGTCAAGGGGATTGCGCGTCACCCGATCGTCGAGGATGACGTGGTGGTGTATGCCGGCGCGACGCTGCTGGGCCGCATCACCATCGGGCGCGGCTCGGTCATTGGCGGCAACGTCTGGCTCACGCACAGCGTACCGCCCGGCAGCAACATCTCCCAGGCGGAGATGTTGAGCGATTGCCGCCAGCCCTGAGGGCGTTTCGGCTTTCAGCCGCCCTGCTGCCCCTGCGTGGCCGCCGCCTGCGGCACCGGGGCGCGGCCGCAGGCAATCGCGGCCAATGCCAGGGCCGTTGCCGAGAGGCTGTAGAGCCAGAGCGAGGACATCACCGGCAGCAGCAGCCCGGCCAGCATCGGCCCCATGCCGGCACCGATATCCCGCCAGATCGCTCTTCCTGCCAGCGCATGGACGCGCTGCGCGGGCGGTGTGCGGGCGGCGACGATGGGGGCCAGCAACGGCAGTTGCAGGGCCCGCAGGATCACGATCAGGCCGGCGAAGAGCCACAGCAAACCACCGCCGAACCCGACCAGCGCAAGGCAGGTCGCCAGTGACAGCGTCACCAGTACCTTGACTGCGCCGAAGCGTTCGGCGAGCCAGCCGCCCAGGGGGCTCAAGACGATTTCCCCGGCGTAGCGCAGCGCCATCAATATCCCCGCCACCAGTTCGCCGTCGGCCCCGAAGGATTGCTTGCTCATGTAGGCCAGGCCGACGATGAAGAGGCCATCCAGCGTCAGCCCTTCGAGGAAGGACCACCAATCGAGGGCATTGGGCAGCTTCCAGCGGCGGGGCTGGGGCGGTGCGTAGGCGTGCTGAGGCAGGCGGCGTGCGGCCAGCAGGCCCAGCAGCGCGGTGGTCGCCACCAGCGCGAACACCATGCGCGGTCCGATGTGGGGGGCCAGCAGTGCGGCGGTGGGCAGCCAGAGCATGGGGCCGATGGCGATCACGCCGCGCGAGCGTCCGGAGCGGCGGGCTGCGCCTTGGGGGGTGGCGGTGGACATGGCCTGGGTGGAGAGGTTCAGTCCGGCGAAGGCCATGCCCCAGAGCAGGCGCAGTGGCAGGAGTGCCCAGAAGCCGCTGGCCACCGTATAGCCGAGGGCGCAGAGGATGGCGGCACAGACGGCCAGGGTGCAGGTGGGTCGGTCGCCGCGTTGTGCGTAGAAGCTGGCGACCCAGCGATAGCCGACGATGCGCACCAGACGGTTGGCCGCGAGCAGCACGCCGGCCTCGGCGAGGCTGACGTGGAACTGGGCGGCGTACATGGGGAGCAGCAGGTAGAGGACGATATCGCAAGGCAAGGCGGCCGACAGCGACATGGCGGCGTGGCGAGAATCGATATCGGCCTGGCGGTGGTCTGGCGTGGTCATGGGGGCCGATGATGCGCTGCGCGGGATGGGCTGACAAACGATATTAATTCCGGGCATGCGTGATAATATTTGACGCATGGCCGATCTCACTCTTCCGCTCAATGCCATCCGCGCCTTTCTGGCAGCAGCCCGTCACCAGAGTTTCACGCTTGCGGCGCAGGAACTCAATGTCACACATGGCGCGATCAGTCGCCAGATCAAGAATCTTGAAGACTATCTGGGCATGCCCTTGTTCGAGCGGCGTACGCGGCAGGTCTTGCTGACCGAGCGTGGGCGGCAGTTCTTCGAGGAGGCCAGTCCGGCGCTCGATATCCTGGCCAATGCGGCGCGGCGGGTGATGCGGGATGCGCCTACGCGCACGGTGGTCATCAATGTGCGGCCTTCGTTTGCGGTGCGGTGGCTGATTCCGCATTTGTCCGATTTCGTGGAGCGGTATCCGGGGATCGCGCCCCAGGTGGTGACCAGTACGGCGACCGTGGGCAAGGCGGGCTCTTCGTTTGATATCGCGATCCGGCGGGGGGAGACCAACTGGCCTGAGACCCTGAAGGTGCAGCGGTTCATGGAGGATGAGCTGGTGCTGGTGGCTTCTCCTGCACTGTTGCAATCGATGCCGCTGGAGGATGTGTCGCAGTTGGCGCGGCACACCGTACTGGTGTCGCGTAGTCGGCGCAATGACTGGGAGGACTGGCGCAAGCTGGCCAGTTTGAAGCGATCACGTTCGCAGGCGATGCTGCATTTCGATCACGTGCATTTTGTGTTGCAGGCGGTCATGGATGGGTTGGGGGTGGCCTTGTCGCCTGTATCTCTTGCGGATAACGATCTGCGGTCGGGGCGGCTTGTTTGTCCCTTCCCCGAATGGCGTTTGACCCTCGCGCCCTACTACCTTGGGATCAGCTTGCAGGCGGGGGCTGAGGCGCAATTGTTTGCCAAATGGATTGGGGAATATCGCGGGGCTTTGATCGGTGGTTGATTTGGTTTTGTCTTGTCTTGGCTGGGTGCTTTTCTGGTTGTTCGGTTTGGCGTAGTCTGCACAGAATTTCTTCCTGCGCTCTAGCTTAATTCTTATCTTTCTCCGGTCGGAAGGACGCGCCGGGGGCGGCCCGGCAGCCGCTCACTTTTCTTGTCTCGCCAAGAAAAGTAAGCAAAAGAAGGCGACCGCAACTGCACCGCCCTCCTTCGGAGGGTCCCCGCTTCAGAGGCCAATAAAACGGGAAAAATAAAGTCGCTTCGCTCCGGTTATTTTTCTGATCCGTTTTATTGGCCTCTGAAGCGGCGGCGCAGATGCGGACGGCCGAGACGGCTCGCCTTCGGCATCGCAATACCTCCGACTCGCCTTCGGCTTTGCCTTGGCATTCTCTAGCCTTCGATACGTCGCTAAGCGACTACTCAGGTGGAACGGACGGAAATTATTTAAAAAAAACAAAAAACGAGAAAAAGAAAAAAGAAAAAAAGAAAATCCAAACCCAAAACGGGAGTGGGAACCATCAAAAGGTCGATGCCGCAGGCGAGCCAACCCAAAGCCGAAGGCGAGTCGGAGACCTCGCGAGGCCGAAGGCGAGCCCGTGGGGGTGCCGTCCCCATAGAGCCAGCCGTCGCAGCGGAGCGAAAAGTGGATCAGAAGGATAGTCGGAGCGAAGCGACTCTATCCTTCCCACTTTTCGCTTCGCTGCGACGGGGACCCTCCGCAGGAGGGCTGGCTCTTTGGGGTCGCCTTCTTTTGCTTACTTTTCTTGGCGAGACAAGAAAAGTGAGCGGCTGCCGGGCCGCCCCCGGCGCGTTCTCCCGACCGGAGAATGATAAGAATTAAGCTAGAGCGCAGGACAGATTTCCGTGCAGACTGCCCCAAACCGACCAACCAGAAAAACCCCCAGCCAAGACAACAAAAACCAAAAACCAACTAAGGAAAGAAGAAAACATTCTTAGCCAGAAAGACAACAGAGCGCTCTAATAACGCCAAAGCGAAAAATGCAAAAGGAAACTCTGGCATGTCATTAGAACTCTTCTGGTTCCTCCCCACGTCGGGCGACACTCGTTACCTGGGCAAATCCGATTTCGGCCGTGCGCCCACGCTGGATTACATGCGCCAGATAGCGATAACGAGCGAAACGCTGGGCTATGACGGCCTGCTGATCCCGACGGGCGCCTCCTGCCTGGACCCTTGGGTAGTAGCCGCAAGCTTGGTCCCGGTCACACAGCGCATCAAGCTGCTGGTAGCCCTGAGGACGTCCCTGGGCGGCCCCGGCCCATCGGCAAGACAAGCCGCGACACTGGACCAGGCCCTGAACGGCCGCCTCCTGCTCAATGTCGTGCCAGGAGGAGATGCCACGGAACTGGAAGCCGACGGCGTCTTCCTGAAACACGACGAACGCTACGAAGCCGCCGACGAATACCTCACCATCTGGCGCAAGTTGCTGCAGGGCGAGACCGTCAACTACGAAGGCAAACACTTCCGCATCCGCAACGGCCAGCTGTTCCATCCGGCCATACAACAGCCCTACCCGCCGCTGTATTTCGGCGGCTCCTCCCCTGCTGCGCACGACCTTGCCGCCAAGCATGTGGACGCCTACCTCACCTGGGGCGAACCACCCGCTGCCGTCAAACAGAAGATCGAAGACGTCCGCGAACGCGCCGCCAAGCAAGGCCGCACCGTCAGGTTCGGCGTACGCCTGCATGCCATCGTGCGCGAAACCACGGCCGAAGCCTGGGCCGACGCCGAACGCCTCATCAGCAAACTCACCGACGAAGACATCGCCCGCGCCCAGCAGAACTACGCCAAGATGGATTCAGTGGGACAACAAAGAATGGCCGCCCTGCACGGCGGACGCCGCGACAAACTGGAAATCGCCCCCAACCTGTGGGCCGGTGTGGGCCTGGTACGCGGCGGTGCCGGCACATCGCTGGTGGGCGACGCAGCCACCGTGGCCGAACGCCTGCAGGAATATGTGGACCTGGGCGTGGATACCTTCGTCCTCTCCGGCTACCCGCACCTGGAAGAAGCGATACGCTTTGCCGAACTGGTCTTCCCCCTGCTGGGCAAGAACGCCGTCACCTTGCGTGACCGCGCACAGACCGGCGGCGCTTTCGACATCCGCGCCGCCGCATCGGCCTCGTGAACGCAAAAGCGTCTCAGGAAATCAGCTTGATGTAACCCGCCGCATCAAGAAAACCCTCAGTCGAAAATGGCGCAGCCGGCTTGAGCTTGAAGATCCATTGCTCATACGGCGCACCATTGATGGCATCAGGCGTCTCTACCAGCAGCTCGTTGATGGCGATCACCTCGCCATCAACCGGGGCATGCAAGTCCGACGCCGTCTTGTTGGACTCGACGATGCCCGACTCGGCCCCCTTCGCCAACACCTTGCCCACCGCCGGCATATCGACATACACCAGCGGCCCCAACTGCTCCTGGCCGAAATCGGTAATGCCGATGGTCAACGTGCCATCGTCTTCAAGCTTGACCCATTCATGGGTCTCGGCATAGACCAGATGATCCGGAATGTGCATCACTGTCTCCTCATGGAAATGATTTACTTGGCTTCAGCCTGGCTGCCATCGGCAAACACCGGCTCGCCCAGGTTGAGCATCAAACGATTGGCCCAGGCAAAGATGGCCACCGAGTGAATCAGGTCCAGCACTTCCAGTTCATTCAAGCCCACCTCATACAAGGCCTTGATCTGGTCCGCCCCGATCTCGCCCGGCGCCTCGGTCAGCTCCGCCGAGAACTTGGCAATGGCCTGCTCGCGCGCATCCACACCGGCACCATAGGGCGTATCGAACACCTGGCGCACCGTATCGTTGCGCTTGGCCAGCTGCTCGAAACGCTGCGCATGAACGGAAGCGCAATACACGCAGCCATTGATGCGCGACACCACCAGCGAACCCAGCTCGCGCTCGGCACGCGAGAGGCCACCCGGCGCATACATGATGGCGTTGAAGGCCGCCGAGCGCTGGCGCAGGATGTCAGGCTGGTGCGCCAGGAACAGGTAGTAGTCCGAGGTCTTGGCCTTGGGATGGCTTTCTTCCAGCACCTTGACCTGGTCTTCGCTGGCCGCGTCGAGCTCGATCACGTCCAGCCAGGCATCCCATTCCAGGGTCTCATTGGTAAAACCGTTGGCCTTGATGATCTCGCTCATGCCGACTCTCCTTGTTGGGCCGCCGCAGCACGCATGGCCTTCAGGCCCGCGACCACGCGCAATTGATAGGACACGAAAGCGATCAGCTGCGACAGTGCCACCACCGCCGGCGTGCTGATGCCTGCCGCCGGCAGCTTTTCAATGGCGGCCTTGTCACCTTCCACCGGACGCTGCGTCAGCGCACGGGTGAAGACCAGCATGGCGCGCAGACGGCCCTCCGGTAATTGCTCAGGCTCACCGCTGTCAGCCGCAGCCAGTTGCGCAGCATCGGCCGGCACCGCTTCTGCACGGGCACGGTAATGCGCGGCCAGGTCGGATGCGCCAGCCAGGCGGCAGGCGTAGAGCGCCACCAGCAGGCGCTCGTCCAGGCCGATGCCTTCCAGGGCCGGGTCGAACAGGGTGTCATAACTGCCCTGCGACGCCACGGCCACCTTGTCGCGCTGATGGCGCAGGCCGTGCAGGGGGCTGCCAGCGGCCAGGCCGGCCAGCTGGTCGATGACATCCTTGCTGATGTCGTAGACGGGGGTACTCATGCGTTTTCCTTTGTGGATGAATGCCTGGCCAGCGCGTCGCGCAGGAAGTGCTGCGCCTGCTGCCAGGCGTCGAGATCGGCGCGGGCATTGGCGGCGGGTTCGCCGCCACCGGTACTGATGCGCCCCGAGACCGGATGCGCATACGTGGTCTGCGTGGTCGGGACGAAGGGGAACAGGATCGAATGGCCGGCATGCGCATAGTTGCGCCACACCACCGGCCACGGGTGGGACACCGCAGTTAGTTTGTCCTTGACCATCGCGCAATACAGGCTGGAGGGCCAGGAGCCATCATCGGTGGCCGACAGCAGCAGCACCGGTGCGGCGATCTTCTCCACCGGGATGCGGGCACGCGCCACCGCTTCCTCGTCCTGCAGCGCGGTCAGCATGGCCAGCTCGTGGCGATGCGGTGCCGGGCCTTCGTCAAACGGCGTCCAGCTGGCGGTGCGGTTGTCCTGCCATTGATGCGGCAAGGGCTGGCCGCGCAGCAGCCAGGTCGGGCCTTCGCGGCCGACTGCCGGATCGGCCGCGTTCTGGCCGCTGTGCACCAGCGCACTGGGCACATAGGCCAGCACCGCCGAGATCTTCTGCGGAAAGGTCGCCCCCAGCAGCAACACCAGTTCGCCACCGCGCGACTGGCCGCTGATGGCGACGAAATCGTGCAGCGGTTGCACTTCGGCGCGCAGCCAGTCCAGTCCGCGTTCGAAATACTCCAGCGGCGTATTGGAAATGTAATCTGACAGACCCGGCGCCTTGAAATACGCCAGCGCAAACGCGGCCACCCCGCGCGAGGCAAACAGGGCCGCACGCGGTTCGTTGATGCCGCCACCGGACCCGTTGAGGATCATCACCGCCGGATGCGGTCCGGGCGTAGCCGGCAGGAACAAGGTGCCGACCAGCCCCTCTTCGCGTACCTCGCGCCGGGTCACCCCGGCGGCGGCCAGCCGCTGTACCAGCTCGGTACTGGCCGGCGCGCACGGCGCCAGGCCCGGCTGATCCAGTGAGGAAACGGTCAGCGTGGTCACCAGCGGTGCCATGACATCGGCGTGGAAGTTGTCGCGACGGCCGGCTTGCACCGGCTTCTGCGACCACAGCAAACCCATGGGATCGATGCCGTAGTAATCGCCATCGATGGCCGGGTTCATGCTCACATCGACGTGGCCGTAGGCATCGGCGATGTAGCACGCCGTGCTGCGCCACTGCGCACCGTTGCGCACGGTGGCCGAGGAAATGCGCACCGGCTCGCCCGGATGCGCACCCCGCACGATGATGCGGCGGGGTACGTCGATCAGGTCGTCGGCCGGGCTGACCTCGATGGAGAAGTTGGGCATGGCCTTACTTCTTGTCCTGGGTCACCATCATGGCGGTGGTGCGGTCGCTGCTGATGGGAGTGACCTTCAGGCCCTTCTTGGCCGCCCAGATGTTCTGGTAGTGGTACAACGGGATCACGCCAACCTCATCCGAGACGGTCTTGGCCGCGCCGCGCAGGATGGCTTCGCGCTTGGCAGCATCGAACTCGGCGGTCGAATCGGCCAGGGCCTTGTCCACTGCCGGGCTGCTGTAGTGGTTCCAGTTGGAGGCGCCGATGCCCTTCTTGGGATCGACCGTGCCCAGCACGTTGACCAGCGCGTAGCTGGCTTCACCGGTACCGTTACCCCAAGCCAGCACCGAGACGGCGAACTCGTTCTTGTTGGCACGCGAGGAATAGGAAGCCCATGGCAGCACTTCGACCTGGGTCTTGATGCCGATGCGGGTCCAGAACTGCGCTACGGCCTGCATGGTTTCCGGTGCTTGCGGATAGCGGTCGTTGGGCACGTGGATGGTCAGCTTGAAACCTTCGGGGAATCCGGCGTCGGCCAGCAGCTTCTTGGCTTGGGCGGCGTCGAAGGGAATGTTCTTGATCTCCGGGTTGTAGCCAAAGGTATCGGCCGGCATCCACTGGTTGGCCTCGGTGGCCGCACCCTGCAGGATGCGGTCGATCAGGGCCTTGCGGTTGATGGCCAGCGACATGGCACGGCGCACGCGCACGTCCAGCAGCGGATTTTTCTCCAGCTGCTTGCCGTTGTTGTCGGTGATGAAGGGGCTGGGGCCTTCGTGGAAGCTCGGCTGGATCAGCAGCACGCGCAGGCCGTTGTAGGGGTAGACCTTGACGTTGGGCGACTGCTTCAGCTTGGCCAGGTCAGACACCGACACCTTGTCGATCACGTCCACGTCGCCCGACAGCAGCGCGGCAGTACGGGCCGCGCCATTGTTGATGTAGCGGTAGTTGACCTTTTCCCACAGGGCCTTGCCGTTCCAGTAGTCATCGTTACGCTGCATCACCACGCGGTCGCCCGGGGTGTAGGAGACGAACTTGTAGGGACCGGTACCGACCACGGCCGCGCCGCTGTTGTAGTTCTCGGTGGTGGACTTCTCGCCCACGTGCTTGCTGACGATGTGCACCGAGGCCAGGTTCAGCGGCAGGTCCGGGTTGGGAATGTTGGTCTTGATGACCAGGGTCAGCGGATCCTTGGCAGTGACCGATTCCACCGTGCGCAGGTAGCCGGCGAAGGTGGCCACGCTGCCCGGTACGGCGCGGGCGCGCTGGTAGGAGAAGATCACGTCGTCAGCAGTGAAGGGCTTGCCGTCCTGCCACTTGACGTTGGGGCGCAGCTTGAACTCCCAGGTCTTGGGGTCGATGTTCTTCCAGCTCACGGCCAGGCCGGGGACCAGCTTGTTGTAATCGTTCTGGACCAGCAGGTCCCAGAAATGCAGGTCGACCGAGCGGTCGCCGGCGTGGTTGTTCAGCTGCGGATCCAGCGAGGAGAGCGGATCGGCAAAGGCGATGTTGAGGTTCTGCGCATGCGCGGCGTCGGCAGCGGCAGCCAGCGCGGCGCCGGTCAGGGCGACGGCGAGCAGGCGGGTCAGGAGGGTTTTCTTCATGGTCGGGTTCCTCTGTGGTCAGGGTGGAAGCACTGCGGGGTTGCCAAGTTCTTGACTGCTCGGTTCTTCGTTTCTATCGTTTCTATCGTTTCACATCATCTCAGCGGCCATCATTGAGATGGCAGGCACTCATGTGCCCCGGTGCGATCTCGCGCAACAGCGGCTGCTCTTCGCGGCAGCGCTGCGTGGCGTGCGGGCAGCGCGGGTTGAAGTGGCAGCCGGTCGGCGGGTTCAGCGGACTGGGGATCTCGCCCTTGATGGCGGTGAATTCCTTCTTGCGCGCGCCCATGCGTGGCACCTCGGCCAGCAGCGCCTGCGTATAGGGGTGGTTGGGCTGGCCGAACAGCTCGGCCACCGGCGCACTCTCCACCACGCGGCCCAGGTACATGATGACCACGCGGTCAGACACGTGCTCCACCACGCCCAGGTCATGGCTGATGAAAAGATAGGTCAGCCCCAGTTGCTCGCGCAGATCCATGAAGAGATTGAGGATCTGCGCCTGGATCGACACATCCAGCGCCGCCACGGCCTCGTCGCACACCAGCATCTGCGGCTGCACCGCGAGTGCGCGCGCGATGCCGATGCGTTGGCGCTGGCCGCCGGAGAACTGGTGCGGATAACGGTCGCGCAGGGCCGGATCGAGACCGGCGCGCAGCAACTGCTGGCAGACATAGGCGTCGAGGTCGCCCTCGACCTTTCCATTCACTTGTGCCGCTTCGCCCACGATCTGGTCGATGCGCAAACGCGGATTCAGGCTGGCATAGGGATTCTGGAAAATCATTTGCACCTGCAGCCGGGCCTCGGCCTCCTCCTTGCTGCTGAGGCTGGCACGGTCGCGGCCGTTGACCAGCACCTGGCCATCGGAAGGATCGAGCAGGCCGCAGGCCACCCGGCCCAGCGTGGACTTGCCGCAGCCCGATTCGCCGACCAGCCCCACCACTTCACCCGGCAAGACCTTCAGGTCCACCTGGTCCAGCGCGTGGGTAACGGCCGGCGGGCGGCTCCAGCCGCGTGCCTGCAACTGGCGATCCAGCCAGCCCTGGCGGCGCTCGCCGAAACGGCGGCTGACGGCGCGGGTTTCGATCAGGGGAATGACGGCCTTATCCATGGTGCTCGTTGCTCTGTATGCTTGGGGTCGGGTGATAGCAGCGCACCCGGTGCGCTGGCCGTGGCTCGCTGATCGCGGGGGCCACCAGGCACTGCTGGGACAGGCGCTCGCAGCGGGCAGCGAAGGCGCAGGTCGGCGGCAGGTGCAGCAGGTTGGGCGTCATCCCGGGAATCTGGCGCAGCCGCGCACCGCGCCGGTTGTTGCTGGGCAGGCTGCCGATGAGGCCTTGCGTGTAGGGGTGCAGCGGCGCATCGAGCACCGCATCCACACTGCCCTGCTCGACGATGCGCCCGGCATACATCACCGCCACTTCATCGGCCAGGCCAGCCACCACCGACAGGTCGTGCGTGATCCAGATCAGCGCCGTGCCATGCTGGCGCGCCAGCTTCTGCACTTCCGACAGGATCTGCGCCTGGATGGTCACATCCAGGGCCGTGGTCGGCTCATCGGCAATGATGAGGTCGGGCTTGTGCAGCATCGCGATGGCAATGGCCACGCGCTGGCGCATGCCGCCCGAGAGTTGATGCGGATAGGCCTGCAGCCGTTCTTCCGGACTGGCGATGCCCATCATGCCCAGGGTATCGCGCGCCAGTTCGCGCGCCTGCTGGCGGCTGAGCTTGCTGTGCGCCAGCACGGCATCGACCATCTGCGCCTCCACCTTCAGGACCGGATTCAAGGTCATCATCGGGTCCTGGAAGATCATGGCGATGCGGTTGCCCTGCAATTCCCGCAGCGAAGTCTTGTCCATGCTCACCAGGTCGCGGCCCTGGAACAGGATTTCGCCGCCAACGATGCGGCCGGGCGCATCGACCATGCCGAGGATGGAAAAACCGGTCACGCTCTTGCCCGAACCGGATTCACCCACGAGACCCAGGATGCGGCCACGACCGACCGACAGCGAAACATCATCGACCGCCGGCAGCACGCCGTCGGGCGTGAAGAAATGCGTGCGCAGGTTGCGCACCTCAAGAGTGAGCGCGCTCATTTCTGCCACCGTGGGTTGAGGATGTCGCGCAGGCGGTCGCCGACCAGGTTGATGGCCACGATCACGACCAACAGCGTGATGCCGGGATAGAAGCTGATCCAGTATTCGCCCGAGAGCATGTATTGGTAACCATTGGAGATGAGCAGGCCCAGCGAGGGTTCGGTGATCGGCACGCCCAGGCCGAGGAAGGACAGGGTCGCTTCCAGGGTGATGGCGCGTGCCACCTGCAGGGTGCCGATGACGATCAGCGGCGGCAGGCAGTTGGGCAGGATGTGGCGCACCATGATGCGCCACGAAGACAGGTTCAGGCCCCTGGCGGCTTCCACGTATTCCTTGCGCCGTTCCACCAATGCCTGGCCGCGTGCGGTGCGCGCGTAATACGCCCACTCCAGCACCACCAGCGTGGCCATCACGTTGAAGATGCCCTTGCCCACGTAGGCCAGGATCAGCATCGCTACCAGGATCGAGGGGAAGGACAGCACCAGGTCGGCAAAGCGCATGAGCACCGTATCGACCTTGCCGCCCGCATACGCAGCCAGCAAGCCGATGAGCGTGCCGATCACGCCTGCGATCAGGGCCGAGCCCACGCCGATGCCCACGCTGATGCGCAGGCCATAGAGGATCGCCGAGACCAGGTCGCGGCCCTGGCCATCGGTGCCGAGCCAATAGGTATAGGTGCCGGCGCCATTGATGGTGCCAGGATGCAAGCGCGCATCGAGCACATCGAGCTGCATCAGGTCATACGGGTTCTGCGGCGTGATCCAGGGGGCGGCAATGGCACCGACGATGAGCAGCAGCACGATCACCAGTCCCAGCATGGCCGAGCGCGAGGCCACGAAATGGCGCATCACGCGCCGCCATGGGGACTCGCGGCGCGGGGCCCGGAAGGCCGACAGCTCGGCCACGCGGGCGCGCACCTGCTCTTGCGTCATGGTCACTTCAGTTTGCGGCGCGCTCATGCACGGGCCTCCACCCGCACGCGCGGATCAAGCAGTTTGTAGAGCACGTCCACCACCAGGTTGATGGTGACGAACATGCAGACGATCACCATCAGGTAAGCCACGATGACAGGACGATCCAGCGCATTGATGCTGTCCAGGATCAGCTTGCCCGCACCCGGCCACGCAAAGATGCTTTCGGTAACCACCGCAAAGGCAATGGTGGAGCCGAACTCCAGCCCGACCACCGTCACCAGCGGGATGAGCGTATTGCGCAGCACGTACATCAGCACCACGCGCGCCGGGGACAAGCCCTTGGCACGGGCGAACTTCACGTAGTCCATCGGCAGCACCTCACGCACATTGGCGCGGGTCAAGCGAATGACCAGCGAAATCTTGAACAGCGACAGGTTGATGGCCGGCAGGATCATGTGACGCCAGCCATCGGCGGTAAGCCACGACCATTGCACACCGAACAGTTCGGCGGTCTGCCCGCGTCCGCCCGAAGGCAGCCAGCCCAGCGTGACCGAGAAGGCCATGATCAGCATCAGCCCGATCCAGAAGGTTGGCAGCGAAAACCCGAAGATGCTGGTGGTCATCACCAGGCGCGAGACCGGATGATCCGGCTTCATGCCCGCAAACAGCCCCAGCGGCACGCCCACCGCCAGCGCCAGCAGCAATGCGGCCACGGCCAGCTCCAGCGTGGCCGGCAGGCGCTGGAAGATCAGCAGGATGGCCGGGGTGTTGTAGACGAAACTGTTGCCCAGGTTGCCGTGCAGCGCGCCATTGAGGAAGGCCAGGTACTGGCGCCACACCGGCTGGTCCAGTCCCAGCTCCTTGATGATGCGCAGGCGGTCCACCTGGTCGACGTCCTGGCCGATCAGGATATCGACCGGGTTGCCGATCATGTGCAGGCCGAAGAAGACGATCACCGTCATCAACAGCACCACCATGAGCGCCTGCAGCACGCTCTTTGCGATGGCCCCACTCATGCGGGCAGCTCCCAGGGCGATTCGCTCCACTCGTCGCCTTCCAGTTCCGGTTCTTCATAGGCCTGGATGTTGCGGTAGTGGTAGTCGATGTCCTCGCTGTACATCAGCGCGGCGATGCCCTGCGCCAGGCGGTAGGCGCCATCGCTGATGGCCGGGATGTCGCCGGACACCGTGCCATGGCTGGCGGCGGCCGGATAGCAGAAGCAGTGCACACGCTCCAGTCCCGGCAGGCTGCCCGGCGTCTTCTGCTGGAACTCGAACACCGGGCCCAGGTAGGGCGAGTCGGCCAGTTCCTGGTCTTCTTCACCGGCCGGCGGGGTGTAGCGGTCGCTCCAGTTGAGGATGTGTGGTGCGATGTCCTTGAACTCGCGGCGCAGGCTCCAGTCGATCTTGAAACCGGTGGAGAAGAACAGGAAATCCAGTTCCAGCGGACCACGGTTGGTCTGCAGCAGCAGGGTGCCGTCCGGCTTGACCTCTACGGATTGGATGGCCGTGCCCAGCAGGAAGCGGGCATTGGCAAAGCGCGAGACGCGGCGCGTGCTGCCCGAAGGCGGCGGCACTTGCTGGGCGTTGACGTAATGGCGGATGCGCCATTTCCATTCATCCGGCAGGTGCAGGTGGCCGTTGACCAGCCCGGGGTTGCCCGAGCCCTTGCCCTTGTTGATGCGCGGCAGGTCCTTGCGGCGGATCAGCATATCCACGCGCGCAGCCCCCTCTTCCAGTGCGGTCGCGGCGCTGTCCATGGCCGAAGCGCCACCGCCGATCACCCCCACGCGCTTGCCCTTCAGGCTGGCGTAGTCGAACAGGTCGGAGGAATGCGCCCAGCTGTCGCGCGGCAGTTGCTCCACCAGTGGCGGGAGGTAGGCACCGCCCAGGCCGTCGCGGCCGGTGGCTACCACCACGCGGCGCGCCAGCACGGTCGATGTGCCCGCAGGCGATTGCAGCTGCAGCGCCACGATGCCATCGGCGCGCGGCTGCACCGCCAGCACGCGGTGTTCGTTGCGGATATCGAGTTGCATGACGCGACGGAACCAGCGCAGGTACTCCATCCATTGCAGGCGCGGGATCTTGTCCAGCGCTTCCCAGGCGTCCAGCCCGAACTGGGCCTCGAACCAGGCGCGGAAGGTCAGCGCCGGGAAGCCCAGCGCCGGGCCGGTCAGGGTCTTGGGGGAACGCAGGGTTTCCATGCGCGCAGTGGTGGCCCAGGGGCCTTCGAAGTCCTTGGGCGACTGGTCGTAGATCACATTGGGAATACCCAGGTGCGACAACGCCACCGAAGCGGCCATGCCGGCCTGGCCGCCGCCGATGATGGCCACGTCGATCACCGGCACACCGTCGCGCACGGTGGCCGGGGTCCAGGACTTGCCGGGCAGCGCCAGCCATTGCAGGTCCTGGCGTACGCGCGCCTCCAGGGCGGCCAGTCCTTGCGGGGGAGCAGCGGGGATCAGGGTCGGTTCGGTGTCGTGCATAGCGCCTCGTCAAAAGCATGAAGAGACGTCGCCGGCAAGGGCCTGCGATCGTCTCGATTCGGGTTTTGTGATGCAACGCCCTTCCCGGTTGACGCTGCTTGCTTGGTTTTTACTACACTGCTACTGCGAAATCATTTACAACAATTCGTCATGCAGGCTGGCATCGCGCTTGACGAAGCCCTGCAAGGTCGTGCGGGCGGCCTTTTCCACGGCATCGATCAGGCGTTGCGTGACGCCCTCGACCGGTTTGCCATAGGGCGTGACCACACCGAAGTAAAACGGAATCTCCACCGCCAGGCGCTTGACCACCATGCCCTCGATGGGCATGCCGTAGGCCGTGGCCGGCTCCACCAGGGCCACGCCCAGCCCGGCGCGGGCGGCCATGATGGCGTTGAAGGAGGTGTTGGTATCGATGGCCACATCGAGCTGGCTGTCCTCGCCCAGCGCCAATTCCACACGCTGGCGCAGGCGATAGCGGTTGGACATGGTGATGACGCGCTGGCCGCGCAGGGCGGCGCGCGTGAGCTTGTCCTTGCCCGCCAGCGGATGATCGGCGCGCACCACCGCCACGCAGGGCGCTTCGCCGATCCAGTGCAGGTCCAGCCCGCGATGGGCCACCGGCAACGAGGTCAGCCCGAGGCTGACGGTACGATGCAGGACCGCATGCACCACCTGCTCGGCCGAAGCGCTGCGCAGGTGGATGTGTTCGGGGAAAGCGCGCTCCTTGTCGGCGGCCAGCAATTGCAGGGCCGCCGGGGCGATGGTGGAAGCCAGCGCGGGGGTGGCGACCAGGTGGACCGGATGAACCTCTTCGCGGGCGATTTCCTGCGCCCGCTCGCGAATGCTGCGCAGGCCCACCAGTGAGCGCTCCACCTCTTCGTAGAGCAGGAAGGCCTTGGCCGTGGGCGTGACGCGCGGACCGTTGCGGTCGAACAGGGCGTAGCCCAGCTCGGCTTCCAGTTCGCCGATGGCCTTGCTGACGGCGGGCTGCGAACGGCCCAGGCTGCGGCCGGCACCGGTCACGCTCCCCAGGGTCATTACGGCCGCAAATGCCTCCAGCTGATTCAGATCCATCGAAATCGCTTTCCTTGATCAAGGTCCTTGCATATGATTTTCGAATTATAGGTTTGCTTGTATTCTATTTCAGTATAATAATTTTGTATAAGCAAATGCATGAGGTGGCATGTGACCGGGAATCCCGCTGCCCTCCTGTCTTGCTGCCTGGCCGATCGGGATGCCTGCGGGCAACTTTCGAATTTCGCATATACAAATGAGCGCAAAGTCGTTTTCCAAGGAACGGCCGCGGCGTTACTGTATGACCAGGCCCTTGGCCACCCTGCTCAACTGGAACCCTCTGGACTCTCCGGAACACCGTCATGAACGCCCCTGCCCCCTGTCGCCCGCCGGCCGATCTTCGTTTCCCCATCTACCTGGACTATGGCGCTACCACGCCGGTCGATCCGCATGTGGCGCGTGTCATGTGCGACTTCCTCACCGAGAAGTTCGGCAATGCGGCCAGCAGCTCCCACCCCTTTGGCTGGGAAGCGCGGCGTGCGGTGGACAAGGCGCGTGCCCAGGTAGCCGGGCTGGTCGGCGCCCGTCCCGATGAAATCATCTGGACCTCGGGCGCGACCGAATCCAACAACCTGGCCCTCAAAGGCTGCGCCCACGCGCTGCGCGCGCAGGGACGGGGCAAGCATCTCATCACCGTGGCCACCGAGCACAAGGCCGTGCTGGACACCATGCATACGCTGGAAAAGGCCGGCTTCGACGTCACCTACCTGCAGCCCGGCGCGGACGGCCTCATCACGCTGGCCCAGTTCCGTGCGGCCTTGCGGCCGAACACGCTGCTGGCCTCGGTGATGTATGTCAACAACGAGATCGGCGTGATACAGCCCATTGCCGAGCTGGGCGAACTGTGTGCCGCGCAGGGCGTGGTGTTCCACGTCGATGCGGTGCAGGCGGCCGGCAAGATCGCCATCGACCTGCAGCAGCTGAAGGTGGACCTGATGTCCTTCTCGGCGCACAAGGTCTATGGGCCCAAGGGCATAGGTGCCCTGTATGTCCGCCACAATCCTGCCCTGAAGCTGGAAGCCCAGATCGACGGCGGCGGTCATGAGAACGGCATGCGCTCCGGCACCTTGGCCACGCACCAGATCGTGGGCATGGGCGAAGCCTTCGCACTGGCCGGTGATGTGCTGGAAGAAGAAGGACGGCGCATCCGTGCCCTGCGGGATCGCCTCTGGGCCGGGCTGGCGGACCTGCCCGGCGTGCAGTTGAATGGCAGTGCCGAGGCACGCGTGCCGCATAACCTCAACGTGAGCTTTCCGCCCACGCGCTACGGCACGCTGGGCAGCCAGTTGCTGGGCATCGCGGTGTCGGCCGGCTCAGCCTGCAATTCAGCCGCTTCCGCGCCCTCCTTCGTGCTGCTGGCCATCGGCCGTTCGCCCGACATGGCACGCAATGCCGTGCGCTTTTCGCTGGGACGCGGCACCACCGAGGCCGAGATCGACTATGTCGTGGCCACCGTGCGGCAGGTGCTGGCGCATGAGGTCGACACGGCCGTGCTGGCGGAGCATTAAGATTGACGGACCGGCGGACTTAGTTTTCTCATAGGGGATGCGCCGGCTCCATCATTCCCGTTCATTAGTTTTCAACTAGCGTTTTCTCTCATAAGCCAAGAACTTTTTATAAGTTCTCACGTGGGTCAGGTCCGGTTAGACTCGGGGCCGCTTCCTTAGAACTGACCAGCGTGATTCGTATCGAGCAACTCCACAAGACTTACCGTGCCGGCCAGCGCGACATCATCGCGCTGCAGGACATCAACCTGGACATCGCCCAGGGCGAGATCTTCGGCATCATCGGCCGTTCCGGCGCCGGCAAGAGCACCCTGATCCGCACCCTCAACGTCCTCGAACGCCCCGACCGCGGGCGCGTCCTCATCGACGGCGAAGACATTACCGGCCTGGGCCATGAAGCCCTGCTCGGCCTGCGCCAGCGCGTGGGCATCGCCCGGGCGCTGGCCAATTCGCCGCGCCTTCTGATGCGCTCGGGCAGACTGCACCGTCTCCCTGTCACACCGCCGGGATGCCGCGCAGAGCCGGGGCTACCGCAGAAGCGTGCATAACGCCAGACCGGCGTGTTTTACTGCAAGCCACGGAGTGATCCGTGGCTCTTTTTATGCGCCATTGAATCGACCGATTGGACCTTAACCATGGGCGGTCATCAAGGGACGAATCCGGGACTTGATGACCGGCAGCAAGTCCCGATAGGCGATGCGCACATCGTATTCTGACTGGAGATTAAGCCAGAACAGTGGATCCATCTTGAAGTAAACGCCAAGGCGTACGGCGGTATCTACTGTTACGGGACGCTTGCCGTTAATGATTTCACTGATGCGCGAAACCGGCACATCGATATCGGATGCGACGCGCGCGGCAGTCATTCCCATGGGCTTGATGAATTCCTCAAGGAGGATTTCGCCAGGGTGAATCTCTTCCAACTTTTTGCTCATGATGCCTTCCTAGTGATAGTCCACGATCTCGACATCGTGGGCCGCTCCATCTACCCATCTGAAACAGATACGCCACTGATCACTCACACGAATGCTGTGCCGCCCTTTGCGATCTTCCTTGAGCAGTTCGAGTCGATTACCCGGCGGCACTCTCAATGCGCCCAGATCACGGGCACCATGGATCATCTGGAGCTTGCGCCGAGCCACCCGTTCGATATTGTGAAAACGGTGAACGGAGAAACTGTTGAAGAGCATCTCGGTTTCTGAACAGGCAAATGAATGAATCATCTGGATGAGGATTGTATAACGCGGTACGGATTCCGTTAAACAGAATCCGCTTCATAGAACATGTAATCCTGAGAGATGCCTGCGCCAACTATCGCTTTGTCAAAAAATTGAGTTCGGATATCCAAAATTATCGAGCACCGGGACAAGCGCAAACTTGGTGAACCTCC
>NZ_VSWE01000030.1:0-37042 GCF_009668275.1 Herbaspirillum sp. CAH-3 | reverse complement strand
AAGTAGGGCCACGTTTATCACTCCGTTCTCCCGCTCGCTATCATGAGCAGGATTGTGGTCTAAACATGGGTCAACTTAGGATGCAAATTTCCGAGGAAAGTGGGTCAGATTTAAATGCAATTCAACACATTAAGGGCAAATTCACTTTTGCACGCTCTTCATCGGTTCCCATATCTTCTCCCTCGAATACACACAAAAAGCAATGCCATCCCCATGGCGCGATAAAATATTACGTCAAATTCAATAATTATGTGAATACTTGTTAATTATTTTTCACGAGAGTCGGCTGATTGATTCAATGTTCTCAAGATATAGGCAGCGGCTATTTCCGCGGACTACCCGAATACTTCTTGCTATAACCATGTAATGATTAGCGTGGAAGCAAAAACTATCAAACGTCAATTTGGGAATTGATTTGGGGAAAGTGTTTTGAAAGCATCATTAAATTGTTTAAAATCAACGGATTAGATCTTTTTCAATTGCCAAAGTATTCAGGTTTAGGTCCTGACGCCAGCAATGGTGTGGGGGTTCGAGTCCCCCTCCTCGCACCAGACAATCCGTACTACTCCAGGCTTTGCCACCGCATCTGCCACTGAATGCATGATCCCGGCGCACGCTACCTGCGCACGGATCACATCCAGCCCGGCCTAGTCGCACTGTTCTGATTTCTGCAACAGGCTCCTCTTCGCCATCCAGGAAAACCGTGGTTACTCCGGCATGAAAAAAATATCATGCCCCCTCCCCGCCTCCCCCGCTGCCAGTCCTCACCGCCACCTCTTTGAACGACCATCAGTCCCAGGCGGCAAGGGCAAGGTCGACACCCTCAGCCTCACCGACGCCCGGCAGGACAATCTGTGGTTCAGCAAGACCGGCCAGGACCTGCGCATCAAGGTGCTGGGCAAGACCGACCAGGTGACGGTGAAGGACTGGTATGCCAGCTTCGCCGCGCCGACGACGACCCAGTCCAGTTGGGCCGAGGCGCAAGGTGGCAATGTCAAAGTCTTGCTGGCAGTGAGCCATTGAGCGAAAAGCACGCGCGCCGTCCGGCACCAAGGCCGGCGGCAAGCGCCGCCGGCTCGGGCGGAAAAACTATTGCGCCGCGCCCGGCGCAAGCATGACCTGATCAAGGAAACCGGCGTGATGGCGCACATAGGTGGGTCGCAGATGGAAGCCATCCTTGTATCGCGGCTCTCCGTCCGGATCCATGCTCGGACAATGATCATCCTGGCACAGTACGGCGGCAGGATCGATCACCTGCACGCCGACCTTCGCGGCCGCGCGCTGCAGTCCGGTCCTGATATCGCCATAGCGCGCTTCGAGCTCCGCCAGATCGATACCGCCTTGGCGCGGCTTCATCGCGAAAGGATGGAGCAAGGACCGGTCGGCCAAGAACTTGGGGTCCAACTTGTCTCCCATGGGAATATTCAGGACGAGGTAGACCTGCTTGCCCTGACGCTTGAGGGAGAACATGTAATCCGACAGCGCATCGAAACCCATCTGCAAGCTCGGAGAACCGATGGTCATCACCTCTGCCGTGCCGTCCGGGCGTACCAAGCGGGTGGGGGCCTCGCCCGAAAGATAGCGATACCAAAGGCCGGCGATGACGACTGTGGAAACACTGGCATGGGTCAGTACGTAATCACGCGCCGCGTCCATGTAGCCGTCACAGTATTTGTAGACATTGGATGCGTGCGGGATCGGGATACATCCCCCGCCCGTCGCAAACACCGCGCTGTTGTAGCGCGCTGGCGCCTGACCGATCAGCTCGTCCACGCGCGAATAATATTGTTCGATATTGCTATCCCCGATGAACACGGTTTCGCGCGGCGACTGCGAAGGCTGGCGGTAGATTGGATAGCCCTTCCAGTCCAGCTTCTGCATCTTGCCCGGGTGCTCCCATTCGCCCGCCGCCCTGGTGATCCGGGAAAGCTCGACCACGCGCGATGGGACGCCGTTGCTCGCATAGGCGATATAGCCTGCACATCCCACACCCGCCATCAAGAGCAGCAGGAGCATCGCCTTCAAGGTGTTGCGCGATCCGAAGCGCAGCGGACGCTCGACCAGCCGATAGGTGAGCCAGGCCAGCAGCACGGTCAGCAGCACGGCGCCCGCGCGCACGGCAGTCGGCGGCTCGGCGCCATGGTAGATGCGCGCCAACGCCAGCAGCGGCCAGTGCCACAGATAGATCGGATAGCTGATCACGCCAACCCATACCAGCGCGCGGTTGGACAGGATCACCCGATTGGTCCAGGCACGCATATCGGCCGCAATTAGCAGCACCGCTCCCAAGACCGGCGACAGGGCGCGCCAGCCTGGAAAGGGCATGTCCTTGGACAACAACAATGCGCTACCCAGCAAGAGCACCAGTCCGGCGGCTGCCACGCCATTGGCCCGTGCTGGCGACTGTGCGAGCCAGCGCAGCGCCAAGGGCGGATGGAGAAACCAGTAGGCCAGGATCGCACCGGCAAGCAATTCCCAGATCCGGGTGCCGGGGGAGTAGAAGGCAGCCACCGGGTTCACAGGTACTTGGATGAGACAGGCAAGCAAGGAGAGCGCCGCCAGCACCAAGGCCATCAGCAACATGGCCTTGACCGAACGCAGCATTTTCCAGCCTGCCAGCAAGACCACCGGCCACAGGATATAGAACTGTTCCTCGATCCCGAGGGACCACAGATGAAGCAAAGGTTTCAGTTCGGCCGCACTGTCGAAGTAGCCACTCTGCGACCAGAGCGCCAGATTGGCGACGAAGCCCGCTCCGGCCGCCATGGTGAAGCCCATGTCCTTGAATTCCGGCCCCAGGAAGGAAAACCACGCCACTCCGTAGACGCTGGCCAGCACCAGCACCAGCGCGGGAAAGATGCGGCGCACGCGCCGGCCATAGAAATCGAGGAAGCTGAAACTGTCGCGCTCGATGTTCTGGTAGAGGATGGTCGAGATCAGGAAGCCTGAAATGACAAAGAAAATGTCGACCCCAACGAATCCCCCCGGCAGCAGCCCGGGAAACGCATGATAAAAGGTCACGGCGAGCACTGCGATGGCCCTCAAGCCATCGATGTCGGGGCGATATCGGGGATGCACCTGCATGTCGGAAATGGATTGATTTTTATTCATTTGGGCGGCATTTTACATGACGAATTTTTCCTGTCATCGAAAGCCTGCTCAACGTCCTTCCAACCCGCTGCTACCAGATTATCGGTAAGCTGGACGAAAGCCCGAGCCAATGCTCCGCAGAATGATCCGGGTTCTACGGCTACCTGCTTGTTCACTGATCCGCTATGATGACGGCCCTATCCGAACGCGCGCGGGACGTAACCGCCCCGCCCCATTTCCCTGAAGGTCCCATGCCCACCCAAGAAGAATTCGACGCCCTCAAGCAAAGCCACACGGCGCTGTTGAACAAGTTCATCGAGAACAACACCGCTGACCAGATCCTATTCTCCACCCTCTTCACGGCCGCGGCCGTGCTGTCCAAGGATGGCAAGCAGTTCACCGCAGGCGCCATGGGCATCGCCCGTTCGCTGGCCGCGCAGTTGAATGCCGGGGGCACCATGCCCCAGGCCCTGCTGGAGACGGTGGAAACCCGCATCGCCACCATCGAGGCGCTGCTCAAGGACAAGTTCGACTGAGCCGCCCGCGTCCAGCAAGCCGGATCTCCCATGGCCGTCGATCACTACGAGAACTTCCCTGTGGCCTCGCTGCTGCTGCCGGCCCGCCTGCGCCCGGCGGTCACGGCCATCTATGCCTTTGCCCGCAGCGCCGACGACATCGCCGATGAAGGCGAGGCCCAGCCCGAGGAGCGCCTGGCCGCCCTGCATGCCTATGAGGCCCAGCTCGACCTGATCGCGCAGCAGTCGCCCTGCACTCACCCCATCTTCAAACGGCTGCAGCAGACCATTGCCGAGCATGACTTGCCGCTGCAACCCTTCCGCGACCTGCTCTCGGCCTTCCGCCAGGATGTGGTGACTACCCGTTACCCCCGCTATACGGACCTGCTGGACTACTGCCGCCGCTCTGCGAACCCGGTAGGAACCCTGATGCTTCACCTGTACGGCGCAGCAAATGAAGAAAACATCCGGGACTCGGATGCCATCTGCAGCGCCTTGCAGCTCATCAACTTCTGGCAAGACGTCGCCATCGACTGGCAAAAGGCGCGCATCTACCTGCCGCTCGAAGACCTGGAACGCTTCGGGGTCAGTGAAACCGACATCGCCCACGCCCGCAGCGACGAGCGCTGGCAGCAGCTCATGCAGTTCGAGCTCACCCGGGCGCGCACGCTGATGCTCTCCGGTGCGCCACTGGCGCGCCGCCTGCCGGGCCGCATCGGGCTGGAACTGCGCATGGTGGTGCAAGGTGGCCTGCGCATCCTGGAACGCATCGAGGCGGTACAAGGCGATGTCTTCGGCCGGCGCCCCAAGCTGGGCAAGACGGACTGGCTCATCGTGGGTTGGCGCGGCCTGAGCCGCTAAGCCGGATCGGCCATGAAAAAACCCCGTCCGGCGCATCGGCCAGGCGGGGCTTCAACAACAAACCAACAACAAACGGCAGCGCGCCGGTTCAGACCAGCAAGGCGGCGGTCAGGGTACGGATCTGTTCTTCCGAATCATCCAGCATCTCGCGCAGCGAACGGTCCCCGATATAGTCATCCACCAGGTTCTCGCCACCGATGCCGGCTTCAGCCACGGCAGTGCGCTGCAGCGGCGAAGGCACTGGCGACAACTCCTTGGCCAGCAGCAGCACGTCGCCGATGGTCTGGGGCGGCAGCACCCGCACGCCATGCCACAGGGATTCGATGGCGTCGACCACCGGCTGCGGCACGCCAAGCTTCTTGAGCACGGCGCGGCCGATCATCTTTTCGCCGTATTCCATCCAGTCCTCGGTGCCACCATCCAGCAGGCCCGGGAAGTCATCCGTGCGCGAGAGCAGGTAGAAGCCGCCCACTTCATGCACGATGCCGGCAAACATCGCCGTCTCCGGATCGGCCTTGGTCAGCTTGGAGGTCAGCACATAGGCGGTGGCCGCCACGTGGGCGCAGTGCTCCCACAGCTGGGCCGACTTGATGCGCATGCCGGGGTTGTTGATGGTGCGGCCCAGCTGGCGCACGATCACCGAGGTAGTGATGGTGTTGAGGGTACGGAAGCCCAGCCGCATCACGGCCGCCCGCACGTTGTTGATCTCGCCCCCGGAGCGGTTGTAGGCCGCCGAATTGGCGATGGCCACGGTGCGCGCCGAGACCAGCGGCTCGGCCATCACCAGCTTGGCGGCCAGCTCCAGGTGGCATTCCGGGTCGGCCAGGGCCTTTTGGAGCTTCAGCGATGCGCTCACGTTGGCCGGGAATACCAGCTCGCCGCGGCCCGCCTGCGAGGCGATGTTGCGAAAAATTTCCAGTCTGTCCATAGTGTCTCCAGCCTCCAGGGGGCCATCGTCGATGACCGGGGTTGCCGATGTGCCGCGCCTGCGCCGGGTGTACCCGACGCTGCGCCACGTCTGCATAGCTTAACGGCAGAATTCATCCGGATTTGATGTCATGTGAATTTGTTTTTCCGGAATGCGCTTGACCCGAGCTTAATGGACAACGCCGGGCCCCGCAATAGAGGGCTTGGAGGCCCTGTTTCAAGAGCGGGTCAGCCACAGGCGGCATTTGCCCTGCCGGGCGCACTCGGCTAGCATAGCGCCTTTGCCGCAGGGGGCCATCAGGCCGCCTGCCCCATGCTTCAACCGCCCGCCACGCATCCATGTCTCCAGACGAATACTGCCAGCAGAAGGCCGCCGCCAGCGGTTCCAGTTTTTATTACAGCTTCCTGTTCCTGCCGCCGCAGCGCCGGCTGGCGATCACGGCGCTGTACGCCTTTTGCCGCGAGGTCGACGATACCGTCGATGAAATCGAAGACGCCATGGTGGCCCGCACCAAGCTCATGTGGTGGCGCAAGGAAATCGCCGCCATGCTGGAAGGCCAGCCCACGCACCCGGTGACCAAGGCCCTGCATCCGCACGTGGCCACCTACCAGTTGAAGGGCGAACACCTGCAAGCCATCATCGATGGCATGGAAATGGACCTGGACCAGACCCGCTACCTCGACTATCCCGGCCTGCAGCGCTACTGCTGGCATGTGGCAGGCGTGGTGGGCGTGCTCTCGGCCAGCATCTTCGGCCATACCCAGCCCGGCACCCTGCTCTTCGCCGAAAAGCTGGGGCTGGCCTTCCAGCTTACCAACATCATCCGCGATGTCGGCGAGGATGGCCGCAAGGGCCGCATCTACCTGCCCGTCAATGAGTTGCAGCAATTCAACGTCACCGCCGCCGACATCCTCAACGCCCGCCACAGCGAGCGCTTCGAGGCACTGATGAAGTTCCAGGTCGAGCGCGCCCAGGCCGTCTATGACGAAGCCTTCGCCCTGCTGCCCAAGGAAGACCGCCGCGCCCAGCGCCCCGGCCTGATGATGGCCGCCATCTATCGCACCCTGCTCGACGAGATCACGCGTGACGGCTACCACGTGCTCAACCAGCGCATCTCGCTGACGCCCATCCGCAAGCTCTGGCTGGCCTGGAAGACCTATGTCTTCGGCTGACCGGGCCATCTCCCGATGAGCGCCCCGCGCCATTACGCGGTCATCGGCGCCGGCTGGGCCGGATGTGCCGCTGCCGTGGCGCTGGCCGCCGGGGGCCATCGCGTGAGCCTGTTCGAGGCTGCGCGTACCCTGGGCGGGCGCGCACGCCGGGTGGAGCTGGACGACCGCGCACTCGACAACGGCCAGCACATCCTGCTGGGGGCCTATCGCTCCACGCTGGCGCTGATGAAACAGGTCGGTGTCGATCCGGCCAGCGCCTTGCTGCGCCTGCCTTTGCAGATGCGCTATCCGCTGGCCACCGGCGCTGAGGGCATGGATTTCGTGGCACCCCGCCTGCCGGCGCCCTGGCATGTGGCGGTGGCGCTGCTGCGGGCCAAGGGGCTGGCGCGCGAAGACAAGATGGCGCTGGCGCGCTTTTCCACCACGGCGCGCTGGATGGGCTGGCAGCTGCACCAGGATTGCAGTGTGGCCGAGCTGCTGCAACGCTATGAACAGACCCCGCGCCTGATCCGCCTGATGTGGCGTCCGCTGTGCATCGCCGCGCTCAATACGCCGCCGGAACGGGCTTCGGCGCAAGTCTTCCTGAACGTCTTGCGCGACAGCCTGGGCGCGCGTCGCGCTGCCTCCGACATGCTGATTCCCCGCGTCGACCTGGGCGCGTTGCTGCCCGATGCGGCCGCGGCCTATCTGGGCAAGCGCGGCGGTCTGGTGCAGGCCGGCGTGGCCGTGGCACGCCTGCTGCCGGGCAATGACGAGGGCAGCTGGCGGCTGGAAGACCGCGCCGCTGAAAGCCTCGGCGAATTCGCCGGGGTGGTGCTGGCCACCGGCCCCGACGCCGCCGCGCAGTTGCTGGACGGCCTGCATGACACGGCGCTCCTGCAGGCACTGGAACACGAACCGATCACCACCTGTTACTTGCAGTACCCGCCCGGCGTGCGCCTGCCGGCCCCCTTCCTGGCGCTGGCCGATGATGCGCAACGCCAGGCCTGGGGCCAGTTCGTGTTTGACCGTGGACAACTGGGCGGCGAGGCGGGCTTGCTGGCTGTCGTCGTCAGCGCTGCCGGCCAGGCCATCGCCGATGGCCACGCGGCCCTTACCGACGGCATCACGCGCCAACTGGCGAGCGACTTCGGCGATACGGCCCTGGCCACGCCCGGCTGGAGCCGCGTCATCACGGAAAAGCGCGCCACCTTCGCCTGCACCCCCGG
This sequence comes from Herbaspirillum sp. CAH-3, assembly GCF_009668275.1. Taxonomy (NCBI): domain Bacteria; kingdom Pseudomonadati; phylum Pseudomonadota; class Betaproteobacteria; order Burkholderiales; family Oxalobacteraceae; genus Herbaspirillum; species Herbaspirillum sp. CAH-3. The sequence continues at coordinate 29,268 of NZ_VSWE01000030.1, read as the reverse complement.
CCTGCAGCGTCCCGGCAATACCGGCATGCCCGCCGGACTGGCACTGGCCGGGGACTATGTGGCCGGGGACTATCCTGCCACCCTGGAAGGCGCGGTGCGTAGTGGCATGGCAGCGGCGCGGCTGCTGGCGGCCTGACCGTAAAATTTTCATGGGTGGCGGCAAAGGGATTCACCCCAAGCCCGGCAGGTATGCACTAGCATAACGGGCATTGAGCAATCCCTTGTCCGCAGCCCGATTTCGGTACCTGCCTGCAATCCCAACACACGGCGGCCCCGGCCGCACCCAAAAATAACGGAGAAAAAACACCATGCCGGTCATGACCTGTATCGAAGACTTCCGCCTGCTGGCCAAGAAGCGCGTTCCCAAGGCGTTCTACGATTACGCCGACAGCGGCTCCTACACCGAGAGCACCTATCGCGCCAACAGCCGCGACCTGGCCTCCTTGAAACTGCGTCAGCGCGTGGCCATCAACGTCGACGAGCGCAGCACCCGCAGCACCATGATCGGCCACGACGTGACCATGCCGGTCGCCATCGCGCCCACCGGCCTGACCGGCATGCAGTGGGCCAATGGCGAAATGCTGGGGGCCATCGCGGCCGAAAAGTTCGGCATCCCCTTCACCCTCTCCACGATGAGCATCTGCTCCATCGAGGACGTCGCCAGCGTGACCACCAAACCCTTCTGGTTCCAGCTCTACGTGATGCGCGACCGCGGTTTCGTGCAATCCCTGATCGACCGCGCCAAGGCCGCCAAGTGCTCGGCCCTGGTGCTGACGCTGGACCTGCAGATCCTCGGCCAGCGTCACAAGGACCTGAAAAACGGCATGTCCGTGCCCCCCAAGCTGACCCTGGACACCCTGCTCGACCTGGCCAGCAAGCCCGGCTGGGCGCTGCGTGCCCTGGGTGGCCGCAAAACCTTCGGCAACCTGGCCGGCCACATCAAGGGCGGCGAAGGGGCTGGCGGCGTGCAGACACTGTCCAAGTGGACCGCCAGCCAGTTCGACCCGACCCTGAACTGGGACGATGTGGCCTGGATCAAGCAGCAATGGGGTGGCAAGCTGATCCTGAAGGGCATCCTCGATGTGGAAGATGCCAAGCTGGCCGTGCAAAGCGGTGCCGATGCCATCGTGGTCTCCAACCACGGCGGCCGCCAGCTCGATGGCGCCATGTCCTCCATCGAAGCCCTGCCAGCCATTGCCGAAGCCGTGGGCGACCAGATCGAAGTCTGGTTCGACGGCGGCATCCGTTCCGGCCAGGATGTGTTGAAGGCGGTCGCCCTGGGCGCACGCGGCACCATGATCGGCCGAGCCTTCCTCTACAGCCTCGGTGCCATGGGCGGCGATGGCGTGTCGCAAATGCTGGAAATCATGCGCAAGGAACTCGACGTCAGCATGGCCCTGACTGGCACCAAGGACATCCAGGACGTCGGTCCGCAGATCCTGGTGCGCTGAAGCGGCTGTCCATGTAAAACGTCCCGGTCCACCGCGAGGTGGCCGGGACGTTTCTATTTGCCGAGGCGTATGCGCGGCGGGCTACTGGCGCGGTTTGACGTTGAGCACGTCGATCACGCCCTCCTGCCCGTAGCGCCGGGCCAGGTCCATCGCGGTCAAGCCATCCTTGTTCTTGAGCGTGAGGTCTGCGCCGTTGTCGCGCAGCACTTCCACAGCCGCAACGCGGCCGCGCATGGCGGCCAGCATGACGGGTGTCATCTTGTCGTCGGGGGATTCGGCATCGACATAGGCCGAGGCATCCAGCAGCAGCTTGACGATCTCCGAGCTGCCATTGATGGCGGCGTAATGCAGGGCGGTCCAGCCAGGCCGGTTGACCTCGACCTCGCGCGCCAGCAACAGCTTCACGACCGGGATATTGCCGTAGAAGGAGGCCAGCATCAGCGGCGTGTCACCATTGGTGGCCTGGGCTTCCAGGTTCACATCGGGCGCATTGACCAGCACGTCGAAGGCCTTCATCGAATCTTCACGGATGGCCAGCATCAGGCCGGTATAGCCACGTTTGGGCTCAATCAGGTTGGGCCCCATGCCGCGTTGCATCAGCTGCTTGAGGAAATAGACGTTGTCCATGCGGATGGCCTGGAAATAATCTTCATAGGCACCCGCGCGAGCGGCCCCCGGCAACAGCAGGGAGGTATAAAGGACGATACGGCCGATGCCGCCGAAGCGGGCGCGCAGCTTTTCCAGCAGGGTCATGGCTTGATTCCGAACAGCTTGAAGAAATTGTCAGAGGTCTGGCGCGCCACGTCGGCCGCGCTGATGCCGCGCAGGTCGGCGATGAATTCACCGACATGGCGGACGTAACCCGGCTCGTTGGTCTTGCCCCGGAAAGGGACCGGTGCCAGGTAGGGCGAATCGGTTTCGATGAGCATGCGCTCCAGCGGAATGGTGCGGGCGACTTGCTGCAGGTCCTTGGCCGACTTGAAGGTCACGATGCCGGAGAAGGAGATATAGAAGCCCAGCTCGATGGCCGCATCGGCCACCGCCTGCGATTCCGTGAAGCAATGCATGACACCGGCCACGCCGCCCGCCTGCGGGCTGGCACCCTCTTCCTGCAGGATGCGGATGGTGTCTTCCGAGGCTGAGCGGGTATGGATGATGAGCGGCTTGCCAGTTGCCCGCGAAGCGCGGATATGGGTACGGAAACGCTCCCGCTGCCATTCCAGGTCGCCCTGCAGCCGGTAGTAATCCAGCCCGGTTTCACCGATGGCGACGATGCGCGGATGGTCAGCCAGGCGGATCAGCTCATCAAGCGTCGGCTCGGGGGTGTCTTCGTAGTCCGGATGCACGCCGACCGAGGCGTAGACGTTGGGATACTGCTCGGCCAGGGCCAGCACCTGCGGGAAATCCGGCAGGTCCACCGACACGCACAGGGCATGGCTGACCTGGTTTTCGGCCATCTTGCCGAAGATCTCGGGCAAGCGCGCGGCCAGGTCGGGAAAATTGATGTGGCAATGGGAATCGATATACATGGCCGCTATTGTAAAGCCATGCCGACAGGCTGTCGCCCCTGCTTGGCGGGTGCTTACCTTTCGTTACAGGGCGCGGCGATGGCCGCTCAGCGCGCCACCGGCCGCTTGGCCAACTTGCGCTGCAGGGTGCGGCGGTGCATGTTCAGCGCCCGCGCCGTCGAGGAAATATTGCCTTCATGCTCGGCCAGCACGCGCTGGATGTGCTCCCATTCCAGGCGCTCCAGCGACAACGGCGAGGCTTCTTCCACCGGCAATGCGGGCTCAGCGACCGCCTCGCCTTCGGCCACGTAGGACAGTGCCGAGAGGATGGAATCCACATTGGCCGGCTTGGCCAGGTAGTTGTCGGCGCCGGACTTGATGGCCTGCACCGTGGTGGCGATGCTGGCATAGCCGGTCAGCACCAGGAGGCGCGCCTGCGGCAGCGCCTGGCGCAGCGGCGCGACCCACTGCAGGCCGGAATCTTTCTCCAGCTGCAGGTCGATGGTGACGTAATCGAAGCGTTCGCGGCGTGCGGCTTCCTGCGCCTCTTCGCCGCTATGGGCGACGACGGCACGAAAGCCGCGCCGTGCCAGCGAACGTGCCAGCGTGCTGGCAAAGACGTCATTGTCATCGAGGATCAGGAAGGCGGCGCTCATGAGGAAATCCGTAAAACCAGGAGAATGAAAAGTGGAGGCTCACGCCAGGGGGAAGCGCAACCGCGCGACCGTGCCCTGCCCCGGTGAAGAGCGCAGCTTCAGCTTGCCGCCCAGGTGGGTGGCACTGGCCGAGGCCAGCATCAGCCCGATGCCGGAGCCGCCCGAGCTGCTGGCCACCGGCCCGTGGCCCAGGCGCTGCAACAGCTCCGGGCTGATGCCTGCGCCATTGTCGGAGACCTCGATGATGGCCATGGCGCGCCCCGCCTTGCCGGAGGTGGCGGATGCGCCCTCGCCCGCCTCGTCCGGCGCCAGGCGGATGCGGATCTCGCCGCGATGGCCCAGGCCGCGCACGGCGTGGGCGGCGTTGTCCAGCAAGGTCAGCAGGATCTGCGAGAGGTCCTGCAACTGCCTGGCCTGCCAGCCCGGCTGATGCACCTCGGCCGCCAGCAGCACGGCCGGATGGCGCAACCGCCAGCCCTCCAGCAGGCTGGTGAGCCAGGGCGTGATGGGCGCGCTGTCTTCGTTGCGCGCTTGGGCATCGGCGTCGAGCCGCATGTTTTCCAAGGCAGCCTTGCAGACGGCGATCTGTTCCTCGACCACGCGCACGTCTTCCTCATAGGCCGCCAGCGCGGGATTGCTGGCCATGTCACGGCGCAGTTCCCCGGCGATCACGGCCACCGTGGACAGCGGCGTATTGAGCGCATGGGCGGCGCCAGCGGCCTGGGTACCGAGGGCGACGATGCGATGGCTCTGCAGCTGGCGCTCGCGTGCCTGTGCCAGCTGCCCGTCGCGCAAGCGCACGGCGGCCGCGATACGGCTGACGAACCAGGTGATGAGCAAGGCCGAGATCGAGAAATTGATCCACATCCCGGCCAGGTGATAGGCCATCGCCTGCCCGTGGTCGTGGATGTGCAGCGGCTGGTAGAAGTACACCAGCCCCGAGTAGCACCCCAGCGCGCACACGGCCAGCAGCAAGGCATAGGGCCAGGCCAGCGTGGCTGCGCCTGCCGCCAGTGCCGGCAGGTAGAAGGAAACGAAGGGATTGGTCGAGCCGCCCGAGAAATACAGGAGCGCCGTCAATACCGCCACATCCAGCAGCAATTGCATGAACAGTTCGGCCTGCTCGGCCGGCCGCGCCCAGCGCATGCGCAGCCAGGTGGCAGCGTTGATGAGGGCCTGCAGGGCGATCAAGGCCAGCAGCGCCGGCAGGGGCAAGGCGATATGCAGCCAGGCATGCGCCCCCGCCAACACCAGCAGCTCGCCGGCCACCATGGCCCAGCGCAGCCAGTACAGCCGCGAGAGCAGCAGGTGCTGGGGCTGGTTCACCTGATCCGGTGCGGGAATGAAGAAGGAGGTCAGAGACGTCATGCCCGGATTATACGATCCGCTGCCCCGCTTCCCATCGGGCGCGGCGATTTGCCGCAGCGGTCCGGCCTGCCTGGAGAGCGCACGCGTCGACTACTGTCGGACAGCAAAAGATGCACAGGTGACAAACCTTTCATGCAAACCACGCAGAAAGTGAAATATTGAACGCTAATGATAACGATTTGCACTTATACTTGGCGCCGTTTCGCTTTCAACCGTTCATTTCTCGCTGAAATTCCTGAAAGAATCGTCATGACTCCAGTAGCTTCTCCCCGCCTCCATCCGCTCGCTGCCGCCCTGGCGCTGGCCTTTTTCGTTCCGCTGCCGGCACTGGCGCAGACTGCCGAGACCGGCAGCGCCACTGCAGCTGCGACTTCCGCTGCCCAGCCGCTGCCTACCGTGACGGTCAATGCATCGGCGGATGCCTCCGCCGATGGCTTGCCGGCCGAATTTGCCGGGGGCCAGGTGGCGCGCGGCAGTCGCCTGGGCGTGCTGGGCAATGTCGACAACCTGGACAGCCCGGTCCGTTCGGTGGCCTATACCCAGCAGCTCATTGCCGACCAGCAGGCCCAAGGCGTGGGCGACGTGCTCAAGAATGATCCCGTGGTGCGGACCACGCGCGGCTTTGGCAACTTCCAGGAGTCGTACATGATCCGCGGCTTCATCGCCAACTCGGACGACCTGATGTACAACGGCCTGTTCGGCATCCTGCCGCGCCAGTATGTGGCCGCCGAGATGATGGAACGGGTCGAGGTCCTGTACGGCGCCAGCGCCTTCCTCAATGGCGCCACCCCGGGCGATGCCGGCCTGGGCGGGACCATCAACATCGTTCCCAAGCGCGCCGCCAACGAACCGCTCACTGATGTGACCCTGGGCTACGGTTCCGGCAACAGCAAATCGGCCGCACTGGACGTCTCGCGCCGTTTCGGTCCGCAAGATCGTGTCGGCGTGCGCGTCAATGTCGCGCGCCATGCCGGCGGTACGGGCGTGGACAACGAGAAACGCGAGACCAACCTGTTCTCGCTGGGCGTGGATTATCGTGGCAATGACTTCCGCCTCTCGGCGGACTTGGGCATACAGGAAAACAACCTCAACAACATGCGCCCCAGCGTCACCCTGGGCAGCGGACTGACCAGCCTGCCTGCGGCCCCGAGCGGTTCGGCCAACTATGCCCAGCCCTGGTCGTACTCCAACGCGCGCGACATCTTCGGCACCGTGCGCGGCGAGTGGGACCTCTCTTCCAGCACCACCGCCTGGGCAGCCTTTGGCGCCCGCCAGGGGACGGAAAACAATTCGCTGTCGGGCGTACGCGTGAACAATGCCAGTAGCGGCGCGGCCTCCACCTACCGCTTCGACAACGCCCGCCAGGACGACGTCGCCACCGGCGAAGTGGGCGTGCGCACCCGCTTGAAGACCGGTACGGTCTCCCACAAGCTGGTGGCAGCTGCCTCGGCGTATTCACTGGACTCGCGCAATGCCTACGGCCTGTCGCCCTCCTATGCGCTGGCCACCAACCTCTACAACCCCAGCAGCTACGCCCGGCCGGCCCTGACCACGTTGGGCAACAGCCTGGCCGATCCGCAGACGACCATCAAGACCAATCTGCTCAGTGCCGTGGTCTCCGATACTCTGGGGTTCTACGACGACCGCCTGCTGGTGACCGTCGGCGTGCGCCAGCAACAGCTCAAGTCGGACACCTACGCCTACAACACCCACCTCAACACGGCGCACTACGACCAGAGCGCCACCTCGCCCATGGCCGGTGTGGTGTTCCGGCTGGCGAAGAATCTTTCCCTCTATGGCAACTACATCGAGGGCCTGCAGCAAGGCAAGCAGATCACCGACACTACCGCCGCCAACTACGGGCAGGTGCTCTCCCCCTACAAATCCAAGCAGAAGGAAGTCGGCGTCAAATATGAACTGGGGGGCCTGGGCCTGGGCGCTGCATTCTTCACTACCGACCGGCCGCTGTCCTACAAGGATGCCGTCACGCGTATTGAATCCACCAACGGGAAGCAGCGCAACCGGGGCGTGGAGCTGACGGCCTATGGCGAGCTCGCCAAGGGTGTGCGCCTCCTGTCGGGCCTGACCTTCCTGGATGCCAAGCAGGTGCAGACCAGCGGCGGCGTCAACAATGGCAAGTATGCGATCGGGGTGCCCACCATGCAGGCCAACGCTGGTCTGGAAGTCGATGTGCCGGGCGTGCGTGGGCTGACCGTCAATGGTCGCGCCACCTATACCTCGACCCAGTACGTCGATGCAGCCAACCAGCTGGAAGTGCCGTCCTGGGTCCGCTATGACCTCGGCGCACGCTACCTGACCGACATCGGTGGACGCGCCGTCACCTTCCGCGCGGCCATCGAAAACCTGGCCAACCGCAATTACTGGCAATCGGCCGGCGGAGCCTCCAATTCGGGTTATCTGGTCGCAGGCAATCCGCGTACCTTCACTACCTCAGTCTCGGTCGCCTTCTAACGGGCCTGCAGGATTGTCGAAAAAAATCGCCCGGCGTCCCCTCCAGGGGAAGCCGGGCGATCTTGCATGCAACACGCGCAGCGTCAGTCGAACAGCCGCGCGTAATCGATCAGCATTTCTTCAATGAACAACTTGGCCGACAAGGGATGATCGGCGATGGCGCGGCGATCGCCCATGCCGCGCAAGGCCTTGGACACCGCCAGCACATCGACCCGCTCGGCCAGACGTCCCAGTTCCTTGCCATAACGCGGGTAGTAGCGCACCACCCCGGCCGACTTCAGCGAGAGCAAGTCATACAGCCAGCGCTGCACCCAGCCGACCAGGTCAGCCGCCGGCGTCTTCTGCAATTTGTCGGCGGCCCGCAAGGCACCGTCAACGCCCGGCTGGGCCAGGTGGCGCAGCAATTCATCCAACGCTTCACGGCCCTCGCCCTGGGCGGCTTCCAGCGCAGCCAGCGGTGCTCCGCCCTGCTCGGCCAGCCAGGCATCGGCATCCTTGACGCCCTGCTGCTTGAGCCAGGCCAGCGCCTCATCATGGCCGGGCGCGGTCAGGGCAAACTTGCGGCAGCGCGACAGGATGGTCGGCAGCAGCCGGTCCAGGCGGTTGGACAGCAGCAGGAACATGGTGCCCGGCGGCGGCTCTTCCAGCGTCTTGAGCAGGGCGTTGGCCGCTGCCGTGTTGAGTGCTTCGGCCGGATAGAGCATCACCACCCGCAAGCCCGAGCGGTGGGTCGACACGTTCATGAAATCGGCCAGCGCGCGGATCTGGTCGATCTTGATGTCCTTGGAGGGGGCCTTGCTGGCCTTGGCGGTTTTCTTTTCTTCACCTGCCTCGTCTTCAGCGGTCTCATCGTCCAGGACTTCGGGGCGCACGCGCCGGTAGTCAGGATGATTCGATTGCGAGAACCAGGTGCAGGAGGCGCACACGCCGCAGGCATGGGCTTCCGGGGTGGGCGATTCGCACAGCAGGGACTTGGCGAAGGCTTCGACGAACCGCGTCTTGCCGGTACCGGCCGCCCCATAGAACAGCAGCGCATGCGGCAAGCGCTCGCGCAACTGCTGCAGCTGGCGCCAGCTCTCGCCCTGCCAGGGCAGCAATACCTCGGAAGAAGTCACGGACATGCAGCCTCCCTTACAGCGCTGCCACGATGGCGCGCAGTTCTTCCTGGATCACCGGGATGGGCCGCGTGGAATCGATCAGGCGGAAACGCTGCGGGAACTGCGCGGCGCGGCGCAGGTATTCAGCACGGGTGTTGGCGAAGAAGTCAGCTTTTTCCTGCTCGAACTTGTCCAGCGTGCGCTCGGCATCCAGACGCGCCCGCGCCACTTCCAGCGGCACATCGAAGAGCAGCGTCAGGTCCGGTTGCAGATGGGGATGAACCCATTGTTCGAGGCTGTCCAGCTTGTCCAGCGCCAGCCTGCGGCCACCGCCCTGGTAGGCGAAGGTGGCGTCGGTGAAACGATCCGAGATGACCCAGTCGCCGCGCGCCAGCGCCGGCTCGATGACCTGGGCCAGGTGTTCGCGGCGCGAGGCGAACATCAGCAGGGCTTCGGTTTCCAGGTGCATCTTGTGATGCAGGACCAGTTCGCGCAGTCGCTCGCCCAGGTCGGTGCCGCCGGGTTCGCGGGTGGCGACCACGGCCAGGCCGCGCTGGCGCAGCAGATCGGTGACGAAAGGAATATGGGTCGACTTGCCGGCGCCGTCGATGCCTTCGAAGGTGATGAATTTGCCTGATGCCATGAAGGTATCGCTACTCAATGAATAAAACGTAAAAGAAAGACCGGCTCAACGCTGGTAGCGGTTCACCGCCTGGTTGTGCTCGTTCAGGTTGCTGGAGAAATGGCTGGTGCCATCCCCGCGCGCCACGAAGTATAAAGCTTCGGTCTTGTCCGGGTTCAAGGCGGCGGCCAAGGAGGCGGCTCCGGGCAAGGCAATCGGCGTGGGCGGCAGCCCTGCCCGCGTATAGGTGTTGTAGGGCGTGTCGGTGAGCAGGTCGACCTTGCGGATCTTGCCCTGGTAACGGTCGCCCATGCCGTAGATGACAGTCGGATCGGTCTGCAGCAGCATGCCGGTACGCAGGCGGTTGACGAAGACCCCGGCCACCATGCCGCGCTCGGATTTCTGCCCGGTCTCCTTCTCGACGATGGAGGCCATGGTCAGTGCCTCATAGGGCGTGCGGTACGGCAGCGAGAGGTCGCGCCGTGCCCAGGCTTCGTTGAGCTTCTTGCTCATGAGGGCGAAGGCCTGCTTGTAGACCTGCATATCGCTGGCCCCCTTGGCGAAGAGATAGGTATCGGGGAAGAACAGGCCTTCCGGATAGGTGTACTCGTTGGTCAGCTTGGCCAGGATCTGCTGGTCGGTCCAGGTGGCGGTGTCATGCTTCAGGGCGGGTTGATCGGCGATGGCTTTGCGCATCTGCTTGAAGGTCCAGCCTTCGATGACGGTCAGCGCTTCCTGGGCGAATTCACCGCGTACCAGTTGCAGCAGCAGGCGCTGCGGCGTGTAGCCGGGCTTGATCTCGTAGCTGCCGGCCTTGATGCGGCCGCCTTCGCCGGACAGGCGCGCGTAAAGTGCAAACAGGTCGGGGTTGACCGGTACGCCGGCAGCGGCGATCTGCTGGGCGGCGCCATTGACGCCGGCACCCGGCGTGATCGTGAAGGCAATGACCTGGCCGCTGGGGTCGACGATGGGCTGCTTGGACCAATAGACACCCGCCCCCGCCACCAGGGCCGCCAGCACCAGCAATGTCACAAATAACTTCTTCATACCAGAGGCGAAATCCTTGTTGCTCCGACGCGATTTTTCGGAGATCACTATAATCGAGGCATCAATGATAATCGCTGGCACGACAGTTGCCTAATTTGCCGGACAGACCGACCTGGCAAGACGTAATCCGTAAAAGATTTCCTATGACAGAAATGACCTCCTCGCACTCCGGCTGGCGTGACTTCCTGGCGCAACAAGGCGCCCAGTTCGGCGCCGAGAGTGCCGACGTAACCAGCTTCGGCGCCACCGCCCCGGCACCGCAAAGCCTGGAAAGCTTCATGAGCCCGCTCACCAGCCTGGGCCTGATCACTGCCACCGGCGAAGACGCCGCCAGTTTCCTGCACGGCCAGCTCACCAATGATGTGCAACAGCTCGACGGCAGCGCCGCCCGCCTGGCCGGTTACTGCTCGCCCAAGGGCCGCTTGCTGGCAACCTTCCTGATGTGGCGCGACGAGCAGGCCATCTGGCTGCAATTGCCGCGCAGCCTGCAGCCGGCAATCCAGAAGCGCCTGCAGATGTTCGTCATGCGGGCCAAGGCCAAACTGGCCGATGCCAGCGATGAGCGGGCGGTACTGGGCCTGGTTGGACCGGCCACGGCCAATGCGCTGGCGGAGTGGTTCCCGGTCCTGCCGGCAGCCCCCTACGGCAAGATCGACAACAGCCACGGCACGTTGATCCGACTGGCCGATGCCGCCGGCAGTGCGCGCTATCAGTGGATCGCCGCGGTCGACACCCTCACCGCCGCCTGGCCCAAGCTGACCCAGCACCTGACGCCCACGGCCAGCCTGGCCTGGCGGCTCTCGGAGATCCGTGCCGGCGTGCCGGGGATCGTGCAAGCCACGCAGGAGCAGTTTGTGCCGCAAATGATCAATTTCGAGCTGATCGGCGGCGTCAACTTCAAGAAGGGCTGCTACCCCGGCCAGGAAATCGTGGCGCGCAGCCAGTACTTGGGCAAGCTCAAGCGCCGCACCATGCTGGCCACCATCGCCAGCGCCGGGGCGCGTGCCGGCCAGGAAATCTTTGCGGCCGCCGATCCGGGGCAGCCCTGCGGTATGGTCGTCAATGCCGAAGCACTGGACGCGGACCATGCACTGGCGCTGGTGGAAATGAAGCTGGCCGCCGCCGAGGATGCCGTGCACCTGGGTGCGGCCGACGGCCCGGCATTGCATTTCCACACGCTTCCCTATGAGCTGGCCGATCCGCAATAAGCGGCGCGCCTTCGCTACCGTGCAGCCATAGGGACGCAACCATGGATCTCTACATTTACTACCGGGTCGACAGCGCACACGCGACGCCCCTGTTCGGCAAGATCAAGGGCGTGCAAGCCATGCTGCAAGCGCGCCTGGGCATCGCTGGCGCGCTCAAGCGCCGTCCCGGGGAACAGGACGGCCTGCAGACCTGGATGGAAATCTACCAGGGCATCCTGCCGGCTTCGGCAGAAGACTTCACACGGACCCTGGACCGCGCGCTGGAGGATTCCGGCGCCGCCGCCCTCATCCGCGGCGAACGCCACGTCGAACAGTTCGAGGATGTCGCGCCATGTGCCTGATCATCTTCGCCTGGAAAGTCATCCCCGGCATGCCTCTCATCCTGGCGGCCAACCGTGACGAATTCTATGCCCGCCCCGCCGCCGATGCCGGCTGGTGGACCGACCATCCCCAGGTCTATGCCGGGCGCGACCTGCAAGGGGGCGGCACCTGGCTGGGCGTGACCCGGGACGGACGTTTTGCGGCGCTCACCAATGTGCGCGCGCCTTCGGAGCGACGCGCCGACGCTCCCACACGTGGGCAGCTGGTGGCCGACTATCTCGCCGGCGACCTCGATCCACAAGCCTACCTGCGCCAGATCGAACCGCAGGCGCAGCGCTACAACGGTTTCAACCTGCTGCTGGGCAACCGGGAAACGATGGTGTGGTATTCCAACCGGGGGCAGGACGATCCGCGCAACGGACAGCCCCTCGAATATGGCGTCTATGGGGTATCGAACGCCTTGCTGGACACCCCCTGGCCCAAGCTCACCCGTGCCAAGGCGCAATTCGCCAGCCTGCTGTGCCAGGGCGCGCCGGAAGAGACCTTCTTCGAGATGCTCACCGACGGCACCCGCGCCAATGATTGCCGCTTGCCCGATACCGGGGTGGGATTGGAAAAAGAGCGCATGCTCTCGCCCATCTTCATCCGCTCCCCGGACTACGGCACCCGCTGTTCGACGGTGCTGCGCGTGCCCATCGTCGGTGAACCGGTGTTGACCGAGCACGTGGTCGATCCTATGGCGATGCAATATAGTGCCGAGCCGGCCACGGACAAGGCTTGCAAGATTGCGTGCAAACCACGCGTGCAGGAAGCTTCACCAGGAGACGGTCTGCAGGACGAGACCATGCGCCCAGCTTGATGAGGCGACTTCACATGAGCACATCAAGAAATAATCAAATCGAATATCTGATATACGAAAGATAAATTGGCTGAATTTGGTGCGGAGCAGTAAAGTTACACCTGTCTCCTCCAATTTCCTCCTAAAGAATTGGATTGAAGCCCACACCGCAAGGTCGTGGGCTTTTTTTTCGCCTGTGCCATTCGTCCCGGCAAACCAGCTGGCCCGACCGCCCACGCAGGTGAAAAAGACAAAGGCTGCCCGCCAGCGGACAGCCCTTGGTTCTTCCCGGCAGCGTCGCCGATCAGGCGCCCAGTTCCAGCGCTTCCAGCAGCATCTCTGCCACACGTTCGGAGGACTGCGGATTCTGGCCGGTGATCAGCTGGCCATCACGGATGGCAAACACCTGCCAGTTGTCGGTCCCTTCAAAGACACCCCCCAGTTCACGCAGACGGCTTTCCAGCAGGAAGGGCACCACTTCGGCCAGGCCGACTTCACGCTCTTCGGCATCAGTGAAGGAATTGACGCGCTTGCCGGCCACCATCGGCTTGCCATCGGCCTTCACGGCCGAGACCAGGCCAGCGGCACCGTGGCAGACTGAAGCAATGAACTTGCCGGCAGCATAGGCGCTTTCGACGGTCTTCTTGACGTTGGCATCGGTGGGCAGGTCCCACATGGTGCCGTGGCCGCCGGGGAAGAACACGGCGTCAAAGGCGGCGACTTCGATCTCGCCCAATGGGCGCGTAGCCGCGATGCGTTGCTGCAGTTCCTCGTCAGCCAGCATGCGTTCGACGATGGCATCGTTCTGGCCTTGCGGCTTGACGCTGCCCGGATCGATCGGTGCCCGGCCACCGGCGGTGGACGCGATGACCACCGAAGCACCGGCATCCACCAGGGCGTAATAAGGCGCCGCCAGCTCTTCGGCCCACAGGCCGGTCGGCTTGTCGGTATCGCCCATGCGGCTGCTGGAGGTGACGATCATCAGGATATTGGGCTTTTTCATGTTGTTCCTTTCTTCACGAGGGAGGGATGGCATCTGCATAAAAACAGCATTACCACGCTGGCCACCACTTTATTCCCATCACCATCGAAGATAAACTGCCTCCCACTTAAATCATTCATTACCTCACTGAACAAATGCGCCACTTCGACCCGGTCCAGCTAGGCAGTATCGAATTGTTCTGCAAGGCGGCGGAACTGGGCAGCTTCACCGCCGCCGCCGAGGCGCTGGGGGTGACGCCGGCCTCGGTGAGCCGTTCCATCAGCCGGCTGGAGGCCAGACTGGGTGTACGCCTGTTCGCCCGTACCACGCGCCAGATCCGGCTGACCCGCGAGGGCGAGCTGTATCACGAACAATGCCGCCAGGCGCTGGAACAGATCGCCGAGGCCGAACGCATCCTCACCGGCCAGCAGAAAGTGCCCAGCGGCCCTTTGCGCATCAGCGTTGGCACGCCCTACGCGCACTACCGGCTGCTGCCGCTGTTGCCGCGCTTCCAGGCGGCTTACCCGCAGATCGAAGTGGAACTGAGCATCGCCAACCGCGTCATCGACTTCGTCGAAGAGGGCTACGACCTCGCCATCCGCCTGGGCGTGCCCCAGGATTCGCGGCTGATCGCCCATACGCTGGAGGAAGCCACGCTGGGCGTCTTTGCGGCGCCCTCCTATCTGGCGCGGCGTGGCACGCCCGCCAGCGTGGAAGCACTGAAGGAGCATGACTGCATCCAGTTCATCCTGCCCAGCACCGGGCGCGCGATGCCGTGGATCTTCAAGGACGGACAGGGACGCGACATGGATTTCCATTTCCAGAGCCGGCAACGCATCCATGACGATGTACTGGGCTGCGTCAACTGGGCCATCGCGGGCGGGGGCTTGTTCCAGATCTATCACTTCATCGCACAATCGGCCGTGCAACGCGGCGAGCTGGTGGAAGTGCTGCAGTCAGCCGGACACCGCACCCGGCGCTTTTCCATTTTGTATCCGCACAATCGCCATCTGTCAGCGCGGGTGCGGGCGTTTGTGGATTTCGTGATGCAGGCGGTGCGGCCTTGAAGATCCGGACGGACAAGATAGTCCGGAGGGATCAGTTTTTCGTTTATTGCGATTTTCGAATATTTCGAATAAAATGCTCCGACCAGTCCAGATCAACTTTTTCCGCCGAGAGCCTTCATGAGCATGTCCGCTGCCTCCAACATGTCACTCCCCGCCGCCAAGGAAGTCGAGATCGCCGTCAAGGGCCAGCGTGCACTGGCCGCCTATCTGAGCACCAAGCTCGATTCCCAGCGCATCCAGATTTTCGATGAACACAACCGCCCGCATGCCGTCGAACTGCCCACCTCGGCCTTGCGCCTGCTGGTGCAGATCCTTTCTGAGCTGGCCGACGGCAATGCGGTCAGCGTAGTCCCGGTACACGCCGAGCTGACCACACAGGAAGCGGCGGACCTGCTCAACGTCTCGCGCCCGCATTTCGTCAAGCTGCTGGAAGATGGCCTGATCCCCTTCCATCGGGCAGGCAAGCATCGGCGTGTGAAATTTGCCGACCTGATGCACTACAAACAAGAGCGCCAACGAATCAGCACGGAAGCCCTGGACGAACTCGCGCAACAGGCCCAGGAATTGGGAATGGGATACGAATGAGGCATTCCCCCTTCACAGCCCTTTACGACGCATGCGTTCTCTATCCCGCCGCCTTGCGGGACTTCCTCATGTGCCTGGGGCTCTCGGGGTGCTTTCGCGCACGCTGGAGCAGGACCATTCACGACGAATGGAAGCGAAATCTGCTGATCAATCGCCCCGACCTTGCAAAAGCCCAATTGGACCGGACGTCCGACCTGATGGACCGCGCTATCCCTGACAGCCTGGTGGAAGGATATGAAGACTTGATACCGGCCCTGTCCCTCCCCGATATCGATGACCGACACGTATTGGCGGCAGCCATTCGATGCGGTGCAAGCGTCATCGTGACGTTCAACGCGCGCGACTTTCCGCCGCAAGCACTCGCCCCCTACGGCATCGAACCGCAACATCCCGACGAATTCGTCCATAACCTGATGGACCTGGATGCCGCAGCAGTCACAACCGCTGCGCAACAACAGCGCGCCAGATTGAAAAATCCACCGATCGACGTGGACACCTATCTCGATATCCTGCTGCGCCAAGGGCTGGTGCAGACCGTCAAGGCGCTCTGCTCCTATCGCGCCGTCCTCTGAAACCAGATGGTCGGCTCCTCATTGCCCGCCGCGCATTCCCCATCAACAGGCTGCTCCCAAAGACATCGGCCCCATCGCCACGCCAATCAAGACGCGGGGATGGGGCCGATGAGGCAACGAGTGCGGGAATACTTCCCGCCTCCCTGCTTAGTGATGCATCTTGGCTTCCGTACGATCCAGGATCGCTTCCGGTGCTTGTGCGTCTTCCACGGTCTCGTTGTTCAAGACCTTGTTGAGGCGCTCGCTGTCCAGTTCACCGCTCCACTTGGCAACC
Organism: Herbaspirillum sp. CAH-3; assembly: GCF_009668275.1. Taxonomy (NCBI): domain Bacteria; kingdom Pseudomonadati; phylum Pseudomonadota; class Betaproteobacteria; order Burkholderiales; family Oxalobacteraceae; genus Herbaspirillum; species Herbaspirillum sp. CAH-3. The sequence goes on along the minus strand of NZ_VSWE01000030.1, from coordinate 13,200 downwards.
ACCAGGGTAGCCACACCGTTGCCGATGGTATTGGTCAGCGCGCGGGCTTCCGACATGAAGCGGTCGATACCCAGGATCAGCGCCAGGCCGGCGACCGGCACGTGGCCCACGGCCGACAGGGTCGCCGCCAGCACGATGAAGCCCGAACCGGTGATGCCGGCTGCACCCTTGGAGGTCAGCAACAGCACGCCCAGGAGCGTCAGTTCCTGCACGAAGGTCATGGGGGTGTTGGTCGCCTGGGCGATGAACACGGCCGCCATGGTCAGGTAGATCGCGGTGCCGTCCAGGTTGAAGGAGTAACCCGTCGGGATCACCAGGCCGACCACGGTCTTCTTGGCACCGGCGTTTTCCATCTTGGCCAGCATGCGCGGCAGCACCGATTCCGAGGACGAGGTGCCCAGCACGATCAGCAGTTCTTCCTTGATGTACTTGACGAACTTCCAGATCGAGAAGCCGTGCAGGCGGGTGATGATACCCAGCACCACGAAGATGAACAGCAGGCAGGTCAGGTAGAAGGTACCCATCAGCTTGGCCAGCGAGAACAGCGAACCCACGCCGTACTTGCCGATGGTGAAGGACATCGCACCGAAGGCACCGATCGGGGCCACCTTCATGATCGCGCCCACCACCGAGAACAGCACGTGCGAGATCTTTTCGATGAAGTCGAACACCAGCGTGCCGCGGCCGCCGAACTTGTGCAGCGCGAAGCCGAACAGCACGGCCACCAGCAGCACCTGCAGCACGTCACCCTTGGCGAAGGCGTCTACCATGCTGGTGGGGATGATGCCCAGCACGAAGTCGGTCACCGAACCCATCTTGCCCGGCGCGGTGTAGGCGGCGATGCTCTTGGTATCCAGCGAAGCGGGATCGACATTCATGCCCACGCCCGGTTGCAGGAAGTTCACCAGCAACAGGCCGATGATGAGGGCCACGGTACTGACGATTTCGAAATACAGCAGGGCCAGGCCGCCGGTCTTGCCGACCTTCTTCATGTCTTCCATGCCGGCGATGCCGATGACGACGGTACAGAAGATGACCGGCGCAATGATCATCTTGATCAACTTGACGAAGCCATCGCCCAACGGCTTCATGGCTTCACCGGTGGACGGGTAGAAGTGGCCCAGCGCGATACCGATCACGATGGCACACAGGACCTGGAAATACAGGGATTTGTAAAGGGGCGGTTTTTGCGCCGACATAGTGCTTTCTCCTTGAAACATGGATGACCGGCGGGTCCGTGGAGACCTGCCGCCTGCCATTGTCGGATCGTCGTCCGTTCTGGCGGGTGCTTATTGTTTGTCCGGGAGAACTCCCCCTCCCCGGTTCGGCCGCAAGTATCTCGCAGTCATTTCCGGGCGGGTATTGTGGGAAACCACATAGCGTCACTAAAGAGGCAGGCAAACAGCTTTATTCTTCATTCTGCATAGCAACAAGATTCGCTATATTCTGTGCTGGACTGAACGGAAACTCTTGCTCCGGACCCAGTCGGCACTCACAAGGAAAACATCGTGCAACGAAAACTGACGGTCACCGCGCGCCTGGCCATCCTGGTAGCGGTACTGTGCGGCAGCGTGCTCCTGCTGGCCTGGCGCGACATGCAGGGCATGGCCTCGAGCAATGACAAGCTGCGCTATGTCTATGAAGACCGCACCATGGCGCTCATCCACATCGCCCGGGTACGCGACGCCCTCTACCTCAATCGCGACGTCATGGGCCGCGCCCTGATGATGGCCAATGTCCCTGCTCCCGCCGGTGACGACAGCAGCAGCAGCGATCGCATCAAGCCCCTGCTGGAACGCATTCCGGCACTGGACGCCGCCTTCGAGCAAGGCTGGCAGGCCTACCGGGCGACCCGGCTGGAGCCGCAGGAACAGACCGAGGCAGAACGTTTCGAGCAGAATTGGCGGCGCTACGTCGCCCAACGCGCGCAAGTGCAGGACCTGCTGCGCAGCAACGAGCCGCTGCAAGCCAATCGCCGCTGGACCGCGCTGACCGGCGAACTGGCGGGCCTGGCGACCCAACTGGCCAAGCTGGGCCAGCTGCAGGAGAGTTTTACGCGCAACTCCTATGAAGCCGCCCTGGCCGACTACCGGCAACTGCGGACCCACAACCTGCAAATGGCCGGCCTGGCCCTGGCCATTGGCGTGGCCATCGCGCTCTGGATCATCCTCAGCCTGCGCCGCCAGCTGGGCGGCGAGCCCGATTATGCCGCCCACATCGTGCACCAGATTGCCGACGGCAATCTCGGTGTGCCCGTGAGCTTGCGCCGTGGCGACCGCAGCAGCCTGCTCTATGCGATGCACGGCATGCGCGACCGGCTGACCGACATCATGCGCAGCGTCACCCTGCTCACCCAGTCCCTGGGCGACTCTGCGCGCCAGCTCAATGCCACCGCACATGCGCTGGCCAGTGCCTCCAGCGAACAGGCTGCCGCCGTGGAGGAAGTCCACAGCGCCATCAGCAGCATCAGCCTGGCTATCCAGCAAACCGGCGAACATGCGCGCCGCACCGACCAGATTGCGCTGAACGCAGCGGCCGATGCCGACCAGAGCGGCGCAGCCGTGCAAAGCACGGTAGCCGCCATGCGCGGCATCGCGCGCCAGGTTGGCGTGATCGACGACATCGCCTACCAGACCAATCTGCTGGCATTGAATGCGGCCATCGAAGCGGCGCGCGCCGGTGAACATGGACGCGGGTTCTCGGTGGTGGCCGCTGAAATCCGCAAACTGGCCGAGCGCAGCCAGGGCAGCGCCCAGGAGATCAGCGTGATTGCCCAGCAAAGCGTGGAATTGGCCGAAGCGACCAGCCAGCGCCTGGCCGCCGGCACGCTCAACGGCATTCGCCAAGCCTCGCAGCAGATCAACCAGATCACGCTGTCGGCACGCATGCAGGAGGAAGGGGTGCAGGAGATCGGTTCAGCGGTCATGCAGCTCAATGACACCACCCAGCGCAATGCCGCCGCCTCCGAGGAACTGGCCACCACCGCCGAAGTGGTGGCCGAGCGGGCGCGCGACCTGAGCGCACAGCTGTGCTACTTCAAACTGCACGAGATCAAGCCGCTGGCACCCCCTGCCTCACCGGCCTGAACAGGCCCTAACCGGCCGCCCCTTGCAGCCGGGCGCGCATGGTGATGTGGGGGATGCCGGCTTCCATGAACGGCTCGCCCTCGCGCGCAAAGCCGTAGCGCTGGTAGAAGCCCTCGGCGTGGTTCTGCGCATTGAGGATGACCTCGGCATCGCCGCGCGCGCGCGCCGCCGCGATCAACACCTGCAGCACTGCCCCGCCGACGCCCTGGCCGCGTCCGGCCTTGCGCACGGCCATGCGGCCGATGTGGCCATCCGGCAGCAAGCGGCCGGTGGCCAGCGGCTGGCCGGCCTCGTCATAGGCCACCGCATGCACGCAATGCGGGTCCATGTCGTCGAGCTCGATGTCGGCCGGCACTTTCTGTTCGTCGACGAAGACCTCGAAGCGGATGGGTTGGGCGTGGGCGCGCAGCTCGTCCCAGCTGCCAGTGATGATGTTCATGTAGGGTATTCCAGCAAAATAGGGAAAGAACGCCGGCCGCGGCTCACTCGTGATCCAGCTTGCGCGAGATGTCCAGCCGGCGGATCAGCTTGAAGGTGCCCATGGCCTTGGCCACCAGGCGATCGCCATTGAACAGTTCCGCCTGGCAGAAGCACATCGTCGTGGAGCGATGATAGGTATGGCCACGCGCGATGATGGTTTCGCCGGCATGTCCGGCCGGTTGCAGGAAGCTGGTGCTCATCTCGACCGTGGCCGAGGACTTGGCATCCGGCGCCCCCGAGCGCGCCGCCAGGCCCATGGCCACATCCAGCAGGGTCATGCTGATGCCGCCCTGGGCCACGTGCCAGCTGTTCATGAACTCGGGCTTGAGCGTGAGCGCCATGACGGCGCGGTCATCGCCGTATTCCAGCACTTGCACGCCCAGCGCTTCCAGGTACGGATTCCCCTGCGGGAATACCTCGGTGATGGGCAGACTCATGCTTGCCTCAGATTTCGTAGTCCATGCACTGGCGCGCTTCGCGCACGGCACCGATGAAGGGCTTGATGGCCACGTGGTCCGGATGTTCCTGGTAGGCGTCCAGCGCTTCACGCGAAGCAAATTCCGAATAGAGCACCACATCGTAGGTAGCTTCCAGGCCCGGCTGGGCCAGCACGGCTTCGAACTTCAGGATGCCCGGCACCACGTTGGCGCAGCTGTCCAGCAAGGCCTTCATCTTGAGCAGGTTGGTGGCCTTGTCGGCGCCTTCTGCATGGTCTTTCAGTTTCCACATCACGATATGCTTGATCACGGTAGGACTTCCTGGTCAAAAATGAACAATCCGTAATGATAAGCCAAACTGCCTTTGCCTCAGGCAACTCAGGCGCCTGCCTTGCCTGAGTTGCCTGAGTTGCGCTGGGCGATCTTCATGAAGGAGCCGACCAGCCGCCCTTCCCTGCGCTCGGCCAGGCAATAGACGTAGGTGTGGGTGCTGACCGGATCGCCCTCGATGCGCACCATGCGGAAACGTTCATCCGCAATGAACTCCGCCTCGGAAACCGCCCCCAGGCCCAGTCCCCGCGCCACCGCCTCGCGCAAGGCTTCACGACTGCCGATTTCCATCACCACCCGTGGGCTTGCACCGGCCTGCTGCATGGCTTTCTCCAGCGCCAGGCGGGTGGTGGAGCCCTGCTCGCGCATGAGCATGGGCTGCTGGTCGAGCTCGGCCAGGGAGACCGCATCGCGTTGGTAAAAGGGATGACTGCGATGGGCGAACAGCACCACCGCATGGTCGGCGTAGGGCACCGCATGAAAGCGCACATCGTCGGTGAAACTGGCCAGCACCGCCACGTCAGTCACGTAGTTTTCCAGGTCCGCCAAGGATTGCGCGGAGTTGCCCAGCTTGATGGACAGCTCCACCTGCGGATAACGGGCGCGATAAGCATCGACCATCTCGATCACGTGGAACGGGCCGACCGCGCCGATGCGCAGGTGGCCCACGTGCAGCGCGCCCGAATTGACCAGCAGGTTCAGGGCATCGAGCTCAAGCTCGGCGATGTTCTGTGCAATCGGCAGCAGGCGCTGGGCGGTCTCGGAAAGGTCGACCCGCCGGCCGCGGCGGAAGAACAATTCCACGTTGTGTTCGCGCTCCAGCGATTGCACCTGGGTGGTCAGCGTGGGCTGGCTCACGCCCAGCGCCCGGGCAGCCGCCGAGAAGCCGCGATGGCGGGCGACGGCCAGGAAAGCGCGCAGTTGCGAAGGGGTCATCTATAGATCCTATCAATAGCTTTATCCGATTTTCACGATTATATCGATAACAGGGGCGTCACAATCTCTCTTTAAGCTTCTGTCCTGTCGGCGCCGCATCAACCGCAACGGCTCCTGACGAGTGCCATGGCCAACCCACCAGCCCGCTGGCGCCCCGCTCACCGCGTCCCGTTCCCGGGACGCCCTCAACAAGGATGCAATCATGCAGCGACGCAGCTTCTCCACCTTGTGCCTGGCCGCGCTCACCTCTGCCTTGCTGGCCGGGCCGGCAGCCGCAGTGCCGCCACTGACCGTCGGCCTGATCCCGGCCGAAGATTCGCAGGCCATGCTGGAAAACAGCAAGGCCGTCATCGACAGCCTGCAGCAGCAACTGGGCATGCCGGTCAAGCCCTTCATCGCCACCGACTACAACGGCATCATCGAAGCGCTGCGCTCGCGCAAGCTCGACGTGGCTTATCTCGGCCCCTTCTCCTACGTGCTGGCCAGTTCGGTGGCCAACGTGGAAGCCTTCGCCGTGGCCGAGACCAAGAAGAGTGGCCGCAGCTTCTACAAGAGCCTCATCATCACCCGCAAGGAAAGCGGCCTGCAGAACCTGGAACAGTTGAAAGGCCGCACCATGGCCTTCGTCGATCCCTCGTCGGCTTCCGGGCACCTGTTCCCGAGCGCCGGCCTGCAAAAACTCAACATTGATCCCAACAAGTATTTTTCGCGGGTGATCTTCTCGGGCTCGCACGACGCCAGCATCCTCGCCGTGGCCAACAAGAAGGTCGACGCAGCCGCCGTGGCCGATCGCATCCTGGCCGCTGCCGTGGCCAAGGGCGTGGTGCAGCAGTCGGAACTGAACGTGGTGTGGACCTCGCCGGACATTCCCGAATCGCCCATGGTCTGGCGCAAGGACCTCGACCCGGCCCTGAAGCAGAAGATCGCTGCTGCCTTCGCCGGCATCAAGGACGTGAAGTGGGGTGACCAGGGCGTCCTGAACGGTTTCGTCCCCACGACCGACGGCGCTTACGACGTGGTGCGCGAGACGGCCAAGATCCTGAACCTGGACCTGAAGGCCATGAAATGATCCACATCCGCGGCCTCGCCAAGCAATATGGCAGCCATGCCGTATTGCGCGGGATCGACCTGGACGTGCCGGCCGGCCAGTTCCTGGTGGTGCTGGGCCCGTCCGGGGCCGGCAAATCGACCCTGCTGCGCTGCCTGAACGGACTGGTCCAGCCCAGCGCGGGAGAAATCCGGGTGGCCGGCTTCGATGCCACCGACACCGGCGCCCGTCAGGTACGCCAGTTGCGGCGCCAGGTGGCAATGATCTTCCAGCATCACAACGTGGTGCCGCGCCTGTCGGTGCTGAAGAACACCCTGACCGGCCGCCTCGGCCAGGTTTCTCCCCTGGCCTCGATCCTGCAGCTGTTCTCGCGCCAGGACATCGCCCTGGCCCTGGAATGCCTGCGCCGGGTGGAACTGGAACACAAGGCGCAGCAACGCACCGATGCGCTTTCCGGCGGCCAGCGACAGCGGGTCGGCATCGCCCGCGCCCTGGCGCAACAGCCGCAGGTGATCCTGGCCGACGAGCCCATTGCCAGCCTGGATCCCAAGACCGCGCGGCTGGTGCTGCATTACCTGCGTGCCGCCTCGCGTGAGCTGGGCATCACCGTGCTCTGCAACCTGCACCAGGTGGATTACGCCCGCGAGTTCGGCGACCGCATCATCGGGCTGGCCGGGGGCCGCATGGTCTTTGATGGCACCGGCGAGACCCTCGATGAGCGGCATCTCGACGCCATCTACGCCGGAAAGCCGGAAATGAACGATGCCGAATCACCCCTGATGGCATCGGCCGTGCAGGCAGCAACAGGAGCACTCACATGAATTTTTCTTCCGCGGCCGCCACCGCATCAAAACAGCGCGGCTACCTGTGGACCGGTCCGCGTCCGGCGACCCTGCGCGGCTGGTTCGGCTTCCTGGCGGTGTTGCTGCTGGCGGCCTGGATCCTGGCCTGGAGTGCTGCGGGCACGCAACTGTCGTGGAGCGAACTGGCCAACGGCCTGCCGCAGATCGGCGACTTCCTGGCGCGCTCCTTCCCGCCCAACTGGGGCTTGCTGCCATCACTGCTGGCGCCTGCCATCGAAACCTTGCAGATCGCCCTGTGGGGGACCTTGCTGGGTGTGCTGGGCGCCGTGCCGGTGGCCTTGCTGGCCGCGCGCAATCTCAACGGCAACCGGTCCCTGCATGCGCTGGTACGCCAATGCCTCAACGTCACACGCAGCATCAATGAACTGATCCTGGCACTGGTGTTCGTCTCGGCAGTGGGGCTGGGACCCTTTCCGGGTGTGCTGGCGCTGGCCGTGCACGGCGTCGGCATGATCGGCAAGTTCTTTGCCGAGAGCATCGAGGAAATCGACCAGGGCCCGCTGGAAGCCTTGCGCGCCACCGGCGCCCGGCCCTTGCAGGTGATCGTCTTCGGGGTGCTGCCCCAGGTGGCCACGGCCTGGATCGCAACCGTGCTCTACCGTTTCGAAGTCAACCTGCGCCAGGCCACCGTGCTGGGCATGGTCGGTGCCGGCGGGCTGGGCTTTGAACTGGTCAACAGCCTCAAGCTGTTCAAGTACCAGGACACCGCCACCTGCATCGTCGTGGTGACCCTGATGGTGGTGGCAGCGGATGCCCTGTCGAGCCGGTTGCGGCGCATGATCCAGGACGGCCACGCCCACTGACCCCGCCCTTCCCCGTTTTGATGCAAGAAGAGAAAAAAACCATGTGGCATTTCCATAATCCTGTCGATCTCCATGCTGGCGCACGCAGCCTCGCGCAATTACCGACACTGCTGGCGGGCCGACCGGCCTTGCTGATCACCTTTCCCGAAGCCGCTGCCTTGGGGCTGCAACAGAAGGTCGCCGAACTGCTTGGTGGACAGCTGGTCGGCATCGACAACAGCGTCCAGCCCAATCCTGACGTGAGCTGGCTGGCCGGCATGTACCAGCGCCTGTGGCAGCGCCACGCCGAGGTACCCTGCCTGATCGCCCTCGGCGGCGGCAGCGTCATCGATTGCGCCAAGGCCATGCTGGCACCCACGCCATCGGGGCGCTTTGACGAACTGCTCGCGCATCTGCGCGAAGACAGCTGCTTTGAACCCGACCCGGCGCAGCTGAAATCGCTGATAGCCATCCCCACCACGGCCGGCACCGGCAGCGAAGTCACCCCCTGGGCCACGCTGTGGGACGCGCAGGGCGGGCGCAAGTATTCGCTGCATCGTCCCTGGACCTGGCCGCAGGCCGCCATCATCGATGCCAGCCTGATGCTGAGCCTGCCCGCCCCGGCGACGCTGGCCAGCGGCCTGGATGCGCTCTCGCATGCGCTCGAGGCGATCTGGAACGTGCATCGCAATCCGGTCTCCTCGACCCTGGCCTGCAGCGCTGCCCGTACCATCGTGGCCACGCTGCCGGCGCTCGTACGCAAGCCTGGCGACCTGGCCCTGCGCGAACAGATGGCATTGGCGGCGCTGCAGGCCGGCCTGGCCTTTTCCAATACCCGCACCGCGCTGGCGCATTCCTTGTCCTATGACATCACGCTGCAGCGCGGTGTCCCGCATGGCATTGCCTGTTCCTTTTCCCTGCCGCACATCCTGCGCCTGGCGATGGGACGCGACGGCGCGGTCGATGCCCTGTTGCTCCAGATCTTCGATGCCAGCAGTACCGAGCAGGCCGTCGCGCGCCTGGGCGGCCTGCTCGAATCGCTGGGCGTGTCCACCGATCCGGCCCACTACGGGCTGGAAGGCCGCTGGGAGGCAGCCGTGCAGGCCGCCCTGTGCGGCCCGCGCGGACGCAACTTCATCGCCGCAATTCACTGACCTCTGCTGACCTACCCCAAGGAGAATCCCATGCAACCATCCCTCGCCCGTCCGCGCAACCTGCAAGCCGTCATCTTCGACTGGGCCGGCACACTGGTCGACTTCGGTTCGCTGGCGCCTACGCAAATCTTCGTCGATGCCTTCAAGAGCTTCGGCATCGACCTCACCCTGCAACAGGCACGCGGCCCCATGGGCCTGTCCAAGTGGCAGCACATCCGCGTGCTGCTGGACGATACGGCCATCGCAGCACAATGGCAGCAGCACAACGGCCGGGCGCCCTCCGACGCGGATGTCGATGCCATCTACGCCCGCTTCATGCCGATGCAGATCGCCAAGGTCGGCCAGTATTCGCAGCCCATCGAGGGTGCCGCACAGGTGCTGGCCTGGCTGCGCGGACAGGGTCTCAAGATCGGCTCCTGCTCCGGCTATCCGCGCCAGGTGCTCGACGTGCTGCTGCCGATGGCGGCCGACGACGGCATCCGCCCCGACCACGTGGTCGCGGGTGACGAGCTGCCCGCCGGCGGCCGGCCCGGTCCCTACATGGCACTGGCCAACATGCTGGCGCTGAAGATCGATGACGTGGCCGGCTGCATCAAGGTCGACGACACCGTCCCCGGCATCGAGGAAGGACTCCGTGCCGGCATGTGGAGCGTCGGCATTTCGTTGTCGGGCAATGAAGTCGGGCTGACCCGCGCAGAACTGGACGAGCTTGCGGCAGAAGACATCACGCGCCTGAAGGCGCAGGCCGAGGCTCGCCTGCGCGAGGCCGGCGCGCATTACGTCATCGATTCGGTGGCCGACCTGCCGCAAGTCGTGGCGCACGTGCGCGCGCGCATGGCCATCGGCGAACGTCCCTGAACAGGCCCCGCCAGTCGTTGACAAGCCCGGCGCCGGGCTCATAGAATTGCCCGGCAGATTTTTTAGATAAGAGACCATCTGTAGGATGGTCTCACCACGCGCGCAGTTTGCTACGGCCTCTTACAGACATTTTCAGGAGAGCCATGTGCAAACTGCAGTCCCCCTGCGCGGCATCGACGATGTCGTCGCCTTCATCGATTCCCGTCCCGTCCTTTCTGGCCATGCTGGCCTGGTGTGGTGGCTGCTGCTGGGCGGGCTGTTCCTGGAAGCCCTCTCCCATTCGGCCCTCAGTGCAGGCCTGGCGCCGATGAGCCGCCAGCTCGGCCTGGGTCCGCCCGAGATTGGCCTGCTGGCCTCCGCTGCCGCCCTGGCCTCCTTGCTGGCGCATCCCCTGGGCGGCTGGCTGGCCGATCACTGGGGCCGGGTGCGGCCCTTGCTGCTCTCCAAGGTGCTGGCCCTGGCAGGCGCCGTGCTGGTGGCCTGCGGCCAGGATGTTGCGGACATCGTGATCGGACGCATCCTGACCGGCCTGGCCTTCGGCCTGGATTTCGCGGTCGCCATCGCGATGCTGGCCGAGCTCACCCCGGCGCGCCTGCGGCACCGCCTGAACCTGTGGCAGGCCCTGTGGTACCTGGCCGTCTGCGGCAACCTGCTGCTCACGCTGGCGGCCGATCAATGGGCGGCCGACGACAGCCTGTGGCGCTATCCGGTCGCCGCCACGGCGGCGGCAGCGCTGCTGCTGCTGAACCTGCAGATGCTGTTCCTGGTCGAGAGTCCCTGCTGGCTGGCGCGGCAGCGGCGCTGGCAGGAGGCCGCCGATGCCATGGGACAGCTTTACCACGGCCACGGCTTCACGGTGCCGGACGCGCTCCTGCATCAGCCCGTAGCGCCCACGCCGTCCTTGCTCCCGGCACCGGCCCCGGACTTGGCGCGGCTGATGCGACGGCCCTACCGCCTGCGTATGGCATTGGCCGCCGCCGTGCAAGCCGGACAGGCCGTGCAGTACTTCGCCGTCGGCTGGTACCTGCCCCTGCTCAGCTTGGACCTGTTCGGCGACGATCCGCGCCAGGCCACGTGGGGCACGCTGCTGTTCAACCTTGCCGGGCTGTGCGGCGCGCTGCTGGCGCCCTCACTGGCACGGCGGCTGGGCCTGCGGCAGGCGTGCGCCTGGGGCTTCGGGGCGACCTGCCTGGTACTGCTGGTGCTGGCGGGCTCGTGGCCGCTTGTGGGGAATTGGCAAGCGCTGCTTCTGCCGGCGCTGTTCCTGCTGTGTCATGCGGCCGGACCGGGAGGCAATGGCAAGAGCCTCTCGACCTTGTCCTTTCCCAGCGAACTGCGGGGACGCGCCAATGGCGTGACCGGGGCGCTGGGTTCGGGCGGGGCGGCATTGGGCCTGTTCTCCTTCCCGCTGCTGCAAGCTTGGCTGGGTACGGCGCATTGCCTGCTGCTGGTAGCGATGGTCGCGCTCATGGCCTGCCTCACCTGCTGGCGGCTACGCTGGGATCCACAGCGCGCAGGGTTTCATCCGGATCTGGAAGGCGCTGGCCCGCACGTCTCCGCGTCCGTCGCACACGGCATCGCCACCGACAGAAGACGCCATGAACGCCCGTGAGGCCATCCTGGCCATCGACGCCGGCACCTCCAGCACGCGGGCGGCGGTGGTCACCGCCAATGGCCTGGTCACCTGTCTGCACCGGCGCCCGCTGCCCACCCACTCGCCGCGCAGCGGCGTGGTGGAACAGAATGCCGCGCTGATCTGGCAGCAGACCTTGACCGTCTGCCGCGCCGCCCTGCACCAGGCGCGCCAGAAGGGCCTGCGCATCCGCGCCATCGGCCTGTGCAACCAGCGCGCCAGCGCCGTGCTGTGGGATACCGGCAGCGGCCGCCCCCTGGCCCCCGCGCTGGCCTGGCAGGACAGCCGCCACGCTGCCGACCTGTCGGCGCTGGCACCGCACTGGGACCCTCGCTTGCGGCCCCGCCTGGGCAGGCCGGTCGGCAGCCGCTCGCCCTACCTATGGGCGGCGCGCCTGTTGCGCAGCCACCCTGCCGTAGCCCGGGCCTGGGAACGTGGACAACTGGGCTTTGGCAGCATCGATACCTGGCTGCTGTGGCAGCTCAGCGGTCGCCGCCTGCTGGCCACCAGCGCCACCAATGCCACCGCCTGCAATGCCTATGTACTGGCCCACCATGCCTATGCGCTGGACTGGCTGGATGCGCTCGATTTCCCGCCCGCCTTGCTGCCCGCGCTCTACCAGGATGCCGACGATTACGGCAGCAGCGATGCCAAGGTCCTGGGCGCGGTCCTGCCCATCCGCGCCTGCGCCGGCGACCAGCTGGCCGCCGCCATCGGCCAGGGATGCCTGGAGGCGGGCCAGGCCCTGTGCCAGCACGGCACCGGCAGCTTCATCGATGTGCTGGTCGGCCCCCGCGCTGCGCCAGCCGCACTGGATGGCGAGCGCAGCGGCAGCGTGGTGGTAACGGCCCGGCGCCAGAACGATGTCTCGCACTTCGCCCTGGAGAGCTACAGCGCCACCACCGGTGCCGTCCTGGCCTGGGCCTGCCAGCGCCAGCGCTGGTTTCCCGATGCGCGGCGCTTGCTGGCCCTGGCCGGCAGCGTGGAGTCGGCCGGCGGGGTCAGCTTCGTCCCGGCACTGGCCGGGTTGCAAGCCCCCCAGCGCAGCAGTACCGCGCGTGCCGCCCTGCAGGGCCTGTCGCTGGCTACTGGCCGCGCGGAAGTGGCCCATGCGTTGGTAGAGGGCATCGCCCAAGTGGTTGCGGCCTGCGTCAGCGCCAATGCCGAGGCCGCCGGACTGCCGCTGTCACAGGTCATGACCGGCGGCACCCTGGCCACCAGCGACCTGCTGCTGCAGATGCAGGCCGACCTGACCGGCGTGCCGGCCTGCCGGACCCACCAGGCCGCCCATGCCAGCCTGCGCGGCATCGCCTACCTGGCCGGCAGCCATGGCCTGCTGTGGGACGACCTGTCCCACGCCTGCGCCCGCACTCGCCTGCAAGCCGTGTTCAAGCCGCGCATCGACTCCGGAGAACGCGCTCGCCGCCGTGCCCTGTGGCAGGCCCGCCTGTGCGCGGAACTGGAACATGGCTGGCCGGAGGGCGGGCGTTGAGTCGCGCTGGCCTGGCAGGACAGCCGCCACGCTGCCGACCTGTCGGCGCTGGCACCGCACTGGGACCCTCGCTTGCGGCCCCGCCTGGGCAGGCCGGTCGG
>NZ_VSWE01000002.1:0-388772 GCF_009668275.1 Herbaspirillum sp. CAH-3 | reverse complement strand
TCTGAAACAGATGTTCCTGGATTTAAAAGAGCTGGGATATGAAGGGTCGTACGACCGCGTGGCCGCCTTTGGTAGACGGTGGAAGGTGGGTCAAATGGAGAGGGTCAAATCCGCGAGCAAATCAACAGCCGTTTCGCTTCTCGCAATCCGAATGTCCCTTGCCCCCGAAATATGCTCCAGAAGATCGCGTCGTCTCTGCTCCAACAGTTTTTCATCAGCAGCTTCGCGTTGAAGATAATCAGGCTTCTCCACAAATGAAGTTTTCACGGGAATTGGCGCAGCCGAGATCACCAAAGGCTCTGTGCAACAACAGCCTGCGAACGATACCCAGGTCGACCCAACAAGCCAGATACGCCGAAGCTCGATGCCATCCTGTAGTCGATAAAAAAGATTATTCAAGCATTCCCGCACGCATCACCCCTGATGATTGCTTCTTCAATACACCGCCTGGATTAACGGCCAGCGATCCAAATTCAGTAAAACTTATAAATCATTTTCTTTTTACGGCGAGCTCACGGCCATCACTCAACAATCGTCAGACGAACGGAACTGCAACGACGTCGATTTCAAGCAGCTCATCATCGTCCCTCGAGCCATGGTTCGTAAATATTGGAAGCCGTCAGCTTGCTGACCAAGCCTGCAGATGCCGCACTTTCTTTAACTTGTTCGAGACAAAGATCGACAAAAGTCGATACGCATCCCATATAAATTCGAATACGCACAACAAACTGAAGACGGCTACTTTCCAAGCAGCTTCGCGCATCGCATAGAGAATCCATGACCTGCCGCCCCAGTCTCGCGGCAAGGCCGCCTCCCCCAGCTCAAGAGTCCATATGAAATTTCCGTAAGCACATCCCGGCGCTATCGCGGCCGTTTCCTCGCTCAAGGCAATAGGGATGAAGGATTCTTCCTGACGGCAAATCCGAAGCCGCAAAAACAATCAGCCTTCTGGACTGAACAGTGAAGCGCACGGCATCTACCCCTGATCCCGTTGCGTTCCGACCAGCTCGAATTCCATCGTGTTCTTGACTATTGTTGTGGAAACGACTGCCGCTAACCCTTGACTTCCCCCCATTCACTATCTTGGCGGACCGGAATAGTGATGCAGGGAAATTGTAGGCCATTTATCAGGGCGCTGAAATTTTGCGTGACAATTATTTGCACTAAGAATATACGTTAGTTAATTTTTTGTTCATATCGTGAGTCGCTCAGGAACCGTTTAAGGTTGGCCTTGCAATACCGTCGTTGCTTGCTTTGAAATGCGTCAAGCCTCAAACGCCAAGCTCTTCAATGGCAGTCACCGTGCCGATCTTTCCGTCCGTTTGACCGCCCGTCACTCCTCGCTTGCCAACATTTTCTCCGGTCCCGAGAACTTTCAACCTGATAGCCTGTCCTTAGGGCGCTGGCGCCAACACGGCGCACAGCGATTGCAACATTTGTCCTCGCGCCGAGACTGCGCAAACCACCCTTCGCCAGCCGATGAAGAAAATGACAACGACAACGGGGCCAAGCATATGATTCCCTCATCCCTCACCTTCCCGGACCAAGGGCGGTTGCCATGAGTCTGTCCGTTTCCGATGCACTCTCCAGGGTCATCTCGACCGTGTTCGGCGCCGGTCTGTCACAGCACGCGCGCCTCATCACCCTGCACTCGGCGCAATCTGGCGATTTGCCGGAGTCGCTGGTCGTAGAACGCTTCCACGGCCAGGAAAGCATCAACGACAACTTCCATTTCGACATCGATGCCCTGTCCGTGTCCACTGACCTGGACCTGAAGCAATTCATCGGCAGCGAGATCACCCTGCGCCTGCTGCAAGCCGACGGCAGCACCCGCGCTTGGCACGGCTACTGCACCCAGGCGTGCTGGCTGGGAGCCGACGGCGGGCTGGCACGCTATCGCTTGCGCATGGAATCGTTCCTGTCCTTGCTCGACTTGCGCCGCGACAGCTACCTGTTCCAGGACATGACGGTGACCGAGATCGCCGCCGAACTGTTCAAGCAATACCCGCAAGCCAACTTCTCACTCGACGTGAGCCGCTCGCTGGCCAGACGTGAGATCTGCACCCAATACCGCGAAAGCGACCTGGCCTTCCTGCGCCGCATCCTGGCTTCGGAAGGCCTGAGTTTTCGTTTCGAGCACGAACAGGATCAGCACGAACGCCCCCGCGATGAAGGACAGGCGCGGGCGCGCCACAAGTTGATCATCTTCGACCCCGATGCCGCGGCGCCTGCCATGCCGGGCGGCTATGACAGCATCCGCTTCCACCGCGTCGCCGCCATGGAGGACAGCGACGCCATCACGGACTTCAGCGCCGTGCGCAGCGTGCAGCCCAATGGCGTGGCCTTGGCGAGCTGGCATCCCGAAAAAATCTCCTCCCCGTCCGCCGAAGACAGCTCCGCACTGGAGGCCGGCGAGCTGCCCTCCTTGCCCGTCTATGACGGCACCGGGCAGCAGGACTTCGCCGACCAGGACGCTGCCTCGACCCACGCACGGCTGATGCTGCAGGCCCTGGAGATGCAGAACAAGCGCTTCGAAGGCGCAGGTTCGGTGCGTCAGCTGGCAGCCGGAGCCCAGTTCTCGCTGCTCCGGCACGAACGCTATCCGGATGGCCAAAACAGCTTCAAGGTCATCAGCGTCAGTCACGCCGCCCGCAACAATTTCGACAGCAATATTGCCCGCCTCCTCGACGACATGGCGGCCCCGGCCGCGAGCGGGCTGTCCGGCAGCGCCACCGCAGACGAACTCAAGTCCGGCACCTATCGCAACCGCTTCGTGGCCGTGCGCGCGGCGGTGCCGGTGGTCCCGCTGGCCATCACCCAGCGACTCAAGCCGACCGCACGCGGTACGCAAACTGCGCTGGTGACGGGCTTGCCCGACGCCGCCGTCACTACGGACCGCAATCACCGGGTCAAGGTGCAATTCCACTGGCAGCGCGGCCAGGCCCCCAATCCCGGCGGCCTGCGCGAGACCGGCAACCTGGAAGACCAGAACGGCAATGCCCCCGGCAATGACGCTTCCGGCACCTGGGTGCGCGTGGCCGAGGCGCTGTCCGGCCCCAACTGGGGCAGCCAGTTCATCCCGCGTGTAGGCAGTGAAGTCCTGATCGATTTCATCGAGGGCGATATCGATCGTCCGGTCGTGGTCGCCCAGCTCTACAACGGCCAGGATGCACCACCTTTCCCGGCCGGTACCGATTCCGACGCCAATCATGCCGGCACGATTTCCGGCTGGCACAGCACCGCGCACGACGGTAGCGGATTCAATCAATGGGTGGTCGATGATACGCAGTCACAACTGCGCATGCGGCTGGCCTCCAGTCATGCCAAATCACAGCTCAACCTGGGCCATCTGGTCGAGCAGGCCGATACGGGCGCCCAGCGCGGCAGCTACCGTGGCCAGGGTTTCGAGATGCGCAGCGATGCCTGGGGCGTGGTGCGCGGCGGCGAAGGCCTGCTGCTGTCGTCCACCGCACGGCCGGCCAGCGGGGCCAGCGTGAACGGCACGCAGATGGACGCCAGGGAAGCGGTCGCGCAATTGAAGGGCGCGCGCCAGTTGGTGCAGGCCATGAGTGAGGCCGCCGCCCGGCAGCAGGTACTGCACAGCACCGCTGCCTTGCAGGCCAAATCCGATTTCATCTCGGTCATCGACCCGGCCGACCTGGGCAAGCATCCGGCCAGCGTCAACGGCCAGGACGCCCTTAAGAGCGATGGCAGTTCCCGCCAGACCGATCCATCGCAAGCGGTCGAAAAATTCGCCAAGCCGGCGGTACTGATGGAGTCCCCTTCCAACATCAACTGGGCCAGCAACGCCTCGACCCTGCTGTATGCAGGTGAAAACCTGCAGTGGACCAGCCAGGGCGACACCCACTGGACAGCCTCCGACACCATCAGCGCGGCCGCAGGCAAGGCCGCCAGTCTCTTCGCGCATGATGGCGGGATCCAGGCCTTCGCCGGCAACGGGCCGGTGTCGCTGCAGGCGCACACCGATGCGCTGGAGGTGCTGGCCGACAAGGATGTCGTGGTCACCAGCGTCAACGACAGCATCGAGATCAAGGCCCGCAACAAGATCGTGCTGCAGGCTGGCCAGTCCTCGGTGACCCTGGAGGGCGGCAACATCACCTTCGCCTGCCCGGGGACGTTTTCGGTCAAGGGGGCAAGCCATGCGTTTGCGGGCGGGGCCGCAGCGTCACCCGATCTGCCAGCCTTGCCAGACACCCGATACAAACTTTATGACGAAGCCTTTGTCGTCAGGGACCCCAATGGTGAACCTCTGCCTGACGTTCCCTATCGCATCAAGAGCTCAGCGGGTGAGCAGATTGCCGCTACGGGCGCTGATGGCATGAGCCAACGGCTGTCCACAGAAGCCAGCGAGAACGTGGAATTTGCCATGGAGTGGTTCAAGGTCATTCCGGCCAAGAACTGATTGTCAAATCGATCAATCAACAGGACATACCTGATGGGTTCGCCAGATACAGCACAGTCACAAACCAATACAACGCTGAAATCCTGCAAGGAACTGAAGTGTGACTGCAACCTGATGTGGTCGATGGTTCAGCAGATGAGCACCAAGCGGCTTTGTACCCTGCATGGACGCAATGAAGGCTCCATCATCCCTGTTTTCAGCGATCGCGCCCGTCGCATCTCGGCCACCTACGCGCGCTTTTATCTGGAGACCGAAGACTATGGCGACCCATCCAAAAAGGGTCGCTTCTACTGGATGGCGCTGGGGGCGTTCGCCAGCAAGACGGTAGCCTGCTCGCTGGACGATCTGCGTGTACCGATCATTGATCCCGTATTCAAGGGGCTGGCAAAGGGCAATTTATGGTTGTTCTATGACATCAGCGGATGGCACTGGTATTACACGCGCTTTCGCAACAGCTTCGACCAATGCGTATCGCGCCGGGATGCCTCTGCCTATATCAAGCCGGTCAGGGATCAGGTCGCCAACTATCCCTGGAAGGATGAAGCACTACCCAAGATCGCCAACATGCATCGGCATGACTACATCGTCGAGGCATTCGACCTAGTCGGGCAGATTGAATCGACCAGGCCCGGAGACGACCAGGAAAGACTCAAGTATCAGCATCTCATGGCCATCGCCAATCATGAGCAAGGTGTGATTCTGCAACCACTGATCTACGATGACGCCTGTTTTGCCGGCTGGGTGTGGGTGCAGCGCTTGCGGGGCATACGCATGCTATCGCCCAAGCTGCAGATGGCCTTCACCAGCGCCTGTGACATCGGCGACAAGAAATTGAAATCGGAGGCGCCCGCCGACACCGTACTGGAAGACTTCCAGAGCCGCATGCAATGGATTGCCAGCGTGGCAGATCTCTTCCACGACTTGATGCAAAGGCAGCGGCCGTACATGGAAAGCCAGTTGAAAGCAATGGCCGGCTGGGTCAACATGGACCAGATGCAAAACTATCCTTCAGCCTACATGCTGGGCAGACCGCGCTGAAAGCCACCATTTCGATGATCGTGAACCACCTAACACGCCTTGGCGCGATCTTGTCTGCGGCACTGTTCGTCGCACTCGTGAGCGCCTGCTCCCCCGACCACCCAGACCACGGCCAGAAAATGCCTGAAGCCATCGAGATCACTCCCAACCAGCCCGGCAAGGCACTGCTTGCGCGCTACCCGCACCAGATCAAATCGCTCAACCGCCCGCCCAACGTCAACTTCTATTCGGTGGACTGGCCGCGCAATGCGCTGGGGACGGTTCAGATCAAGACCGGGGAACACGTCATCACAATCCACGACGTGCTCGGCATTTCGGGAAGTGATGATCCCAACTTTGCCAGCGAAGAGATTGTCGAGTGGCATCTGTATGGGGGCCTGGGGAGCGAAGAGGAGATTGCACACGACGTGGCGCGCCAGCGCTTCCTGTCGCTGTTGCAGGCCATCCGCAACGCTGGCTGGCAGCGTTATCAGGGACGTGGCCATCCGCGACTCAAGGGCAGTGCTGCCCTGCGCTACGCATTGAATTCCCGTGTCTATGCGTTGGATCCTGACTATCCGCTCTCGCTGCAAGAGTGGATGAGCATGCCGGACGACAGCCTGTGGCGTTTCCATCTGGAGAACGCCTATCTCACGTTGACCTTGACCCGCGACGCACGGCGCAAGGATGTCAGCAAGAAGGGAGCGTATTTCATCAAACTCTCCCTGGTCGACGCCAACGAGGAGGCCCGCAGGATCGTGGGCCCCGAAAGGCGAGCTGACTGGCAAGCCGCCTTGCCCGAAGAACTGAAGTTGCTCAAACAGGATCGGGAGCACACCGAGCAACTGCTGAAACAGCAAGGGGTGGCGATCGACGAGAGCTACCAGGACCCCAAGCTGCGATAACTGGCTCACTCTACCCGGCCGAACTGCGGTGACGACTCCCTGCTGCATTCGACCGGGCAGGCAGCTCTGCGCGAACCACCCGGAACACCACCAGGACCTGCCTCTATGACGTGCCCGCAGCTACCCGATTCACAGGATCGTCAGCGACTGTTTCACCTGCTCAAGAAACTCAGTTCCCTTACCGCCTGGCAGCGCATCTTCCACCTCTACCAGCAATGGGCCGACATGGCCGAGGCCAGCGTGAGGGATGCCGTGAACCAGGGCTGGGGCAAACGGACGGGCCTGCCCGAGCGTGACCATGCCCTGATCCTCAAGGGTCTGGCACATTGCGAGGAAGGCGTAAACCGGCTGCGCCAGGGCAACAAGCTCGTCTTCCGTTACGATGCCAATGGAGAATTCGTGATGGCACGTCGGCCGCTGACTTACTTCCATGAATTCGTCCATCGGGTGCAGACCGGAGACAGCGACATTGACCTGGCGCATACCCCGCGCTGGGATGCATTCTGCGCCATGACCTCCATGCTCGACAGCGCCTGGTCTGAATCCCCCCCTGATCCTGGCGAGTCAATACCTGGATCAACCCGCTCCGCTGGTTTTCAATCAAACCTGGCGTGACAAGCTCAACAAGCTGCCTTTTCCGGACAGCCTGTCCCCCGTGCCCGAGCCCTTGCGCAATACCGTAGTGGCCAGTGGCAAGGCACTGCCGTGCTCGGGAATATGGGAACCGGTCGAACTCCCCATGCGCAAAAGCGCACCCAGTCTTTTTTCGCGGTCAGCCGAGGCGCCTGACGGCCCCCTGCCGCCAGCCGGGTGCATGAACTACCTGCACGGCGGCTCCGACGCTCCCACCATCGAAGTATTCGACGCCGACGATGAGATCGAGGAGGTTGCTACCCAATGGCGGCTGATCTGGAAGGATGATCGCTATCTCGACGGCTCCATTCCCGACGAAGAGTCTGCTTACACGTTCCCCTAGCCAACCAGAAATGCTGCAGCGCTTGCCGGTGAGCACGGACCGAAAATAATTTTCTGAAAACAAGCAGTATCATTTTTCCGCCGACGGCTATATAATCGCCCCCTCTTCGAAAAAAGACCCCGCAAAAGCGCCCCTCAGCACCTGCCGTAAATGGTTTTTTGGACAAGATGCGAAGGCCGGCCAGAGCAACAGGTTGCCCCCGGACTGCAAAAAAAATTCACAAAAAGGCCCTCGCAAGCGAGGGCCTTTTTTATGGCCAACGGATTTGCAAATAATTTGCGCAACCCCGTCCGAAACCGCGCCAGCACTGGAAACTTATCCCCGTTTTATGTGCATAAACCTGTGGATAATGCATGAGCGCCCCACGCAAAAGCCGTCCCCGCCTGCCCTCCCAATAAACCGCACAAAATTTAGGCAGCAAGCGTTGCAAGAAAATCATTTACGCGGCTTGCTGGCCATGGCCTCCCGCAGGGCTTGCGCCAGCGTCGCGGCAGCCGGTTTCAACACCCGTCCCTTCAAGGTGATCAAGCCCATGGCCCGGCTCAAGACGGGGCTCGTGACCGGCCGCGCCACAATGCCCTTGTAGGGGGCATTGCGAATGGCCAGCTCCGGCAGCAGCGCCACCCCCAGCCCGGCCGCGACCAGGCTGATGGCGCCGGCCACGTGATTGGTTTCATACTGGATAACCGGCCGCTGCGGCACCCGCGAGAAGGCATTGTCGATCAGGCTGCGGTTGCCGCTGCTGGAGGACACCGACACCAGCTTCTCCCCCGCCAATGATTTCCAGTGCAAGGTGCTCTGCGCGGCCAGCGGATGATGGGACGGCATCACGGCCAGGTAGCGCTCGCGCGTCAATTCCTCGAAATCGATCTCGGCTTCCTGCGCGCCGATGAAATTCACGCCGAAATCAGCCTCCCCCTTGCGCACGCTTTCCAGCACGTCCGCCGCACTCTCGTCGATGATGCGCACCCGCACATTGGCATGGGTGCGTGCATAGGGCTTCAACACCAGCGGCAGCAGGTTGTTGGCCACCGAGGGCACGCAGGCCACCGTCACATGTTCGCGCCGGTGCGCCATGCCCTGCTCGACACTCTTGACGGCCAGTTCCAGTTCCTCCATCACCGCCTGGGCATGCACCAGGAACAATTCGCCCGCCGGGGTGAGCGAGACGCGCCGGGTCGTGCGATCAAAGAGCCTTTCCTGCAAGGCCCGCTCCAGGTTCTCGATACGGCGGCTCAGCGCCGGGGCGGTAATGAACAGGCCTTCGGCGGCCGCACGAAAGCTCGACTGGCGTGCCACGGCGATGAAGGCCTGCAATTCGGCGGTCTCGATATTGATGCGCATTTTTTATCAATCCCCAGATTAATTGCAATTAACTTTTCAACCGATTCTACGCAAACTGCCGGGTCTCATCCCCAAAACATCGAAATAACACGCCAACAGGAGATCCGCATGATCCGTTCCGCTCCCACTGCGCGCACCCTGCGCACTACTCTTTTCCAACGCAGCGTCCTGGCCCTGGCCCTGGGCGCAATGAGTTCCCTGGCCGTTGCCGCCGACCTCCACGTGGTCAGCTCGGGTGGCTTTGCTGCCGCCTACAAGGCATTGGCCCCTGTCTTCGAACAGAAGACCGGCCACAAACTGATCTCCGGCTGGGGCCCCTCCATGGGCGAAACGCCGCAAGCCATTCCCAACCGCATCAAGCGCGGTGAGCACATCGACGTGGTCATCATGGTCGGCGACTCACTGGACAAGCTGGTGGCACAAGGCAAGGTCTCCAAGTCCGAGCACAAGCTGCTGGCCCTCTCGCGCATCGGCCTGGCCGTCAAGGCGGGCTCGCCCAAGCCGGACATCTCCACGATCGATGCCTTTAAACGCACCCTGCTGACGGCCCATTCGGTGGTCTACTCCGACAGCGCCAGCGGCGTCTTCCTCTCGACCAAACTGTTCAAGCGCCTGGGCATCGACCAGCAGATGGCCTACAAGGGCCGCATGATCCCGGCCGAACCGGTGGGCGAAGTGATCGCCCGTGGCGAGGCCGAAGTGGGCCTGCAGCAGATCTCCGAATTGAAGCCGGTCAAGGGCATCGACATCATCGGTCCGATCCCCGAAAGTGCCCAGCAGCTCACGCCCTTCTCCGCCGGTGTGGTAGTCGGCACCCACGAGCCGGAAGCGGCCAAGCAATTGCTGGACTTCCTCTCTTCCCCGGAAGCTGAGGCGGCCATCAAGGCATCCGGCCTGGATCCGGCGCGCCGCTGAACCATGTGAAGCAAGGCGCCGAAATACGGCGCCAAAGAGAGAACGAGAGAGACCGACATGAACACAACAACCACAACGAGCAGCACCGCCAAACACTCCAAGCTGTCCACCGTCCTGCGCGTGACCAGCGGCAACTTCCTGGAGATGTTCGACTTCTTCCTGTATGGCTTCTATGCCAGCTACATCTCCAGGACCTTCTTCCCGTCGGACAACGAGTTCGTTTCGCTGATCCTGACCTTCGGCACCTTCGGTGCGGGCTTCCTGATGCGCCCGCTCGGCGCCATCATCCTGGGCAGCTACATCGATCGCGTGGGCCGTCGCCAGGGACTCATCGTGACCCTGGCCATCATGGCCATCGGCACGTTGTTGATCGCCTTCGTGCCCGGCTATGCCACCATTGGCATGGCCGCACCGATCCTGGTGCTGACGGGGCGATTGCTGCAGGGCTTTTCGGCGGGGGTGGAACTGGGTGGCGTGTCGGTCTATCTGGCCGAGATGGCCACGCCCGGCAACAAGGGCTTTTACGTGAGCTGGCAGTCGGCCAGCCAGCAGGCGGCCATCATGGCGTCCGCCTTGATCGGCTACCTGGTCAGCCAGTGGCTCTCGCCGGTGCAGATCAGCGAATGGGGCTGGCGCATTCCCTTCTTCATCGGCTGCATGATCGTGCCGGCCATCTTCATCATCCGTCGCTCGCTGCAGGAAACGGAAGAATTCCTGGCCCGCAAGCGTCATCCTAGTTTCGGTGAAATCATGGGCTCCATCGCCCAGAACTGGAAGATCGTGGTGGCCGGCATGATGATGGTGGTGATGACGACCGTCTCGTTCTATCTCATCACGGTCTATACGCCGACCTTCGGCAAGAACGTGCTCAAGCTGTCGGCTTCCGACAGTCTCATCGTGACCTTCTGCGTGGGCTTGTCCAACTTCTGCTGGCTGCCCATCATGGGCGCGCTGTCGGACCGCGTGGGACGCCGTCCGGTGCTGGTGGCTTTCACGCTCTTGACCTTGCTGACGGCCTATCCGGTGATGTCATGGCTGGTATCGGACATCAGCTTCAAGAACCTGCTGATCACCGAACTGTGGCTGTCCTTCCTCTACGCCAGCTACAACGGCGCGGCCGTGGTGGCGCTGACCGAAGTGATGCCGGCGCACGTGCGCACGGTGGGCTTCTCGCTGGCCTACAGCCTGGCCACTGCCATCTTCGGCGGCTTCACGCCGCTGGTCTCGACCTGGCTGATCGAAACCTCGGGTGACAAGGCCGCACCAGGTTACTGGATGAGCTTTGCAGCGGTGTGCGGGCTGGTGGCCACGCTGGTGCTGTATCGCGGCAAGAGCGTAGCGAGCACCGCCAGTTCGACTGCCTGAACGTCGCGCCGCCAGTCCTGTCAGTGCAGGCTGCGGCCCCGGTGCTCCAGCCGCGACAGCCAGCGCACCAAGGGCAGCAGCAGCACCAGATAGAGCAAGGCTGCCAGTACGATGGGCGAAGGGTTGTAGACCAGCGACTGCGCATCGCGTGCTACCCGCAGCAGTTCAGGCAGGGCCACCACGCTGGCAATGGTAGTCAGCTTGATGACCTCGATGCCATTGCCGACCAGGTCCGGCAAGGCGTTGCGCACGGCCTGCGGCACGATCACCCAGGCCAGCGCCTGGGTGCGCGAGAGGCCGGTTGAACGCGCGGCTTCCATCTGGCCGCTGGGCACGCTTTCTATGCCGGCGCGCAGCACCTCGGCAAAATAGCTGGAGTTGTTGAACATGAAGCCCAGTGCCACGGCCAGCAGCTTGGGCAGTTCCAGCCCGAGGAAGGGCGCGCCGAAATAGATCAGGATCAACAGCACCAGCGGCGGAAAGGACCGGAAGAAATCCACGTACACCGCCACCGCAATGCGCACCGTACGCGAACGGCTCTGGGTGGCCAGCAAGGCCAGCAGCAAGCCCGATACCACGCCGATGGGGATCACCAGCAGCGACAGCCACACCGTGGTCCACAAGCCGCCCAGCAGGAAGGGCAGGACCTGGCGATAGACCTCCAGGTTGAAGAAATTCTGCAGCAAGGCGTCCATGACGGCGCTCTCCTATCGTTTCCAGCGCCAGCGGGTTTCCAGCCAGCGCGCCAACAAGACCACCGGAATGAAGATCACCAGGTAAGCCGCCGCCCCCAGCATCAGTGGCGTGGGATTGCCGGCATTGCTGCTGGCGGCCTGGGCGGTGTTGAGGATCTCCGACAACGCCACCACCGATCCCAGTGCGGTGTTCTTGGTAATGGAGATGACCCGGTTGGTCAGCGGCGGCACCGCCATGCGCAAGGCCTGCGGTAGGATCACGGCGGCCATGGTCTGCCCCCATGACAGGCCGGTCGAGCGCGCTGCCTCGCTCTGGCCGCGCGGCAAGGCGGCGATGCCGGCCCAGATGCTTTCCTCGGCGTAGGCGGCCAGCACCAGGGTCAGCGCCAGCCAGGTCGCGGTGAAGGACGACATGGCCAGGTCGATATACGGAAACGCAAAGAAAAGCACGATGATCAGGATCAGCGGCGGCAAGGCCCGCATGACATCGGCAAAGGCCACCACCAGCCACACCAGGCCGCGCTTGCCGGTGGCGCGCAGCACCGCCAGCAACAGCCCCAGCAGCAGGCCGGAGGCAATCACCGCCAGGCTCAGCAGGACGGTCACGCCCATGCCGCGCAGGATGTCCGGCCAGTAGCGCGCCGCGATCTCGGCATTGAAGAAGGTAAAGAGAAATTGCTCCATAGCTCAGCCGTGCTGTGCGAAGCGCGCCACGAAGGCCTTGGTGCGTGCCTGCTGCGGATCGCCGAAGATCTGTTCGGGCGGTCCCTCCTCGACAATCACGCCACCGTCCATGAAGACCACTCGGTCGGCTGCCGCACGGGCAAAGGCCATTTCGTGCGTGACGACCAGCATGGTCATGCCGGCCTCGCGCAACTGCCGCATCACCTGCAGCACGCTGCCGACCAGTTCGGGGTCGAGGGCGCTGGTAGGTTCATCGAAGAGCATCACCTTGGGCTCCAGCGCGATGCCGCGTGCAATGCCCACGCGCTGCTGCTGGCCGCCGGAGAGCTGGCCGGGAAAGGCGCCTGCCTTCTCCAGCATGCCCACCTGTTCCAGGGCCCGGCGCGCGCGCCGTTCGGCCTCGGCATGCGGATGCTTCTGGACCTTCTTCAGTGCCAGCATCACGTTGCCCAGCACGCTCATGTGCGGATAGAGGTTGAACTGCTGGAACACCATGCCGATTTTCTGGCGCACGGCATTAAGGTCGGTGCGGGCATGCATGATGTCCTGCCCATCCACCACGATCTGGCCGGCGCTGGGTTCTTCGAGCCGGTTGCAGCAGCGCAGCATGGTGCTCTTGCCCGAACCGGACGGGCCGATCACGCAGATCAGCTGGCCCGGCCGCACGCGCAGGTCGATCCCGCGCAGGACGGTATTGCCTTCATAGGACTTGTGCAGGCCGACGATTTCTAGGATGGGAGCGGCAAGGTTCATGGAGGCTTCTGTCTCGGTTCAGGCGGTCGGCATCAAGTTCTTCTCAGTGGGCTCAGTGCGCTCAGTTGCACTTGAGCGTCACCGGGGTCGGATCGTAACCATCCAGGCCCGGCACGCCCTGCCCCACCCCCACCTTGACCACGGTGGCATCCGGTGCCGGGGTATAGCCGAACCACTTCTGCGCGATCTTGCCCAGCGTGCCGTCTTGCTTCATGCACTTGAGCGCCATGCCGGCCGCGTCGCGCCCGGCCTTGTCATCCAGGCGGAAGGCCAGCGCCCAGACTAGGCCAGTCTTGACGGTGTAGGTGGTCTGCACGGCCGGATTCTGCTTGGCGGCCCAGGCGGCGACGGTGCTGCCGGCCAGGTTGGCATCGGCGCGGCCGGATTGCACGGCCTGCACCGCATCGGCATTGTTGCCATAGACGTCGTACTTGAAACCGTACTTGGGGGCGTTGTCACGCGCCCAGAGTTCATAGGCCGAGCCCTTGTTGACCGAGATGGTCTTGCCCTTCAGGTCGTCCAGCGCATTGATGGGCGCAGCGCCCTTCTTGATGACGAAGGTGTAGTCGGTATCCAGGTAGCCTTCAGTGAAAAGCATGGCCTTGGCGCGCTCTGGGGTGGCCGTCACGGGCGCCAGCACGAAGTCATATTTCTTGGCGTTCAGGCCCGGCACCAGGCCGGAAAATTCGGTCCCTTCGATCTCGATCTTGCGCCCCAGGCGGCGGGCCAGTTCTTCGCCCAGGTCGATGTTGAAGCCTTGCAGGCCGCCGCCCAGCTTGACCATCGCATGCGGCGCAAAGGTGGCGTCCACCCCGGTGCGCAGCGGGCCGCCCTGGGCCATGGCACCGGCCGACAGCAATGCACTGGCCGACAGCACGGCCAGCAGGGAGAACTTCAGGGAAGACTTGGAAGGCAGGACCAGGAACGGAAACATCGCAACACTCCTCGATTGGGTGGAAGGTGGACAGTGATTCAGGTAGACAGCTCGGACGGGGCCAGCGGCGCGCCGGCCCCGGTGCGCTCGACAATGAGACGGTAATGCTCCGGACGGCGGTGCTTGGCGAAATTGAAGACGTGCTGCAGGAAGGTTTCACCCAGTTGCAGGTCGCAACTGGCGAAGATCACCTCATCCTCCTCACCCTGCGCCTGCGCCACGATCTCGCCGGAAGGTGCCACGATGGCCGAACCGCCGATCATGTGGAAACCATCCTCGAAGCCGCACTTGGCGGCGGCGGCCACCCACAATCCGTTCTGGTAGGCATTGGCCTGCAGCGACAGCAGGTGGTGGAACATGCGCAAATGGGGCGGTTCGTTCCAGTGGATGTTCCAGGACGGCGTGTTGTAGCCCAGCGTGACGATGCGTGCGCTCTGCAGGCTCATGACGCGATAGGTCTCGGGCCAGCGGCGGTCATTGCACAGGCACTGGCCGATGCGCGTGCCCAGCATGTCAGTGACACCAAAGCCGTCGTTGCCGACCTCGAAGTACTTCTTCTCCAGATGCTGGAAGGGTGCATCAGGTTTGTGGTCACTGTGCCCGGGCAGGTGGATCTTGCGATAGCGCGCCACGATCCGGGCTTGCTCATCCACCAGGATGGCGGTGTTGTAGTGGTGGCCATCGGGCGTCAATTCACCATAGCCCAGGTAGAAACCGATCCCGAGCTGCGCGGCCAGCTCGAACAAGGGCCGGGTCTGCGGGCCGGGCATCTCGGCCTCGAAGAAGCGCGCATCGACCTCGGCCTGGTCTTCCATCCAGTAACGCGGGAAGAAGGTCGTCAGCGCCAGTTCAGGAAACACCACCATCTTCGCGCCACGGGCGGCGGCCTCGCGCATCATCTCCAGCAGGCGGCGCACCACCGTGGTCCGGTCTTCGGCCAGTTGCACCGGCCCCATCTGGGCCACGGCCAGGCCGAAACGATTGTCCTTGTTGCTCATTGCGATTCCCATGCCTTTCCCTTGAGGCCGAGCAAGCCCGGCAGATGGCTGCGTGTCGGCCGCTGCGCAATGCTGGCTGGCGCCGGACACTGGCGTGCGATGAAGCGGCCCGAACCGCGCTCCACTTTCAGTTCACCCTCGCTGACCACCACGCGGCCGCGGCTGGTGACCACTTCCGGCCAGCCCCGGATCTGCCGCCCTTCATAGGGCGTATAGCCGACGTTGTCGTGCAGCAGTGCCGCCGTGATGGTGGTCTCGCGTTCCGGGTTCCAGATCACAAGGTCGGCATCGAGCCCCTCGGCGATGTTGCCCTTGCAGTGCGACAGCCCATACATGTGGGCGTGATTGGTCGCCGTCAGGCGCACGAATTCGTGGATGTCGAGGCGGCCCTTCAGCACGCCTTCGGAAAACAGCAGCGGCAGGCGCAGCTCGATGCCCGGCACGCCATTGGCCATTTCCTTGAAAGTGGTGTCTTCGCCGCGCGGCAGCTTGCCGCTCTCGTCGAAGCGATACGGGGCATGGTCGGAGGAGTACATGCCCAGCGTGCCATCCTTGAGCCCGGCCCAGACCGCCTCCTGGGCGTTGGCATCGCGCGGCGGCGGGCTGCAGCAATACTTGGCCCCTTCCACGCCGGGCAGGTCGATATCCTCCGCCGTGAGGAACAGGTATTGCGGGCAGCTCTCGGCGTAGATCTGCGCACCCAGCAGCCTGGCATTGCGAATGGTCTGCACCGTCTCGGCCCCGGCCACGTGCACGATCAACACCGGCACGCCGATCAGGCGCGACAAGGCAATGGCGCGATGGCTGGCCTCAGCCTCGGCCAGCGGATCGTGCGCCACCGCGTGGAACTTGGGGGCGGTATGTCCCTGGTCCAGCAGGCGCGAGGCGAGCCAGCGGATTATGTCGTGGTTCTCCGCATGGATCATCACCAGCGCCCCTTCGCGGCCGGCCAGCGCCATCACGTCCAGCAGCTGGTAATCATCGAGCTTGAGGGCGTTGTAGGTCATGTAGACCTTCAGCGAGGTGATGCCTTCGCGGATGGCTTGCGGCAGGTCGTGTTGCAGGGCCTGCTCGTCAGGGTCGGCCAGGATCAGGTGGAAGCCATAGTCGATCACCGCCTTCTCGCGGGCACGCTGTGCATAGTCGGCGATCACGTCGGGGATGCGATTGCCGCGATGCTGGGCCGCGAACGGGATGATGGTGGTGGTGCCGCCGAAAGCCGCCGAGACCGAACCCGAATAGAAATCATCGGCACACATCATGCCCATGCCGGAGAGCTGCTCGATGTGGCAATGGCTGTCGATGCCGCCAGGCAGGACCCAGCGTCCGGCGGCGTCGATGTCCTCGCGTCCCGGCGGCAGGCCCGGCGCGATGCGCGCGATCACGCCGTCCTTGACGCCGATATCGGCAAAGAAGGTCTCACGGTCGGTAGAGATGCGGCCGTTGCGGATGGTGAGGTCGAAGTCCATGCAGGAGTCTTGAGGTCAGAAGGTTCCGGGATAGGCACCGCCATCCATGAGCAGGTTTTGTCCGGTGACAAAACCTGCCTGGGCGCTGCACAGCCAGGCACAGGCGTCGCCGAATTCGGCCGGCTGGCCGAAGCGGCGGGCCGGGTTGGCCGCACGGCGGGCAGCCAGCACGTCCTCTGCCGACTTGCCGCTGCCGCGTGCGCTGGCTGCAGCCGTCGCCAGCAGCCGCTCAGTCTCGAAAGGACCCGGCAGCAGGTTGTTGATGGTCACGTTGCGGGCCACGGTCGTCCTGGCCAGGCCGGCGACGAAGCCGGTCAGGCCGGAACGTGCGCCATTGGACAAACCGAGGATGTCGATGGGCGCCTTCACCGCACCGGAGGTGATGTTGACGATACGGCCGAAGCCGCGCTGCATCATGCCATCCACGGTGGCCTTGATCAGTGCGATGGGGGTGAGCATGTTGGCATCGATGGCGGCGATCCAGTCCTCGCGCGACCATTCGCGAAAATCGCCCGGCTTGGGGCCGCCGGCGTTGGTGACCAGGATGTCCGGCGCGGGACAGGCCGCCAGTGCCAGCGCGCGGCCCTCGGGCGTGGTGATGTCGCCCGCCACCGTCGTGACGGTGGCCCCGGTGGCTGCACGCACCTGCTGTGCTGCCGCTTCGAGGACTTCCGCCCCGCGTGCGGTCATGGTCACGGCCACCCCCTCGCGCGCCAGCGAGATGGCACAGGCCAGGCCCAGGCCTTTGCTGGAGGCGCATACCAGGGCGCGTCGCCCGCTGATTCCCAGATCCATCGGCGGCTCCTCAAGCGATGACCAGCGCGCCGCGCTGATCCAGGTCCAGGCCGACGCGGGCGATCACGGCTTCCAGTTCACGCTCGGTCTCGGGATCGATGCGCATGCCCGGCGAACGGATGGCATCGCTGCTGATGACGCCCCGCTTGCGATAGACATACTTGCGCAGCGACAGTCCGATCTTGGGCTGGAACTCATAACGGATCAGCGGGCAATACTTGTCGAAGGTGGCCGCCGCTCCCGCCAGGTCACCGGCGGCGAACTGGTCATAGATGCGCACCAGGATCTCCGGGAAAGCAAAGCCGGTCATGGTGCCGACCGCACCACGCTGCAGCTCTTCGAGGAAATACACGCCGCCCAGGCCGCCGAAGATGCGCATCGATTCACCGGCCAGGTCGCGGATGCGGCTGATCTTCTGGCCCACCGGCGGCTCTTCCATCTTGATGAAGTTGACGCCGCCTTCCTGTCCCAGGCGGGCAATCACCTCGGCCTTGATTTCGGTCCCGAAGGAATCGGGGAAATCATGGATCACCACGGGGATGGAAAGCGCTGCGGCCAGCGACTTGTAATAGTCGAATTGCACTGCATCGGACGCCATGTCCAGCGGTGCTGCAAAGACGGCAGCCGCGCCCGCCTCGGCCGCTTCCGTAGCTTGCTCGATGGCGCCGGCCAGGCCCAGGGCGCGCACGCCGACCCAGACCGGCACCCGTCCTGCCGCACACTTGACGAAAGTTGACGTCACCGCGCGGCGCTCGGCGTTGGAGAGCTTGTGCGCTTCGCCCAGGAAACCGAGGATGGCCAGGCCCGATACGCCGGCTTCGATCTGGAACTCCACCAGGGTGGCGATGCTGCCCAGGTCCAGTGCGCCATCGGCGTGGAAAGGCGTGGGGCAGATGGTATAGACACCGCGCGCAGTGGCCAGCGCGGAAGCAGGGGCGAGAGTTGAAGACATGCGCGACGTTCCATGAAAAAAGAGTGGGCACGGCGGCCAACCTGGCGGCGGACCGGAGAAGTTGCAAACGATTGTCGTGGAGTCATCTGCGCTTGTCGCTTGCCTTTTTGTGTGCTTGCCTTAACGTCGTGTTAATCGCCGGTTCCAGCCGATATGTTGGTTTCTTCATCAGGCAGGCCATATCCCTGCGTGCGCACCAGCTGCTGCAGTTCGGCGATGAAGGCCTGGGTCAATTGCGAGAGCGGCTCGGTACGCACATGCACCAGGTTGGCCCGCAGGATGGGGGCACGGGCCACCGGCCGCACCACCATCTGGCTGGTACCGGCCCAGCTGCGCACCGAGAATTCATCGACCAGCGCCACCCCCGCCCCCATCTGCACCAGCGAACAAGCATTCTGGGGCGAGCCCACTTCCATGATGGGGCGCAAGGGCTCTTCCTCGGTCTGGTAGAAGCGCCCGACGATGCCGCCGAAGGGGGAATCGCGGTTGTAGGAGATCAGCGGGAAGGGCCGCAGGTCAGCCAGGGTCAGGGTGCCGCGGCGGGTCAGCTCATGGTTGTAGGGCAGCACGCACACCAGGCGGTTGCTGCACAAGGGGGTGACCTGCAGGCTGGGATGCTCCATCGGCAGGATGATGATGCCCAGGTCCGCCTGGCGCGACAGCAGGCGGTCCTTGAGATAACCATAGTTGAGGCAGTGGAAGGTCAGCTTGACCTCCGGATGGCGGTTGCGGAACAACGCGATGGCCTGCGGGATCAGCATCTGCCCGATGCTCGGGCTGGAGACGATGTTGAGGATGCCGCTGCGGTTTTCCGACAGGTCGGTGGCCAGCTCGTTGACGCGCTGCACGGCCTGGTACACGTGCTCCACTTCATGGAACAGCTTCTTGGCCTCGGGCGTGGCATACAGCCTGCCCTTGATGCGTTCGAACAGGGCGAAGCCGACCCGTTGCTCGGTGTGGGACAGCAGGCGGCTCACCGCCGGCTGCGAAACGAACAGCAATTGCGAGGCGCCGCTGATGGAGCCGGTCGTCATGACCGCCCGGAACACCTCGATCTGGCGCAGGTTCAGTGCCATGGATCCTCATCGCGCATAACAGCATGTTAAGGGGAACCAACAAATGAGCAAGGAGCATGCCCGTCGGCCTGGGGTAGAGTCGTTGCCTGTGCTGACTCCTGTTTTGCGAGAAACCATCATGTCCCTTGTCCCGGCCGACGGCCCTGCCCTGTTCGTCATCAACCCCAATAGTACGGCCGTCGTCACGCGCGGCATCGATGCCGCGATGGCGCCGCTGCGCATGGCCGGAGGACCGGCCATCGAATGCCTGTCGCTGCCCTCGGGCCCGCCCGGCATCCAGACCCAGCAGGACGTGGACAGCGTGGCCCCGCAGCTGGTGGCGCTGGCGCGCTCCTTGCGTGCCCGCGCAGGGGCCTTCGTGATTGCCTGCTATTCCGATCCCGGATTGCATGCGGTGCGCGAGGCGGTGGATGTGCCGGTGCTGGGCATCATGGAAAGTGGCGTGCTCACGGCCCTGACACTGGGCCAGCGCTTCGGCGTCATCGCCATCCTGCCGGGTTCCATTCCGCGCCATCTGCGCGCCTATGGTGCGATGGGCGTGCAGTCACGGCTGGCGGGCGAACTGGCCATCGGCCTGAACGTGACCGAACTGGCCGACTACGACCGCACGCTGGCGCGCATGCGCGAGGTGGGCTTGCGCCTGCGCGATACGCAGGGAGCCGATGTCATCGTCATGGGCTGCGCCGGCATGGCGGTCTATCGGGACGCCTTGCAGGAAGCGCTGGGCATACCCGTGGTGGAACCCAGCCAGGCGGCAGCGGCGATGGCCATCGGCCGCATCAAGATGAACTGGCATGGCGCCTGAGGACCGATATGAATGAAAATACCCAGCAACTGATAGCGCAACTGCGCAGCATCGTGGGTGACGCGGGACTGGTCACGGCGGCCGAGGAGCAGGCTTCGTATGTGAAGGATTGGCTCAACAAGTGGCATGGCCGGGTCGCCGTCGTGGTGCGCCCCGCCGACACCGCACAAACCGCCGAGGTGGTGCGCCTGTGCCACCGGACCCACACCCCCATCGTCACCCAGGGCGGCAACACCGGCATGAGTGGGGGCGCTACGCCCGACGACAGCGGTGCCCAGGTGATTCTCTCGACCACGCGCATGAACCGCATCCGCGCGGTGGACCCCATCAACAACACCATGACTGTGGATGCCGGCGTGATCCTGGCCCATGCGCAGGACGCGGCGCGCGCCGCAGGGCGCTACTTCCCGCTCAGCCTGGGTGCAGAAGGCAGCTGCACGATCGGCGGCAACCTGGCCACCAATGCCGGCGGCATTGCGGTACTGCGCTTTGGCAACATGCGCGAACTGGCGCTGGGGCTGGAGGTGGTCCTGCCCGATGGCCGCATCTGGAATGGCTTGCGCGGCCTGCGCAAGGACAATACCGGCTATGACCTGCGCGACCTGTTCATTGGCTCCGAAGGCAGCCTGGGCGTGATCACTGGTGCAGTGCTGAAACTGTTTTCGCAACCGCATGCGCGCGCTACCGCCTGGGTCGGCTGCGACAGCCTGGCGCAGCTGGCGGAGTTGCTCGCGCGCACGCGGGCACGCTGCGGCGACCGGCTGGTGGCGTTCGAGATGATGTCGGCCGCCTCCTTGGCGCTGGTGCTGCAGCACGTCACTGATACCCGCGCACCACTGGCCCAGCCGGCGCGCTACAACGCCCTCATCGAACTGGCCGATACCGAAGACCTGGGCTTGCAGGCCATGCTGGAAGAACTGCTCGGGCAAGCGATGGAAGATGTCCTGGTCAATGACGCCATGCTCTGCACCAACGGCACGCAGGCTGCCGCCCTGTGGAAAATCCGCGAGGGCATTTCGCAGGCCCAGGTGCGGGCGGGCAAGGTCATCAAGCACGACATCGCACTACCGATCTCGGCCATCGCCGAGTTCGTGGAGCAGGCCGAGCGCATGATTGCCGCTTGCGAGCTGCAGGCGGAGATCATCAATTTCGGCCACCTGGGCGATGGCAACCTGCATTTCAATGTGATGATTCCGTTGTCCTCCTCGTATGAAGAGGTCCAGCAGGCCACGTTGCAGTTAAATCGGCTGGTGCACGACCTGGTGACGGAGAAACAAGGCAGCATCAGTGCCGAACACGGCGTGGGCCAATTGCGACGCGATGAACTGCGGCACTACAAATCGCCGCTGGAGATGGAACTGATGCTGCGCATCAAGCAGGCGTTTGATCCCAACCTGATCATGAATCCGGGCAAGTTGCTCTAGCCGACCAATCAAGCAGGCGTGAACCGTGAACCCATGAAAAAAATGGCGGACCCGAAGGTCCGCCATTTTTTTCATGCACGACGCTGCGCTTACTTCTTGCGCTGCGGCGGCAAGTCGGTGCAATGGCCTTCTGCGACTTCAGCCGCCATCCCCAGCGATTCACCCAGGGTCGGGTGCGGGTGGATGGTCTTGCCGATATCGACGGCGTCCGCACCCATCTCGATGGCCAGCGCCACTTCGCCGATCATGTCGCCTGCGTGTGTGCCGACGATGCCGCCACCGATGATGCGATGGGTTTCAGCATCAAAGAGCAGCTTGGTGAAGCCTTCCGAACGGCCATTGGCCACGGCGCGGCCGGAAGCGGCCCACGGGAAGTGGCCCTTCTCGATCTTGATACCCTTGGCCTTGGCTTCGTCTTCGGTCACGCCGACCCATGCCACTTCCGGATCGGTATAAGCCACCGAAGGAATGACGCTGGCGTCGAAGAAGCTCTTCTCGCCGGCAATCGCTTCGGCGGCCACGTGGCCTTCGTGCACCGCCTTGTGCGCCAGCATGGGCTGGCCCACCAGGTCGCCGATGGCGAAGATGTGCGGCACGTTGGTACGCATCTGCTTGTCCACGGCGATGAAGCCGCGATCCGAGACGATCACGCCAGCCTTGTCAGCCGACAGCTTCTTGCCGTTCGGGCTGCGGCCCACGGCCACCAGCACCAGGTCGTACAGTTGCGGCTCGGGTGCGGTGGCACCGGCTTCAGCGGCTTCGAACGTGACCTTGATGCCCTCGGGCAGGGCTTCCACGGCCACGGTCTTGGTCTTGACCATGACGTTGTCGAAGCGCTTCTCGTTGAACTTCTGCCAGACCTTGACCATGTCGCGGTCCGCACCTTGCATCAGGCCGTCCATCATCTCGACCACATCGATGCGCGCGCCCAGGGTGGAATAGACGGTCGCCATTTCCAGGCCGATGATGCCGCCGCCGATGACCAGCATGCGCTTGGGCACCTGGCGCAGTTCCAGCGCGCCGGTCGAGTCGACGATGCGCGGATCCTGCGGCACGAACGGCAGGTTCACCACCGAGGAACCGGCGGCGATGATGGCGTGCTTGAACTGCACCACCTTCTTGCTGCCGTCCGCTGCCGTGACTTCGATGTGGTTGGGGCCGGCGAACTGGCCGTCGCCATTGACCACCTGCACCTTGCGGGCCTTGGCCATGCCGGCCAGGCCGCCGGTCATGGTGCCGATGACCTTGTCCTTGTAGGCGCGCAGCTTGTCGATGTCGATTTCGGGCTTGCCGAAGGTGATACCGTGCGAGGCCATGGCGGCAGTCTCGTCGATCACGGCGGCCACGTGCAGCAGCGCCTTGGACGGGATGCAACCGACGTTGAGGCAGACGCCACCGAGCGTGGCTTCGCGTTCGACGATGACGGTGTTCAGGCCCAGGTCGGCGGCGCGGAAGGCGGCCGAGTAACCACCAGGACCACCACCCAGCACCATCACGTCGCACTGCACGTCAGCGCTGCCGCCGAAGCTGGCAGCGGCAGGCGCAGCAGCGGGAGCGGCTGCCGCAGCAGGCGCTGCAGCCGGTGCAGGTGCTGCAGCAGGAGCCGGTGCGGCAGCAGCTTCACCAGCGGCTTCCACCAGCAACAGCAGCGAGCCTTCTGCGACCTTGTCGCCGACCTTGACCTTCACTTCCTTGACCACGCCGGCCTGGCTGGACGGGATTTCCATGCTGGCCTTGTCGGATTCGACCGTGATCAGCGACTGGTCCACCTTGATGGTATCGCCGACCTTGACCATCACCTCGATGACTTCGACTTCCTTGAAATCCCCGATATCGGGGACCTTGACTTCAGAGAGACTCATTGTCCTGACTCCGTAATGTTCGGTGGTGGCTTAGAGAAGCGACTTGCGCAGGTCGCCCAGCACGTCGGCCAGATAAGCCGAGAAGCGCGCGCCCATGGCGCCGTCGATGACGCGGTGGTCATAGGACAGCGAGGTCGGCAGCATCAGGCGCGGCACGAACTGCTTGCCATCCCAGACCGGCTTGGTGATCGACTTGGACAGGCCCAGGATGGCCACTTCCGGCGCATTGATGATGGGCGTGAAGGCGGTACCGCCAATGCCACCCAGCGAGGAGATGGTGAAGGTCGCGCCTTGCATGTCGGCCGGCTTCAACTTGCCGTCGCGGGCTTGTGCGGACAGTTCGCCCATTTCGGTAGCGATCTGGCCGATGCTCTTCTGGTCGGCGTTCTTGATGACCGGAACCACCAGGCCATTCGGGGTATCGGCGGCGAAGCCGATGTTGTAGTACTTCTTCAGGATCAGGTTCTCGCCCTTCTCGTCCAGGGACGCATTGAAGGCCGGGAATTTCTTCAGGGCCGAGACGCTGGCCTTGATGACGAAGGCCAGCATGGTCAGCTTGACCGGCGACTTGGCCTTGGCGAAGGCGTCGTTGGAGGTCTTGCGGAATTCTTCCAGCTCGGTCACGTCGGCTTCGTCGAACTGCGTCACGTGGGGGATCATCACCCAGTTGCGATGCAGGTTGGGGCCGCTGATCTTCTTGATGCGCGACAGCGGTTGCAGTTCGGTTTCACCGAACTTGCTGAAATCCAGCGACGGCCACGGCAGCAGGTTCATGCCCGTGCCGCTGCCATTGGTCGCCGGTGCGGAAGCGGCCACCGAGGTGGAACCGGCCATGACGCCCTTGACGAAGTTCTGCACGTCCAATTGCAGGATGCGGCCCTTGGGACCGGTGGCCGGCACGCGCGAGAGGTCCACGCCCAGTTCGCGGGCGAACTTGCGCACGGAAGGCGAAGCGTGGGCCTTGCCGCCGGTACTGGTGGCCGAAGCGGTAGCGATGGCAGGCACGGCGGCGGCAGCCGGTGCGGGGGCTGCGGCGGGAGCCGGTGCAGCAGCAGGGGCCGGAGCGGCTGCAGGCGCAGCAGCGGCGGCAGGAGCAGCTGCTGCCGGTGCACCACCTGCGGCTTCGATGGTGGCGATGATGCTGCCCTTGGCAACCTTGTCACCCAGCTTGATCTTCAATTCCTTGATGACGCCGGCGTGGCTGGACGGAATCTCCATGCTGGCCTTGTCGGATTCGACGGTCAACAGGGATTGCTCGGCCTTGACGGTGTCACCCACCTTGACCATGACTTCGATGACTTCCACTTCCTTGAAGTCGCCGATGTCGGGCACTTCGATCTCGACGGTACCGCCAGCAGCGGCTGCCGGTGCAGCAGCAGGGGCAGGTGCCGGGGCGGAGGCCTGAGCGGCCGCAGGAGCGGCAGCGGCGGCTTGCGGTGCGGCGGCGGGAGCTGCAGCGCCCTCGCCTTCGACGATCACCAGCAGCGAACCTTCGGCGACCTTGTCACCGACCTTGACCTTGATTTCCTTGACCACGCCCGCCTGGCTGGACGGGATTTCCATGCTGGCCTTGTCGGATTCAACCGTGATCAGCGACTGGTCGACCTTGATCGTGTCACCGACCTTGACCATCACCTCAATGACTTCGACTTCCTTGAAATCGCCGATGTCCGGGACTTTTACTTCGACTTGACTCATCTGATGCGCTCCGTTGTTCTGTTCCCCGGCATTGGGCCGGGAGAAGTATTCGCAGGTGGGAAGGTACTGGATGTGCCGCACGACGCTGGCTTCTTGAGCCATCACATCATCGGGTGGCAGACCTTCCCCTTGGGTGGCAGTTCCAGACACGACACATCCCCGCGATCAGCAGGCTGAGGCGGGGATGGTCGGTCAGGCAGTCCTTACAGGGTCACCGGGTTCGGCTTGTTCGGATCGATGCCGTACTTGGCGATGGCTTGCGCCACCACTTCCGGCTTGATCTTGCCTTCATCGGCCAGCGACTTCAGGGCGGCCACGGTCACGAAGTAGCGGTTCACTTCGAAGAACTCACGCAGCTTGGCGCGGGTATCCGAACGGCCATAGCCGTCGGTGCCCAGCACCTTGTACGAACGGCCCTTCGGCACGAAGGCACGGACCTGCTCGGCGTAGGTGCGCATGTAGTCGGTGGAGACCACGATCGGGCCTTCGCTGCCTTCCAGCGATTGCTCGAAGTAGCTCTTCTTCGGGGCCTCGGCCGGGTGCAGCATGTTCCAGCGTTCCACGTCCTGGCCATCGCGGGCCAGCAGGGTGAAGGATGGAGCGGACCAGACGTCGGCGTCGACCTTCCAGTCATCACGCAGCAGGTCGGCCGCGGCGATGACTTCGCGCAGGATGGTGCCCGAACCCAGCAGCTGCACGCGCAGCTTGTTTTCCTTGCCGCCTTCGTTCAACAAGTACAGGCCCTTGATGATGCCCTCTTCCTGGCCCGGCTTGATGCCAGGGTGGCCGTAGTTCTCGTTCATCACGGTGATGTAGTAGAACACGTCTTCCTGGTTGGCCACCATGCGGCGCAGGCCGTCATGGATGATCACGGCGACTTCGTGGGCGAAGGTCGGGTCGTAGGGGATGCAGTTCGGGATGGCCGAAGCGAACACATGGCTGTGGCCGTCTTCGTGCTGCAGGCCTTCACCGTTCAGGGTGGTACGGCCGGCGGTGCCGCCGATCAGGAAGCCGCGTGCGCGCATGTCACCCGCTGCCCAGGCCAGGTCGCCGATACGCTGCAGACCGAACATGGAGTAGTAGGTGTAGAACGGAATCATCACGCGGTTGTTGGTCGAGTACGAGGTCGCCGCAGCGATCCACGAGCTCATGCCGCCCGCTTCGTTGATGCCTTCCTGCAGGATCTGGCCGGCCTTGTCTTCGCGGTAGTACATCACCTGGTCCTTGTCGACCGGTTCGTACAGCTGGCCGACCTGGCTGAAGATGCCGATCTGGCGGAACAGGCCTTCCATACCGAAGGTACGGGACTCGTCAACCATGATGGGCACCACGCGCGGGCCCAGGTTGGGGTCGCGCAGCAGTGCGGTCAGCACGCGCGAGTAGGCGGCGGTGGTGGAGATCTCACGGCCTTCGGCGGTGGGTTCCAGCATGGCCTGGAAGGCCGACAGTTCCGGCACCGGCAGCTTTTCGTCAGCCTGTACGCGACGTTGGGGCAGGTAACCGCCCAGGGCCTTGCGGCGCTCGTGCAGGTACTGCATTTCCGGCGCGTCGTCAGACGGCTTGAAGAAGGGGATGTTGGGCAGGTCCGCGTCCGAGATCGGCAGCTGGAAGCGGTCGCGCATGGCGCGGATGGCTTCGTCGTCCAGTTTCTTGGTGTTGTGCGCGGTGTTGCGCGCTTCGCCGGCCTTGCCGAAACCATAGCCCTTGATGGACTTGGCCAGGATCACGGTCGGCTGGTCCTTGGATTCCTGGGCGACCTTGAAGGCAGCGTAGATCTTGTGCGGGTCGTGGCCGCCACGGGTCAGGCGCCAGATGTCGTCGTCGGACATCTTGGAGACCATTTCCAGCAGCTTCGGATGCTTGCCGAAGAAGTGCTTGCGCACGAAGGCGCCGTCCTTGGCCTTGTAGTTCTGGTACTCGCCATCGACGGTTTCCATCATGACCTTCTGCAGGATGCCGTCCTTGTCCTTGGCCAGCAGCTCGTCCCAGCCGCTGCCCCAGATGACCTTGACCACGTTCCAGCCGGCGCCGCGGAAGTCCGACTCCAGTTCCTGGATGATCTTGCCGTTGCCGCGCACCGGGCCGTCCAGGCGCTGCAGGTTGCAGTTGACCACGATGACCAGGTTGTTCAGCTTTTCACGGCCGGCCATGCCGATGGCGCCCATCGATTCCGGTTCGTCCATTTCGCCGTCGCCACAGAAGGCCCAGACCTTGCGGTTGTCGGTCTTGGCGATGCCACGGGCGTGCAGGTACTTCAGGAAACGCGCCTGGTAGATCGCCATCAAGGGACCCAGGCCCATCGAGACGGTCGGGAACTGCCAGAATTCCGGCATCAGCTTGGGGTGCGGGTAGGACGACAGGCCATGGCCATCGGCTTCGCGGCGGAAGTGGATCAGCTGGTCTTCGCTCAGGCGGCCTTCCAGGAAGGCGCGGGCGTAGATGCCGGGCGAGGAGTGGCCCTGGATGTACAGCAGGTCGCCACCGTGGTCTTCGGTCGGGGCGTGCCAGAAGTGGTTGAAGCCGATGCCCAGCATGTTGGCAAGCGACGCGAAGGAAGACAGGTGGCCACCCAGGTCGCCATCCACGCGGTTGGCCTTGACCACCATGGCCATGGCGTTCCAGCGCATCCAGGAGCGCAGACGCTCTTCATATTCCAGGTTGCCCGGGCAGTGCTCGCCCTGGTCGGCCGGAATGGTGTTGACGTAGGCAGTGTTGCTGGAGAAGGGGATGTGGGCACCACGGCGGCGCGCCAGATCGACCATGCGTTCCATCAGGTAGTGGGCGCGGTCCGGGCCTTCCTTTTCGATCACGGCTTCGAGGGCGTCAAGCCACTCCTGGGTTTCCATCACATCGGGATCGTTGGCGGCCTGCGCCAGAACTTGATCGATTTGGGCTGACATGTCATGTCTCCTGGTTGTTGAGAGATCCGTCCGGTCGGGTGGACCAGGCGGGTCGGTCGGTTCATTCGGTACGCAATGCCGCCGGCAGGTGTTGCAGGAAAAGCGCCATGTGTTGCCTGTGCTGCAATCCTTCCCGGCCCGTGGGGCAAGGCGTTGGAGGCGAAACAGGCTTAAATGTACGGTCTTCCAGCCGTGTGGACGACGAATTTTATCAGGGAATTTTTGATTTTCAAATTACGATAATCAATTTCATAATGTGAAAATATGCTGCAAAGCGGCATGAACAGGGGCTTCCAAGGCCTCGTATTTTTACTATATGCCCCTGTAAACAGGGGTTCCTTGCCCTGTTTGCAATGCCGCAATGGCTGCCGGGAGAGCCTCAAACGTCATTTTCCGCACCATAAAAGTGAACGGAAAGAATTGCCAAGGCAGCAATGACCAGCCTTTCCGGCCGACAAGCAAAAACGCCTCGTCGAGGGACGAGGCGTAGCGGTTTGGCTGATCTTCAGGAATTGCCCACTATAAATGAAGGACAATGTCCTGAATCAG
This sequence comes from Herbaspirillum sp. CAH-3, assembly GCF_009668275.1. NCBI lineage: Bacteria > Pseudomonadati > Pseudomonadota > Betaproteobacteria > Burkholderiales > Oxalobacteraceae > Herbaspirillum > Herbaspirillum sp. CAH-3. The sequence goes on along the minus strand of NZ_VSWE01000002.1, from coordinate 360,233 downwards.
ATGGCGATATTGCCCAGGGTACTGGCCCGATAGGCTGCCACGAAGGTATCGAAGTCGCCGACCTGGGTGCGCTCGATATCGCGCTGGGCATCCAGCGAAGCCTGGGCGATGGCCACGAAGTCGGCCGTCCTGGAGGGAGACAGCGGACGCGCGATCAGTTCGGCGGCCTGGCGCTGGCTGTTGGCCAGGGTATAGGCCGGGAAGGAATTGCCGGCTTGGCGGATCTCACGCAGTACGCGCGCCGAGGGGGTGCTGTCGGGATCGGCCAGCTTGGCGCGTTGCACGGCCAGGCTGTCGCGGTGCTGGCTACCGCCGAGATGGCGATCCAGCAGTTCTGCGACGGGCTCCATGCGATCCAGCAGTTGCTGGCCCCAGTCGGTCAGCAGCAGGCTTTCGCCCTTGAACTGCAGCTGCAGGCCGGGGCGGCGCCCTTCCTTGACGGTGGCCAGGAAGTTGGCGCGGTTTTCCACGCCCTCCTCGTCCGAGGTCAGGCAGCTCGATTCCAGCGCCAGGAAGTGCAGGAAAACATCCAGGAAACGCGCCGCTTCCAGGCCGATGCCCAGCGGATTGAAGGGATCGATGTCCATGCAGCGCACTTCCACATACTGCACGCCGCGCGCCGACAGCGCCTGCACCGGGCGCTCGCCGCTGTTGATGACGCGCTTGGGGCGGATCGACGAATAGAACTCGTTTTCGATCTGCAGGATGTTGGTATTGATCTGCACCCATTCACCATCCCGCTTGGTGCCGATGGCTTCATACGGGGGATACGGCTCGCTGACCGCGTGCGCCAGGCTGCGGATGTAGGCCGGCAGGTTGTTGTAGTGCGGGGTGATGTTGGCCTGGGCGTGGTTCTGGTAGCCCAGGTCGCTCATGCGCAGGCTGGTGCCGTAGGGCAGGAAGAGCGTATCGTCGGACAGCGTCTCCAGCTGGTGCGGCCGGCCGCGCAGGAAATTGGTCGCCACCGCCGGCGAAGCACCGAACAGGTACATCAGCAGCCAGCTGTAGCGGCGGAAGTTGCGGATCAGGGCAATGTAGCGCTCGGACTGGTAATCGCGGCGCGACAGGGAAGGATCGACGGTGTCGTCGTCGTCCCGCAGGACTTCCCACAGGTCTTCACTTAAAGAGAAGTTGTAGTGAATACCGGCGATGCACTGCATGGTACGGCCATAGCGCAGCGCCAGGCCACGGCGGTAGACGTGCTTCAGCATGCCGATGTGCGAGCTGCCGTACCAGGCGATGGGAATCTCGTCTTCCGGCGGCAGCACGCAGGGCATCGAGGCATTCCACAGGAATTCGCCATCCAGCTTGGCATAGGCAAAGCGGTGGATCTCGTCCAGGCGCTGCAGGGCATCGGCGATGTCGGGCATGGCCGGGGTGATGAATTCCAGCAGCGACTCGGAATAATCCGTGGTGATCAGGTCATTGGTCAGGGCCGAACCCAGCGCCGGCGGATGCGGCGTGCGGGCCAGATGGCCTTGGGCATCCACGCGCAGCGTCTCCCGTTCCACGCCGCGCAGGCCCTGCCCCAGCAGCGCAAGATGGTGCGGCTGGGAAAGCTGTTGCAGGCGGCGGGTGAGGAGATCGGTCATGCGGTAGTCCTTGGTTCTTGTCGCTATGTAGTAACTATTAGCAGCTGGGGCTTCAGGATGCGGGAGCATAACCGAAATTGCAAATCCCCGTCGTGCGCCACCCCAAATGCCAATATGAAGGAAATTGACGCAAAAGTATTTGCAATCCAGCAACATGCCGTCGTGCGCCAGCATTTCGTCCCGCTCACCGCCTGGCTTTATAATCACGGGTTCCGGTGCTTTGCGCCTTGAGTTCGAGTGGTCCCGGCCTGACCGGGCGCCTTCTTTCCAGCCCTGCCCTTCACTTTCTAAAGCCTTATCTGCCATGTCTGCCCAACTGATCGACGGAAACCTGCTCTCCCAACAACTGCGCGCCGAAGTGGCCAAGCGCGCCGCCGCCCTCACCGCCCAAGGCAAGCAACCCGGCCTGGCCGTGATCCTGGTGGGCGACAGCCCGGCTTCCCAGGTCTACGTGCGCAACAAGGTCAAGGCCTGCCAGGACAACGGCCTGCACTCCGTGCTGGAAAAATATGAAGCCTCGATGACGGAAGCCGAGCTCCTGGCCCGCATCGACGCCCTCAACGGCGATCCCAAGATCAACGGCATCCTGGTGCAGCTGCCGCTGCCGGCCCATATCGACGCCCACAAGGTGATCGAAGCCATCGCCCCGGAAAAGGATGTGGACGGCTTCCACGTCAGCAATGCCGGCCTGCTGATGACCGGCCAGCCGCTGTTCCGCCCCTGCACCCCCTATGGCGTCATGAAGATGCTGGAATCGATCGACTACCCCGTGCGTGGCGCCAATGCGGTGGTGGTCGGTGCCTCGAACATCGTCGGCAAGCCGCAGGCCATGTTGCTCTTGCAAGCCGGCGCCACCGTCACTATCTGTAACTCCAAGACCCGTGACCTCGGCCACCACACCCGCCAGGCCGACATCCTGGTAGTGGCCACCGGCAAGCGCAACATCGTTACCGCCGACATGGTCAAGCCTGGCGCGGTCGTCATCGACGTCGGCATGAACCGCGACGACAATGGCAAGCTGTGCGGCGACGTCGATTTCGCCAATGCCAAGGAAGTTGCCGGCTGGATCACCCCGGTGCCGGGTGGCGTGGGTCCGATGACCATCACCATGCTGCTGGTCAACACCATCGAAGCGGCCGAACGCAGCTGATCGGCACGCCCTTAGCGCATTACCCTCCGGCAGCCAGGCTGCCGGATGTTTTCAGAGAAACGAGAGCCCATGACCACCACTGACATCGCCGCCAATCCCCTGCTCGATTTCTCGGGCTATGCCCAGTTCGATGCCATCCAGCCCGAGCACGTCACGCCGGCCCTGGACAAGCTGCTGGCCGACGCCAGCCGCCTGGTGACCGAACTGGAAGCGCCGATGGCCGAGGTCACCTGGGACAATTTCGTCGAGCCGCTGGAGTCCGCCACCGAAAAGCTGGGCCGCGCCTGGAGCGTGGTTGGCCACCTGAATTCGGTGATGGACACCCCGGCCCTGCGCGCCACCTACAACGAGAACCAGCCGCGCCTGGTGGAATTCTGGACCTCGCTGGGCCAGAACCTGGCGCTGTTCGAGAAGTACAAGGCCCTGCAGGCCAGCCCGGCCTTCGCCTCCCTGTCGGCCGCGCGCCGCAAGGTGGTGGACAATGCCGTGCGCGATTTCCGCCTGTCCGGCGCCGAACTGGCCGACGACAAGAAGGAACGCTTCGCCGAGATCCAGGAAAAGCAGGCCATGCTGACCACCCGTTTCTCCGAAAACGTGCTGGATGCGACCAATGATTTCGCCCTCTTCGTGGAGGACGAGGCCGAATTGTCGGGGCTGCCGGCCGATGTGAAGCAAGCTGCACGTGCCGCCGCCGAGAAGGATGGCAAGCCCGGCTACAAGTTCACGCTGCATTTCCCCTCCTATTTCCCGGTGCTGCAGTATGCAGACAATCGCGCGCTGCGCGAGAAGATCTACCGCGCCAACGCCACCAAGGCGTCCGAGCTGGGCGTCAAGCCGGAATGGGACAACAGCGGCAACATCGACCAGATCCTGCAATTGCGCAAGGAAGAAGCGCAACTGCTGGGCTACGCCAACTTCGCCGAAGTGTCGCTGGTGGCCAAGATGGCCAAGTCGCCCGGCGAAGTGATCGCCTTCCTGGAAGACCTGGGCCAGCGCGCCCGCCCCTTCGGCCAGAAGGATTATGAAGAACTGAAGACCTTCGCCCGTGAAAAGCTGGGCCTGGACGAATTGAAGGCCTGGGACAGCACCTACGCTTCCGAAAAGCTGCGCGAGCAGCGCTACGCCTTCTCGGAACAGGAAGTGAAGCAATACTTCCCCGAGCCCAAGGTGGTCGGCGGCCTGTTCCAGGTGGCGCAGCAGCTCTTCGGCGTGCAGATCAAGCCCGATAATGCCCCGGTCTGGCACAAGGATGTGAAGTTCTTCCGCATCGAACGTGACGGCCAGCTGGTGGGCCAGTTCTACCTGGACCTGTATGCCCGCGCCGGCAAGCGTGGCGGCGCCTGGATGGATGACGCCCGCGCCCGCCGCCTGACCGCGCAAGGCGTACAGACACCGATCGCTTACCTGGTCTGCAATTTCACCGAACCTGCGGTAGTCGATGGCGTGGCCAAGCCGGCCCTGTTCACGCATGATGAAGTGATCACCCTCTTCCACGAATTCGGCCATGGCCTGCATCACATGCTCACGCAAGTAGATGAGGTGGGCGTGTCCGGCATTTCCGGCGTGGAGTGGGATGCGGTGGAACTGCCCTCGCAGTTCATGGAAAACTTCTGCTGGGAATGGGATGTGCTGCAGCAGCTGACCGCACATGCCGAGACCGGCGAGCCGCTGCCGCGTGCGCTGTATGACAAGATGATCGCCGCCAAGAACTTCCAGTCCGGCCTGCAGATGCTGCGCCAGGTGGAGTTTTCGCTGTTCGACATGCTGATCCACCATGAATATGAAGTCGGTGGCCAGCAGACCGTACAGCAGTTGCTCGACAGCGTGCGCGACCGCATCGCCGTGATCCGCCCGCCGGAATTCAACCGCTTCCAGCATTCCTTCTCGCATATCTTCGCGGGCGGATATGCAGCGGGCTACTACAGCTACAAGTGGGCTGAAGTACTGTCGGCGGATGCGTACAGCGCGTTTGAGGAAGCAGCGGCCAGCAGCGGCAACGTGATTTCGCTGGAAACCGGTCGCCGCTTCCAGCAGGAAATCCTGGCCGTGGGCGGTTCACGTCCGGCCATCGAGTCCTTCAAGGCGTTCCGTGGGCGGGAGCCGAGCATTGATGCCTTGCTGCGGCATAGCGGGATGGCGGCATAAGCGGGACACTTCCTGCACGCCATAGCGCCCTGCGCGTTTGTTCACACCATGCCGTTGAGCCCGAGGCTCAACGGCATTTTTCTTCAACCCCTGCTGCATCCATCGAACAGGGCGAACTATCTGGTCAGGTTAAAACCGCGGAACCGGAGGGTCGTTATAGGTCTCATCAATTCGCGCTCCCTTCGCGCGCCATCCCTGTTCAGCCCGCTGGCGCTGTTCCTGCAACTCCTTGATGACACCGGGCAGCAACTCTTTCCAGCGGTCCCGGTCTTTCGGCGCCACATAAGTCCGGAAATGCTGGTTTTCTCCCATGACCGTATATGTCAACAAATAAGAACCAGGTTTGACCGGGTCCCGCAGACTGGCCTCTCGTTTGAACGCCACCGCCAAATAGGTGTGATCAGCATAGAACGTCCATTTGGAAAGATCTTCCAGGGCCATCCACTCGGTGAACGAGGGTTCGTAATCAGGATCGAGACTGCTGGCTGACGAATTTCTTATGACATAGTCAAGCCGTTGCTCACCCCGGATTCTCGGATCATCACGCTCAATGAAGGGCGTCCAGCCCGCCTTGCGGATCGCTTGCAAGAGAGCGAAGAGCTTCTTGCGCGCTTCGTCATGCCCGATCAAGTCCGGGGCAGTGATACCCGCGAACACTTCATATTGAACGATTCCTTCGGAAGGAGCACGCGACTCTTCCATGCCTTGAAAACCCAGCACGTAAGGTATCGTCAACGTGTATTTGCCATGCGCAATCGTGACGGAGCCAGGATTCTGCTGCGCCCAATGCGCCGTGTAGAAATTCACGCCTGGCCCCTGCTGCGTCACCTTGATCTGTCCGGTATTGTCACGCAGCAGTTTTTCTGGCGACTCATTGATGGAGACGGTAAGAGATGACATAGGGGGACGTTCGGGAGATGACGGGGAACAAGCCGACAGGAGACAAGCAAGGGACGCGAAAGCGAAAACGAATTTCATGGTTCAGAAGGGCGGTGCAAAGACCGGATCCGTTTGCAGTCCGGCCGCTGATGTCATCGAACAGCCAGAGATTGCCTTTAGCCAGACCCTGAAAGACGGTTGGAAGCATCTCAACACGCAGCATGTCCAAGGAGCAGGCGACCGTTTTTTCTGGGAAACGCACCCAGCGCCATCCAGTAGTGCCGTCCTTTGAGGTCGGAATCGCCACCGTCTTCGGTTTCCAGGTAAAAGCGGGCATAGGTCGCTGCAATTCGCTTGGCCCTTGTGCTATAGGCCTGCAATATTTTCCCCTTGCCTCTGCCGAGCATTTCACACAAACGGATCGTGCTGAATTGCTGAACGATCGACCACATTCCGTTGCAATGGCAGTGCACGTCGACGCAGGATTTTTCCTTGCTATTGGTTTGCGCTACTGTCTTGACCAGATCGCCCATGGAGAACTTCTTTCCTGTTATCAATCCATCTCCTGGCGGGGTGAGACGTGACCAGGTGTTTTATCCAAGCGCAGGGCCGCCCCGCCGCTGATAGGTTCTGAAAATAGGCGCGATTCATTCTTGTCTCTCCTGCGAGTTGCCGTAGATTAGTTCCGTGAAGAAAAGTTCTCGCCAGATGAGGTTCTTTCCGCAGCAGTTGCTGCTGCAGGCCATTTGCTTTTTCTTGCCCGAATAGCACACCGCACCGCGACCCTCTATACTGGCGGGATGACCCGAATCGACTTTCACAGCAACGTCCCGCAAAAGATCGCCTACGTGTGCCGTCTGGTGCGCAAAGCGCGCGCTTCCGGCGCCAACCTGGTGCTGCGCACCCCTGACCGCGCCGAGTTGCAGCAGCTCGACCAGGCGCTCTGGAGCTTCTCCGAGCAGGATTTCCTGCCCCACGTGATGGCCGGCGACCCGCTGGCCGCGCAGACGCCCATCATCCTGACTGCCGACGACAGCACCGACCTGCCGCACCACCAGATCCTCATCAACCTGGGCAGCGACACGCCCGCGCATTTCGCGCGCTTCGAACGCCTGCTGGAAATCATTTCCGCCGACGACGCCGACAAGGCGGCCGGCCGTGACCGCTACCGCTTCTACAAGGAACGCGGCTACCCCCTCTCGCACCATGTGGCCGCCTGAGCCCGCCCCGCCCGCTCACGCCATGAATCACGACGACAACAGCATTCCCCTGCTCACCGAGGTCATCCCGCTGGCCCCGGCCCCGGATTACGCCGCCCCCATGCAACCGGGCGCCTTCCACACCCAGCCCGCCAACACCCATTACCAGGCACCGGCAGCGGCCGCCCCGGTGATGACGCCCATGTCCCCGGTCACCCCGGTCACCCCGGCCGCCGAGCAATACCGCCAATGGGAACAGGAAATCCGCGAAAACGTCCTGCAAAGCCTGCTGGAGCGCGTCGATACCGTGCTGCACCAACACCTGCAAGACCAGATGGCGCTGGCGCTGGACCATCTTTCCGATATCGTGATGCAGCGCGTCAGGGAAGGCCTGCGCGACGCCCTCACCGAAACGGTCGAGCGCGCCGTGGCGGAAGAGATGGCCCGCTTCACATCTTCAAAAATGTAAATCTGGCTGGATTTTTCTTTTATTTTTGAATAAAAATATCGCAACAGCCTTTTTATTCATAAAAATTCCAGCCAGTATTGATCACATCGGCAATCACGCTTTTCTTACAATGCTTGCATTGTTCGCATGCGAGCTCATGCATGCGAACGTCCGAACAACCACAGCAAGTTCATGCAAAACCGGGAGAGTGAGATGAAAGTGATCGTATTGGGCGCAGGCATTATCGGAACCGCTTCCGCCTGGTTCCTGAAGAAGCAGGGCTACGACGTCACCGTCATCGACCGCCAGCCCGGCGCGGCGCAGGAAACCAGCTTCGCCAACGGCTGCCAGATCTCGGTCTCGCACGCAGAACCCTGGGCCAATCCGGCCGCCCCGATGAAGGTCCTGAAGTGGCTGGGCAAGGAAGACGCCCCGCTGCTCTATCGCTTCCGTCCCGAATGGCTGCAATGGAAGTGGGCCGTGGCCTTCCTGCGTGAGTGCACCGCCGCCCGCACCGACGAGAACATCCGCAACATCGTCGCCCTGTGCGAATACAGCCGCCAGACCTTGCAGGCCGTGCGCGCCGAAACCGGCATCCAGTACGACCACCTGACCCGCGGCATCCTGCACTTCTACACCGAGGAAAAGGAATTCCAGGACTCGCTGCCCGCCGCCAAGCTCATGCGCGACCTGGGCTGCCCGCGCGAATCCATCGGCGCCGATGAAGTGGTGCGCATCGAACCGGCCCTGGCCTCGATCCGCAACAAGATCGTCGGCGGCGACTTCACTGCCACCGATGAATCGGGCGACGTCTTCAAGCTCACCACGGGCCTGGCCAAGAAGAGCGAAGAAGCCGGCGTCGAATTCCGCTATTCCACCAGCATCACCCGCTTGATCACCGAAGGTGCCGGCGCTGCCGCCCGCGTGACCGGCGTGGAAGTCATCAACCCGGACGGCCGCCATGAAGTCCTGAAGGCCGACACCTTCGTGGTCGCCATGGGCAGCTTCTCCCAGCAACTGGTCAAGCCGCTGGGCATCGACCTGCTGCTCTATCCAGGCAAGGGCTATTCGGCCACCTACCAGATCACCAATCCGGACGCCGCCCCCACCGTCTCGCTTACCGACGACGGCTACAAGCTGGTGGTCTCGCGCCTGGGCGACCGCCTGCGCGTGGCTGGCACCTGTGAACTGAACGGCTACACCCGTGAACTCAACACCACCCGCTGCGAAGCCATCACCCGCCGCACCCGTGAACTGTTCCCGGATGGCTGCGACTACGACAACCCGACCTACTGGACCGGCCTGCGCCCGCTGACCCCGTCCAACGTCCCCTACGTGGGCAAGACCAAGTTCGCCAACCTGTACTTGAACACCGGTCATGGCACCCTGGGCTGGACCATGGGCTGCGGATCCGGCCGCGCGATCGCCGAGATCGTCTCCGGCCACGTGCCGGAAATCGATTTTGCCTTCACGGGCCTGCCCCGCTGGAACCGCGCACGCCAGGTGGTGACCCAGGCCGCTTGAGCGTTCTAGGGCCCGCCAAAGGACCGGATTGCCCGGTCCTTTTTTTTGCCCGCTTGATCTGGGTCAGCGCATGCGTTTGTTGCAGAAATCTTCACATGTGGCAATCAGCGCCCTTACAAACACCGGCCTCCCCTTGGTGTAGAATCCTCGCTTGCCTTGCGTTGCCGGCATCTTGCCGCGCTTGCGCAGCCACCGGGATTTCAGCTCATCATCGCTCTTCTTGCGGCATCATGACTCCTTTGAACTCATATTGCTGCATGCCGGCCCGCCATTGACGGAACGCTGTCGTTGATCTTCCCGGCCCTGACCCCATATGGACGGATATCCGTCACAGCCTTTTCTTTCATTTGAAAAGGCCGGCACCATCAAAGGACCCTGCAATGAAGTGGGCAATTGTCTTCATCTATCTGTTTTCCATCCTGTTCATCCATTTCCGTGGACGCGTGCGCCTGCCCTTCCTGCGGCAGTTCTTCGACCACTCCTCGATCATGTCGCCGATCAACCTGTTCATGTACGCGTTTTCGCGCGTGCCGGCCGTGCCCTACCCGGCCGTGAAGCAGTTCGCCGACCTGGCCCTCATCGACCAGAACTGGGAAGTGATCCGCGACGAAGCCGTGGCCCTGCGCGAGATGGCCAAGATCAAGGCAGCCGAAAAGAATGACGATGCCGGTTTCAACTCCTTCTTCAAGGCCGGCTGGAAGCGTTTCTACCTGAAGTGGTACAACGCCAGCCATCCTTCGGCCGAAAAGTTCTGCCCCAAGACCGTGGAAATCCTCAAGCGCATCCCCTCCGTGAAGGCCGCCATGTTCGCCGAACTGGCCCCGGGCGGCACGCTCAATCCGCACCGCGACCCCTTCGCCGGTTCGTTGCGCTATCACCTGGGCCTGGTCACGCCCAACGACGACCGCTGCTTCATTGAAGTGGACGGCCAGCGCTACAGCTGGCGCGACGGCCAGAGCGTGGTCTTCGATGAGACCTTCATCCACTGGGCACAGAACGGCTCCGAGACGAACCGTATCATCCTCTTCTGCGACGTCGAGCGTCCGCTGCGCTATCGTTGGGCAGAAGCCATCAATGGTTTCCTCGGCCGCACCATGATGACCGCCGCTGCCTCACCCAATGAGACCGGCGACCAGACCGGGCGCGTCAACAAACTGTTCCGCTTCGTCTGGCTGGCAGGCCAGTATCGCCGCCGCTTCAAGAACTGGAACAAGACCGTCTACAAGATCACCAAGTTCGGCCTGATCATCGCAGTAGCCCTGCTGATCATCTACGCTTGAGCCGCACGATGCTGCACTGACAATCGGAAATCACGAACACAGTGCGAAATGATATAAACAAATGATCGCCGGTCCTGCACCGGCGATTTTTGTAAGTTTTTTCCATAAACGGCTCGTCCATTTCCGGTACATGGGAACGCAGGCGAGTCCTTGGCAGAAAATGACCTGCTGGCCTCCAGACCACGGCCAGCCTGCCTTGCGGGCCTGCGCGGGAGTTTGTGTGGAAGCGACTTGCAGAAAAACTCACCAAGCTGCACGTAATTGAAAGTCACGCCAGACTTAAAGTTTCCATGCGGAAATGAAAGTGCAAATTTTCTGCATTGAAATGCAGAAACCGCTTCTTTCCCATGCTTGCCCCCTGTAAAATCGCTGGGCTTCCGTGCTAGCTTGATGGTGTGAAACTTGCATCGGGATTGTCTCCGTTCCGCTGCGACGCGCCTTGCTGCAACTGCGTGCCGGCCACTGGCCCGGTACTTGCTGGTGGCATGCAGGCCTGCCCGGTGCGGAGGATGCCGGGCAAGCACAGCCGAGTACCGACCATACATAGAACAATGGGCTCATGCAGGACATCGACGACGAGATGAAACAACCGCTGCTCAAGCATCTGGTAGAAATCACGGCCCACCGGGAGCATTCCCGCCTGGCCATCTCGGTCATCTCCGCGCTGTACCAGCTCACCGAAGTGCAGGCCATTCGCATGCTGGATATCTTCACCCTGCGCGATGAATACTTCGTGCAGGAAAAGATGGTCATCCGCGATGGCGCCGTGCACACCATCGCTGAACTGACCAGCGATGATCCCAAGGAACCGCTGTCGGCCTATCCGGCCATGCAGGCCTGTATCCGCAATCACCTCAACGAATTCCACGAGACCACGTCCGCCGGCGAGCATGTGCTATGGCTGCCGGTCTGGCTGCACGGCAAGATGAACTCCTGCCTGGAGATCCGCAGCCAGAAGCCCTTTGCGCCGACCATGCTGGATGTGATCCACGGCATCTTCCACGTCTACTGCAACTACCAGAGCCTGCTGGACTACAGCGAGCGCGATGCGCTCACGGGCCTGTTCAACCGCAAGACCTTCGACGAGCAGTTCACCCGCTACGCCTTCGCCATCGCTCCGCATGAAGCGCATTCGCTGGACCATGACGAGCGTCGTCACGAGAGCAATGACGAACCCAAGGGCCACTGGCTGGGCGTGGTCGACATCGATCACTTCAAGCAGGTCAACGACCGCTACGGCCACCTCTATGGCGATGAAGTGCTGATCCTGGTGGCCAACATCCTGCGCGCTTCGTTCCGTGCGCATGACCGCATCTTCCGTTTTGGCGGAGAGGAATTCGTGATCCTGCTGCGCTCGACCACGCTCACCGATGCGCGCAAGATCTTCGATCGCTTCCGCCAGAACGTGCAGGAATACGATTTCCCGCAGGTCGGCAAGGTGACGGTAAGCCTGGGCTTCGTCAACATCGCGCGCGAGACGCCGGTGGTGATCCTGGGGCACGCGGACCAGGCGCTGTATCACGCCAAGAAGAGCGGCCGCAACCGCATCTGCTATTACCAGGAACTGGTCAATTCGGGCGTGCTGCGCTCGGACATCACCACCAACGATACGGTGGAATTCTTTTAGCTGACCCGTCGGCTTTCATCTGCCAAGGACCGCGCGAGCGGTCTTTTTTTTCACCTGCGTTTTTTGGCACTCTCCTGCAAGGCCCACGGGGAGCGGCTCTCCTCATGCATGCCATGCATTCGTTCATGTTTTAAAAGCATGAGACATCGCCGCGCCGCTTTCGTATGATCGCCAACGTTCGACGCCCCATGCGCGAACCCGCCCGCACGATCCGCCCGCGCAGAGACTGAGAAAAATTGCGCGATCGCCCGCGGCCTCACCGTGTCAACCAGGAGACTTATAACAATGCAGCAGGCACACTTCAAGAAAATCGGTTCGGTCATGATCCTCTCCCTGGCCTGCGCCTTCGCGGCGCACGCCCAGGACAAGAAGCCCAATGTCGTCGTCATCGGCACCGGCGGCACCATCGCCGGCGCCGGCGCCTCCAGCGTCAATACCGCCGCCTATCAATCGGCCGTGGTGCCGGTGGACAAGATCATCGCCGCTGTCCCCGAGATTTCCAAGATCGCCAACGTGCGCGGCGAACAGATCTTCCAGATCGGCAGCGAGAGCTTCAATGACGAGCGCCTGATCAAGCTTGGCAAGCGCGTCTCGGAGCTGTTGAAGCAAGGCGACGTGGATGGCATCGTCATCACCCACGGCACCGACACCATCGAAGAGACGGCCTATTTCCTGAACCTGGTGTTGAAGAGCGAGAAGCCGGTGGTGGTGGTGGGCTCCATGCGTCCCGGCACTGCGCTGGGTGCCGACGGTGCACTGAACCTGTATGATGCGGTGCTGGTGGCCGGCAGCAAGGAAGCGGCCGGCAAGGGCACGCTGGTGGTGATGAACGACGAGATCCATTCCGGCCGTGACGTCACCAAGAGCAACACCTTCAAGGTCGAAACCTTCCGTTCGCCCTATGGCCCGCTGGGCTATGTGGTGGAGAACAAGCTGAGCTTCTATCGCCTGCCGGCACGTCCGCACACCACGCAGACCGAATTCGACATCGACAAGATCAGCAGCCTGCCGCGCGTGGACATCGTCTACAACTACGGCAACGTCAGCCGCACCGCGTATGACGCCTTCGTGGCAGCGGGCGCCAAGGCCATCATCCATGACGGCACCGGCAATGGCAGCGTGGCCGAGCAGATCGTGCCGGTACTGCAGGAAGTACGCAGCAAGGGCGTGCAGCTGATCCGCGCCTCGCGCACGGGCAGCGGCTTGGTGATCCGCAATGGCGAGCAGCCTGACGACAAGTACGACTGGGTGGTGACCGATGACCAGAACGCCCAGAAGGCGCGCATCCTGGCCGAGCTGGCCTTGACCCGTACCAATGATCCCAAGGAACTGCAGAAGATCATGTGGAAGTATTGATCGACGCCTTCTCCGTGGATCGATTGCCGATGACTTATAAACGATATAAATCGTTTATCAGGCAATGGACAATGAACAGCAGTACGCAATGTGTTTTTGTGTTGTAACCCTGAGGTTTCCTCAGTTCCCTCTTGGCCCCGCTTTGGCGGGGCCTTTTTTTCGTCTGAAGATCGTGCGGATGTCGAATCATGACAACACCGGCTCCCCAATCTCAGGAATCAACCGGATCGGAATCGACTTCGCCGCCGGCACCTTGCTGCCGCGTGCATGGTGGAACAGCGGGATGAGCCGGTTGAGCTCAGGGAAATAGCCCATCACGCAGCCCACCGGAATATCGAAGGGCTCCACGCGCAGATGGTCCACGCGGCGCTCTACACCATCGTCCGACACGGTCTCGGCAGTGACGAAATCACCCGCGCCCAATCCTTGCTGCTGCAAGTCCCGCAGGTTCATCAGCAGCACGCGGCGCGTCCCCCACACGCCACGGAAGCGGTCATCCAGCGAATAGACGGTCGTGTTGAATTGACTGTCACCGCGCGTGGTCATCAGGCGCAATACCCCCGGTGCATCGCCGGGCATGTCAGGATCGGGATCGAATCCGTCCGGCGTCTTGAAGTTGGCACGGCCGTTGGGGGTCTTCCATTGCCGCTCGCGCGCCGCCAGCGGGCGCGCGAATCCGCCCGGGGTCCACATGCGCGCATTGAAGTCGCGGAAGATGTCGGGATAGGTCGCTTCGATCGCATCGCGGATGAGCGCATAGTCACCGACCCAGGCATCCCAGTCCACGTGCGGGTTCAAAGGCAGCAGGCGCTTGGCCAGTTCGGCCACGATCGCCGGCTCCGACATCAGGTGCGGCGAGGCCGGGTTGACGCGGCCGCGCGAGCCATGCATGCAGCCGGTGCTGTCCTCCACCGACACCGCCTGCTCGCCGCCGCGCTGGCGGTCGATCTCGATGCGGCCCAGGCAAGGCAGCACATAAGAGGTCTTGCCATGGATCACGCAGGAACGATTGAAGTGCGTGACCACCTGTACCGTCAGCGGCAGTTCGCGCCAGGCCGGCTCGATGACGCCATGATCCGGAATGGCCCGCACGAAATTGCCGCCCAGCATGAAGAAGGCCGAGAGCTCACCATCGCGGATCTTCTCGCAGGCCTCCACCGTATTGAGCCCCTTCTCCATCGGCGGTTCGAAATGATAGAGCGCACGCAGCTTGTCGTTGGGCACCATCTCCGGTTTTTCGGTGATGCCCACCGTGCGCTGGCCCTGCACGTTGGAATGGCCACGGATGGGACAGATACCGGCGCCGGGCTTGCCGATATTGCCGCGCAGGAGTAGCAGGTTGGTCAGCATGTGGATGGCACGCACCGCTTCACGGTGCTGGGTGATGCCCATGCCATACATGAGCATGGCGCGGCTGGCGCCGGCATAAGTGTCGGCGGCCAGTTCCAGCTCTCTACGCGGCACGCCGGCGTGCCGCTCGATCTCGGCCCACTCTGCAGCGCGCGCAGCGGCCGCGAACTCCTCGAAACCGCTCGTGTGTTCATCAATGAAGGCCTGGTCCAGCAGGCGCGGCAAGCCTTCGGCACGAGCGCGGTCGTCGCGCTCCAGGATGCGCTTGGCCATGCCGATGGCGGCTGCCGTGTCGCCGCCGATCTTGATCTGCACGTATTGCGAACTGATGTCGGTATGCGCCGGGGTGATCATCTCCTTGGGCGACTGCGGGTTGACGAAGCGTTCCAGGCCGCGCTCGCGCAAGGGATTGAAGGTGATCACCGGCACCCCGCGCTTGCGGGCGTCTTCCAGCGGATGCAGCATGCGCGGTGCATTGGTACCGGTATTGTGGCCGAAGAAGAGGATGCAGTCGGTCTGTTCAAAGTCTTCCAGCCTGACCGTCCCCACCGGTACCCCAATGGTCTCGGGCAGGGCCACCGAAGTGGATTCGTGGCACATGTTGGAACTGTCGGGCAGGTTGTTGGTGCCGTACATGCGGGCCATCAGCTGATACATGTACGAGGTTTCCAACGACGCCCGGCCGGAAGCATAGAAGACGACCTTCTTCGGATCCATGGCACGCAACTGTGCCGCGATGTCATCAAAGGCTTCGCTCCAGGAGACCGGCAGGTAGCGGTCGCTGGCGGCATCGTATTTCAACGGTTCCGTGATGCGTCCGGTGGATTCGAGTTCGAGGTCGTTCCAGCTTTCCATCTCGGTGACGGTGTGCTGCGCGAACAATTCCGGTGTGGCGCGCTTGGCGGTGATTTCCCAGGCGGTGGCCTTGGCGCCGTTCTCGCAGAATTCGAACAGGTGGGGGTCGGCCGGTTTGGCCCAGGAACAGCTGACGCAGGCAAAACCGTCGGGCTTGTTCTGCTTCATGAGGATGCGCGTTCCGGTGGCGATGACGTGCTCCTGCTGCAGGATGGCGCCCAGTGCCTTGACCGAGCCCCAGCCGCCGGCCGCATTGTTGTATTCGTCGAAATGGCCTTCTTCGGGGATGTCCTTGGTTTTCATGTCGCTTCTCCGAGCGTGATGCATTCGTGGGGAGGGGCGCCCTGCATAGTCACGTGGTCGCCCTTTGGCGCGGCGCAAGAAACTCATTGCGTCCAGCCTGCAATCATGGAAGAGGCGCATGCATTTGGCTGTAGGCGCCACACGGATTTACTGCGCGCCGGACTCCTACAGCATCGCAAGGCAGCCGCAGCGCGGCCGTAATGACCGAGCACAAGGCTTAATGAAATCCTACGGCGAACACAGCAGCACGCCGACATCTTGCAGGCGTGAAGGCGCGCATACTTCCCATCATTGCGCAGCCTGCGCGTCCCTCTTCGCCCTGGTTACCGGCTTCCCATCATGATGAGCAGCACCGCCCGCCGCTACGCCCCACCCTGCCCCTCGCTGCCTGCAGCGCTGGAAGAATTCATCGGGCCTGCGCTGCAGGAAGCCCCGCATGCCGAACTGTCCACTGTCGCCGCGCGCCTGTTGCGCCAGCTGGTGGTGGCGGGACTGGACCGCTTGCCGCTGCCGGGCCATGGCGAGACGCTGTCGCGCTGGCAGGCGCTGGCGGCGGTGGCCGCGCAGGACCTGTCGCTGGCCAAACTCTACGAAGCGCATACCGATGCGCTCGCCATCCTGGCCGAAGCCAATGTGGCGGCGCCACCGCATTCCATCTGGGGCGTCTGGTGCGCACAGGGTAGGCCGGGCAGCCTGCGCATGCGCGAGCAAGGGGATCGCATCCTTCTCGATGGTGAAAAATCCTGGTGCTCGGGCGCCGCCGCCCTTACCCATGCCCTGCTTGGCCATCGCGACGAGCATGACCAATACTGGCTGCTCGCCATCGAGCTGGGCCAGCCAGGCGTGACCCTCATCGAGGACGACTGGGCCGCCGTCGGCATGGCCGCCACCCGCACTGCGCGCCTGCAACTGCACGGCGTCACCGCGCAGGTGATCGGCGGTCCCGGCTTTTACCTGGAACGTCCCGGTTTCTGGCAGGGCGGCATCGGCATTGCAGCCTGCTGGTACGGCGCTGCTGCCGCACTGGTATCGCTGCTGCGCGACAGCCTGGCGCAGCGTGCAGACAGCCACGCGCTGGCCCGGCTGGGCAACGCCCTGTGCCTGCAGCATTGCGCCGCGGCCTGCCTGCGCGAAAGCGCAGCTCGCATCGATTCCCACCCCGGCGCCAAGCTCATGCAGGAAGCGCTGCGCACCCGTCTCATCGTGGAACGCGCCTGCCTGCAAATCATCGAGGACCTGGGCGCAGCGCTCGGTCCGCATCCCTATTGCGGCAGCCGGCGCAGTGCGCGCCTGCTGGCCGACCTGCCGGTGTGGCTGCGCCAGAGCCACGCCGAACGCGACCTGGCGGCACTGGCCCAGGCCAGTCTTGAAGAGGAGTCGTCCCCATGCTCATTGTGAACCCCACGCCGCCCGCCAATGCGGCGGTCCATGTCCGCCATATCGATATCACGCACGGCACGGCCGAAGAGGTGTGGCAATCCTGCCAGCGCCTGCACGCCCTGCCCGAACTGGAGCTGTGCCACCTGGTGCCGGCGCGCTCGCGTGCCGTCATCCTGGCTCCGCATCCGGATGACGAGACCCTGGGCTGCGGCGGACTGATCGCCCAGCTCGCCGGGATGATGCGGGAGATCGCCGTGGTCGCCGTCAGCGATGGCGAGCGCAGCCACCCGGAGTCCTCTGCACTGGCATCACGCCTGCCGCTGTTGCGCCCTGCCGAGAGCATGGCCGCCCTCGAATGCCTGGGTGCAGGCCAGGCGCAGATCCTGCGGGCACGCATTCCCGACGGCCAGATCCGCCAGCACCGCCTGGAACTGAAAGCCTGGCTGATCGCGCAATTGCGCCATACCGACATCGTCTTCGCCCCCTGGCGCCTTGATGGCCATCCCGACCATGAAACCGTGGGCGAAGTGGCGGCCGAACTGGAGCATGAACTGGGCTGCAAGCTGGTGGAAGTGCCGATCTGGGGCTGGCACTGGGCGCAGCCGCTGGGCGGGGAATTCCCCTGGGGCCGCGCACGCAAGCTGGCCTTCGACGCCGAGACCGGCATGATGAAGCGACGCGCCCTGCGCTGCTACCACAGCCAGATCGGCCGGGACGGTGAGCGTGATCCGGTATTGCCGGCCGGGGTGCTGGCGCATTTCGTGCGACCTTACGAAGTGTTCTTCCTATGAGGGCAGCGCAACTGAGAAACACCCGCCATTTCGACCAGCTCTATGCCGGCAGCGAGGATCCCTGGAAGACCCGGGACAGCTGGTATGAACAACGCAAGCGCGCCCTGGTCGAGGCGATCCTGCCCCACCAGCACTGCACCGCGATCTTCGAGCCCGGATGTGGCAGCGGTGAACTGACCCTGCAACTGGCACAGCGCTGCCAGTGGCTGATGGCCTCCGATTTCTGCGCGGAGGCCGTGCGCATCACGCGCGAAAAGACGGCCCACCTGCCGCACGTACAAGTGCGCAGGCAGTCGCTGCCCGAACAATGGCCCGCCGGTGGACACGACATGCCGCAGGTCGACCTGATCCTCTTCTCGGAGCTCTGCTACTACTTCGATGCGCCCAACGTGGCCGAGATGGTGGCCCTGGCCACCACAGCGCTGGCACCCGCCGGCCACCTGTTGGCCTGCCACTGGAAGAAGGATTTCGATGACCGGCTGCTGGCCACGCGTCCCATGCACCAGCTCATCGATGCACACGCGCGCCTGAAGCGCCAGGCCTGTTATGAAGACGAGGACATCCTCATCGATCTCTGGCGCAAGATCTGATCCGCTTCACACCATCACCCTCGAGGAGAGAGCATGATCGGCATCGTCATCCCCGCCCACGACGAAGAAGCCACCCTGCACGCTTGCCTGCGCGCGGCCCGGGAGGCGGCGTCGCATCCACTGCTGCAGGGTGAAGCGGTCCGCATTGCAGTGGTGCTCGACAGTTGCAGCGATGCCTCCGAGAGAATTGCCCGGGGTCATCCTGTGACGGTGCTGCCATTGCAGGTGCGCAATGTCGGGCTGGCCCGTCATCACGGCGCCCAGGCGCTCATCGCCGAGGGCGCGCGCTGGCTGGCCTTTACCGATGCCGATACGCTGGTGGCGCCCGACTGGCTGGCGTCGCAACTGCAGTTGCAGGCCGATGCCGTCTGCGGCACCGTCACGCCTGACAGCTGGCGCGAGCATCCTTTGGAGGTGCAGCAGCGCTTCGCGCGCGACTATCATGACCGCGACGGACATCGCCATATCCACGGCGCCAATTTCGGGGTATGCGCGCAAGCGTATGCGCGTGCGGGAGGATTTCCGCCGCTGGCCTGCCACGAGGATGTAGGGCTGGTGCAAGCCCTGCAGGCCATCGGCGCGCACATCGCCTGGAGTGCCCGCGTGCGCGTGGTCACCAGCACCCGCAGCGCGAGCAAGGCACGCGGCGGCTTTGGCGATACCCTGCGCCAGTGGGCCGTCGAAGAATGCACGGCCATGCTGCCGGTTCAGCGCGCGCTGTCTCCGGCACGTACCACCTGCTGAGCCTGCTGGATGCTCACATGATGGTCCTGCACCGTATTGACCAGCCGCTGGCGTTTTGCGCGTGAGCCGAAATTGTTGGCGTAGATCCAGGTGAACTCCGCGCCCAGCAGGAAGATCTGCGCCGAGTAGTAAATCCACAGCAGCAGCAGCGCAAACGAGCCGGCCGCACCGAAGCCCGAGGTCATGCCGGTGCTGCCCAGGTAGAGGCCGATGAGGTACTTGCCGATGATGAAGAGCACCGTGGTGGCGACCGCACCGATCCAGACGTCATGCCAGGACAGCGTCACGCGCGGCATGAACTTGTAGATCATCGAGAAGAGCGTGGAAAACACCACGAAGGAGAGCACGAAGTTGAGCATCTGCAGCAGCAGTTGCCAGCCCTCGAACCAGCCGCCCCACCAGCGCCCCAGGGCGGCCAGCGCCGCACTGACCACCAGCGAGATGATCAGCAGGAAACCCAGGCCGATGATGAGCCCGAAGGACAGCAGCCGCGTGCGCGCCAGTTGCCATACGCCGCTCTTGCGCTTGACGGCGGGAATGCGCCAGATGCGGTCCAGCGCGCTCTGCAGTTCGGAGAACACGGCGGTGGCACCGATGACCAGCGTCACCACGGAAATGGCTGCGGCAATCAAGCCCTCGCGCGGCTGGCTCACCGATTTCAGCAAACCCTGGATGGCGAAGGCGCCTTCGGTACCGACGATGTCGCGGATCTGGTTGACGATCTCGCCCTGTGCCGCGTCGTGGCCGAAGAGCATGCCGGCCACCGCAATGGCGATCACCAGCATGGGCGCAATAGAGAAGATGGTGTAGTAGGCGATGGCCGCGCCCATGCTGGGCGCGAAGTCATCGATCCAGGCATTGATGGCCGCCACCGTCATCTGCCAGGCCTGCTGGGCGCGGGTACCGCCCTTGAGCATCTTGACCTCGGCGGCCGGGTCCAGGTAATCCGACGGTGCCGGTTCCAGCTTGGCCTTGACGATGTCGATGCGCGCGGGCGCGTCCGCCGGTGGCACAACGTCGTTGCGGGCCTTCTCGGCGGCCGCCTTGGCCCGCTCGGAACCCTTGCGCCAGGCGGCAATGAGCGGCATGGCCAGCGTGACCACGCGCAGGGCGCGCTCGAGCCCGGGCGGCACCGCTTCATGCCCGCCATGCCCGGCGTGGCTGTCATGAGCGGCCACCGCAGGCCGTGCGCGCGGCGCTGCCGCGCGTTTCTGGCGGCGCTTTCTTCCCAGCCACAGACCCACTCCCGCACTGAGCAGCGCACCGGCAACCAGGCCCCCCGTGGAGGGAGCGGCACGCTCGGCGGGATCACGGGTGGTCGCAGCAGTCTGGCGAGACGATGGGGAAGGGTCGTAAGAGCTGCTCATGGGGTCCTCGGCTTGGCATCTTGTTGTGGCAGTGTGACCGACACGCATGAACGATTGTTCCTGCTGCCCGCAAGCGCTTCCAGCCTTGTAGGAAGCCACTGTCAGCGTTCCGGACGGGCGACGGGAAAGCGCCGCACATGGTATAAAGTGAATCTTCGCGCAAGTAGCCACGGCTTGCAAAAAAGCCTGGATTTCGCACTGCGCATGAACCAGGCCGGCGCGAGCCGGTCTGTCTGAATTCTCCCCAGGCCATAGCGCCTGCCCTGCGTTTGCGCAACCTCATTGCGCGACGCGTCCGGGCGGCGCCGGCCCTTCCCCAACCTGACGAACGAGGATTGCCCATGTATAAGGACGTACAGCTTTTCATCAACGGCGAATGGACCGCCAGCGCCTCCGGCCGCACCATCGATGTCGTCAATCCGGCGACCGAAGAAGTGATCGGCAAGATCGCCCACGCCGACCGCAGCGATCTGGATCGCGCCTTGGAAGCCGCCAAAAAGGGTTTCGAGACCTGGCGCAACATGTCCGCCTTCGAGCGTTCCAAGATCATGCGCCGCGCGGCTGACCTGCTGCGTGAACGCGCCGACGATATCGCGCGCCTGATGACCATGGAACAAGGCAAGCCGCTGGGCGAATCCAAAATGGAAACCCTGGGTGCCGCCGACACCATCGACTGGTTCGCCGAAGAAGCCCGCCGCACCTACGGTCGCCTGGTACCAGCCCGCGTGCCGGGTGCCTACCAGATGGTGATCAAGGAGCCGGTCGGTCCGGTGGCCGCCTTCACGCCCTGGAATTTCCCGATCAACCAGGTGGTGCGCAAGCTCTCGGCGGCCCTGGCCGCAGGCTGCTCCATCATCGTCAAGGCGCCGGAAGAAACCCCGGCCTCCCCGGCTGAACTGATCCGCGCCTACGCCGATGCGGGCGTGCCGGCCGGTGTCATCAACCTGGTCTACGGCGTGCCGGCCGAGATCTCGGAATACCTGATCCCGCATCCGGTGATCAAGAAGATTTCCTTCACCGGCTCCACCCCGGTGGGC
Organism: Herbaspirillum sp. CAH-3; assembly: GCF_009668275.1. Classification (NCBI taxonomy): domain Bacteria; kingdom Pseudomonadati; phylum Pseudomonadota; class Betaproteobacteria; order Burkholderiales; family Oxalobacteraceae; genus Herbaspirillum; species Herbaspirillum sp. CAH-3. The sequence goes on along the minus strand of NZ_VSWE01000002.1, from coordinate 338,616 downwards.
AAGCAGCTCGCGGCCCTGGCCGGCCAGCACATGAAGCGTGCCACCATGGAACTGGGCGGCCACGCTCCGGCCATGGTGTTCGATGACGTGGATGTGGAACTGGCCGCCAAGACCCTGGCCACCTCCAAGTTCCGCAATGCCGGCCAGGTGTGCGTCTCGCCGACCCGCTTCCTGGTGCAGAAGGGTGTCTTCAATGCCTTCGTCGACAAGTTCGTCACCTATGCCGAACAGCTGAAGGTGGGCAATGGCCTGGAGGCTGGCGTGGGCATGGGCCCGGTGGCCAACAAGCGCCGCATCCCGGCGCTGGAAGCCTTGATCGACGATGCCGTCTCGCAAGGCGCGCAGCTGCGTACCGGTGGCAAGCGCATTGGTAACAAGGGTTACTTCTTCCAGCCGACCGTGCTGACCAATGTGCCGCTGGACGCCCGCGTGATGAACGAGGAGCCCTTCGGTCCGCTGGCCATCATCAATTCCTTCGAGACCCTGGATGAGGTGATCACCGAAGCCAACCGCCTGCCCTTCGGCCTGGCCGCCTATGCCTTTGCCAAGTCGGCCAAGACCAAGCACGCCCTGGCCGCGCGCGTGGAAAGCGGCATGCTGACCATCAACCACCTGGGCCTGGCGCTGCCGGAACTGCCTTTCGGCGGCATCAAGGACAGCGGCTACGGTTCCGAAGGCGGTACCGAGGCCATCGAGGCTTACATCAACACCAAGCTGGTGACGCAGCTGGATGTCTGATGCCGCGCAGGTCGCATGACCTGCTGCAATGATCGCCCTGCGTGATCAAAAAAAATCGGCGGACCTGCAAGGGTCCGCCGATTTTCTTTTGGGGCTGTGCTGTTCATTCTTCGCCACCACCACCCGAGGGCGGCACCAAAATATCGCGGCTGCCATTGCGCGACATGGCCGAAAGCACGCCCGCCGTTTCCATCTGCTCCACCAGCCGCGCGGCGCGGTTGTAGCCGATGCGCAATTGCCGCTGCACCGAGGAGATGGAAGCGCGGCGCGTCTTGAGCACGAAGGCCACCGCTTCGTCGTAGAGCGGATCGGATTCGGCATCGCCCCCCTCGCCGCCGGCGAACATGTCGGCCTGGGTCGTGTCTTCGGAGATCGGCGGGGCCAGGATTTCTTCGATGTAGCGCGGTTCGCCGAAGGACTTCAGGTATTCCACCACGCGATGCACTTCTTCATCAGAGACGAAGGCACCATGCACCCGCTGCGGATAACCCGAGCCCGGCGGCAGGAACAGCATGTCGCCATGGCCCAGCAGCGATTCGGCCCCCATCTGGTCCAGCACGGTGCGCGAGTCGATCTTGGAAGACACCTGGAAGGCCACGCGGGTCGGGATGTTGGCCTTGATGAGGCCGGTGATCACGTCCACCGAGGGCCGCTGCGTGGCCAGGATCAGGTGGATGCCGGCCGCGCGCGCCTTCTGGGCCAGGCGCGCAATCAGTTCTTCCACCTTCTTGCCGACCACCATCATGAGGTCGGCCAGTTCGTCGATGACGATCACAATCGTCGGCAATTTTTCCAGCGGCTCGGGCGCGTCCGGCGTCAAGCTGAAGGGATTGGGGATCTTCTCGCCACGGGCGGCGGCATCGTCGAGCTTCTGGTTGTAGCCCGCCAGGTTGCGCACGCCCAGCTTGGACATCTTCTTGTAGCGGCGCTCCATTTCTTCCACCGCCCAGTTCAGCGCATGGGCTGCTTCGCGCATGTCGGTCACTACCGGTGCCAGCAGGTGCGGAATGCCTTCATAGATCGACAGCTCCAGCATCTTGGGGTCGATCATGATCAGGCGCACTTCCTCGGGGGTCGCCTTGTAGAGCAGCGAGAGGATCATGGCATTGATGGCCACCGACTTGCCCGACCCGGTGGTACCGGCCACCAGCATGTGCGGGGCGCGCGCCAGGTCGGTCACCACGGGCGTGCCGGTGATGTCCTTGCCCATGGCAATGGTCAGGTGCGAAGCGGATTTGCGATACGCCTGAGAATGCACGATCTCGGAGAGCTTGATCATCTGCCGGCGCGCATTGGGCAGCTCCAGGCCCATGCAGGTCTTGCCGGGAATGGTCTCGACCACGCGGATGGAGGTCAGGCCCAGGGCACGTGAAAGATCCTTCACCAGGTTCACCACCTGTGCGCCACGAACGCCTTGTGCCGGCTCCACTTCGAAACGGGTGATCACCGGACCGGCCTCGGCACCGAGCACCGTCACCGGCACCTTGAATTCGCGCAGGCGCTGCTCGATCAGGCGGCCGGTTTCCTGCAGTTGCTCGGGGTCGACCTCGATGCGGGATTCGGGGACTTCATCGAGCAGATCCAATGACGGCAGGGGGATGTCCACGCGCGGCTCGTCAACGTAGCCCTCGGGGGCCACGGCCGCCGGCTGTACGTAGCCCGGAACGGCGTCGGGCATGCGGACGGTGAAGGCCGCAGGGGACTGGAGCGGCGGCGCTTCAGCCGCGGGGTCCGGCAGCATGTCGAACCAGGGCGCATTGAAGGTGCCGAGGTCGATCGGTTCCGGTTGCGGCTCGGGCAGCGGTGTTGCCGGCTCGGGGGCGGCCATCGGGGCCATCGGTGCGGTGAAGGGCGGCACCACAGGAGCGACGGCCGCTGGCGGCAAGGGGATGGGCGCGGGCACTGGCCCCAGGGATTGCGGCAACGGCTGTCCCTGCGAGTTTAGCGGCACGATAGGCTGCACCTGCGGCGGCAAGGGTGCGGCCGGTGGCGTTTCCTGCTCGCCGTCGGCCTGCTGCAGGGAACGCATCAAGCGCGTCGGTACGACATCGGCACGCTCGGCCGGTTTGCCGGGCGCGCTCCCCGGTTCCGGGGTACGGCCCACGCTGCTGATGCGGATGCTGCGGGTAGGCTGGGCCGGTGCCGGATTGCCGCGGGCAATGGAGGGCGGGATCGGCCGAATCGGCGGCGACGGCGTGGCCGCGCGCGACAGGCTGGCATCAGCTGCCGCACTGGCCGCCGAAATGGCTCGGCTGGCGGCGGCACGGGCCAGCATGGCTTCGGTCGGACGCAGGCTTTCAAAGGCAGCCCATTCGGATTCCGGACGCGGCTTGGCTGCCGGGTCGGTCTGGCGCGGATTGATGGCAGGCCACTTGCCGCCCTGCGTGCTGCCGGCAGGTGCGGCCTGGCTGTTGCGGCTGCCACCGGTGAGGGCCGACAGCGGCACTTTCCAGTCGTCACGCGGCGCATTGTCTGCCGGGCGTTCCGGCGCCGGGGCCGGTGTCAGGCGCGCCGGCCGCGGACGCGGTGCGAAGGGCGACGCCGGCGGCATGCGCTTGGCCGCTGCGGAACCAGGGGAAGGCGCGCGCGGCATCGAGCTACGGCGTTCGGTGCTGGCAGGAAAACTGCTGCGGGCAGGTCCGGCACTGCCGTGCAGGCTGTTCATGCGCAATCGTTCACTTTCGGCGCTGCCGCGGCGCGGCGGGCCCAGGTCCAGTTCGGGATGCTCATCGCGGCCAGCCGGTGCGCCTCGGCCAAACATGGCGCCCAGCAGCCATTTCAGGCCCAGTGCCAGCAAACCCAGCATCAGGATGGCGGCAATGCCACGGCTGATCTTGCCGCCCACGGCATCCATCAGGGCGGCACCGAACAGGGCGCTGCCCGGCCCCTCTTCGCCCGTGACCAGTTGCGAACGTACCAGCGACTCGACCGCGCTGCTGGCAGCCAGCAGCAGCAGGCTGCCGCACCACAGGCGAATGGCGCCGCGCCCGCCGAAGATGGACTTGCGGCCGAGCGCGCGCGCTACCGTGCGCAGCAGCAGCGGCAGCAGCCAGAGGACCGACCAGCCAAACCATTTGACGAAAATCATGCTACTCCCAAACTTCACCGGCCTGGCAGCGCGCCAGCCGGCCTCGTGAATCCGAGCGATGCGAGCCGATGCTGCATCGCAGGCTGCGAGTGTAAACCAAACCGGTACCCTGCCGCCGCACATCGGGCGGCCTTTTGGTGCAGAGCACGCCCGGCCTCAACGGCCATGGCAATGACAATCCAGCACGTGATCGTTGATCACGCCCACGCCTTGCAGGTAGGCATAGATGATGGTGGAGCCGACAAACTTGAAGCCGCGCTTGGCCAGCTCCTTGGAAATCGCATCCGACAGCGGCGTCTTGGCCGGGCAGTCAGCCAGCGAGGCCCAGCGGTTGACGATGGGCTGGCCATCGACCTTACCCCACAGATAGGCATCGAGCCCGCCGACGTCTTGGCGCAGCTGCAGGTAGGCACGCGCATTGCCGATGGTGGCAGCCACCTTCAGGCGATTGCGCACGATGCCGGGATTGTTCAGCAATTGCGCCACCTTGCGCTCGTCATAACGGGCGATCTTCTCGGCATCCCAGTCGTCGAAGGCTTCCCGGTAGCTGTCGCGCTTGTTGAGCACGGTTTCCCAGGAGAGTCCGGCCTGGGCGCCTTCGAGGTTCAGCATCTCGAAAAGACGCCTTTCATCGTGGCAGGGCACGCCCCACTCGTGGTCGTGATACTGCACATAGCGGGGATTGGCCAGATTGACCCAGCCGCAGCGGACAAGTGTTTGCGTCATGATGGTGTTGTTTTCGTTCATTTCGCCGGATTCAGACCGGCGACAAGGGAGGTTCATCCATCAGCGCGATCTGCTCGCGCAGTTCCAGGATGCGGTCCTGCCAGTAACGTTGGGTGTTGAACCAGGGGAAGGCCACCGGGAAAGCCGGGTCATCCCAGCGCCGTGCCAGCCAGGCGGAATAATGGATCAGGCGCAGCGTGCGCAGGGCTTCGATGAGGTACAGCTCGCGCGGCTCGAATTCGCAGAAACTTTCATATCCTGCCAACAGGTCGGCCAATTGCCCCACCATCTCGCGCCGTTCGCCCGAGAGCAGCATCCACAGGTCCTGTACGGCCGGGCCGCTGCGGCTGTCGTCGAAATCGACGAAGTGCGGGCCGGCATCGGTCCACAGGACGTTGCCGACATGGCAATCGCCATGCAGGCGCAGGGTGCGAATCTCCCCTGCCCGCTCGTAGCAGCGCCGCACGCCCTCCAGCGCCTGCTCGACCGTGGTGCGCCAGGCGGTGGCCACGTCCATGGGGATGAAATCGTTCGCCAGCAGCCAGTCACGCGGTTCCTCGCCGAAGCTGGCGATGTCCAGCGCCGGGCGGGACTGGAAGGGGCTGCGCAGGCCGACCGCATGGATGCGGCCGATGAAGCGGCCAAGACGTTCCAGCGTGTCGGCATCGTCCAGTTCGGGGGCACGGCCACCGTGGCGGCGGAATACGGCAAAGCGGAAACCGGCGTGGCGATGCAGGGTGGCGCCATTGTCCAGACGCATGGCGGGCACGACGGGCACCTCTTCGTCGGCCAACTCCTGCGAAAAAGCATGTTCTTCGAGGATTTGTTCGTCAGTCCAGCGCAAGGGGCGATAAAACTTGGCCACCAGCGGCGGGCCGTCTTCCATGCCGACCTGGTAGACGCGGTTTTCGTAGCTGTTCAAGGCCAGCAGGCGGCCGTCGCCGTACAGGCCCAGCCCGTCGAGGGCATCGAGGACCGTATCGGGCGAGAGCGTGGCGAAGGAAGTGGCGTCGGGAAGGTCAGCAGATTGGGCGGGGGAATTCATGCGCCTATTGTACTGTCCACCAGCCTACCCGCCCCATCAGATTGCACGATCCGGGCCAGCAAACGGGCCGCAACACTCGCGCCCCCGGCCCAATGCCTTTACACTCCTGCCTTTAGCATCAGTCATTGGAACCATCATGCATCTCGACCAGCCCCTTTCCGACGCCGAATTCGACGAACTCGACGATTTTCTCCTCTCCGATCGCTGCGCCGATGACGTGATGACCATGGACACCCTGCACGGCTACCTGACGGCCCTGGCCATCGGTCCGCAGGAAGTGCTGATGGCCGAATGGCTGCCGCGCGTCTGGGGCAGCCGTCCGGAAGACACCCCCAAGTTCAAGAATGGCAAGGAAGCCGAGCGCATCACCAGCCTGATCGCGCGCAGCATGAACGAAATCGCCATCACCTTCGAGGTCGCTCCCAAGGAATATGAACCGCTCTTCTGCGAGCGCGAGCACGAAGGCAAGCCGCTGCTCGACGCCGAAGCCTGGGCCTGGGGCTTCTGGGAAGGCATTCAATTGCGCGCGGCGCAGTGGGACGAAATCTTCCACTCCAACCTGGCCCCGCTGATGCGCCCGATCTATCTGCTGGGCTCGGAAGAGCTGGAAGAGGAAGAAACCAAGCTCATCGACGACCCGATCAAGACCCACAAGCTGGCCATCGAGATCGAATCGGCCATTCCGCACATCTACCGCTACTGGGCGCCCAAGCGCAAGTCGGCGGTCGAGCAGGTCCAGCGCGATGCACCCAAGACCGGCCGCAACGATCCCTGCCCCTGCGGCAGTGGCAAGAAATACAAGAAGTGCTGCGGGGCGGACTCGGAAGAATGATTCACCAGGCCCCATGAAAAAGGCGCGCCGGATGCCGGGCGCGCCTTTTTGCTTCATACAGGACGGTTTTTGCTGCCAACCGCCCACTCCGCGGGGATCACTCCTTGATGAAGTGCTCGCGGTAGTACTTCAGTTCTTCGATCGATTCCAGGATATCGGCCAGGGCGGTGTGCATCTGGCGCTTCTTGAAACCGGTGGCGATTTCGGGCTTCCAGCGCTTGCACAGTTCCTTCAGGGTCGACACATCGAGATTGCGATAGTGGAAGAATTCTTCCAGCTTGGGCATGCCGCGCACCATGAAACGGCGGTCCTGGCAGATGGAATTGCCGCACATGGGCGACTTGCCGGCCGGGACGTATTGCTTCAGGAAGGCGATGATCTGCTGTTCGGCGTCGGCTTCGGTGACGGTGGAGGCCTTGACGCGGTCGATCAGGCCGGAGCGGCCGTGGGTGCCCTTGTTCCAGGCGTCCATGCCGTCCAGCAGCTCGTCGGACTGGTGGATGGCCAGCACCGGGCCTTCGCCCAGCACGTTCAGTTCGGCATCGGTAACCACCACGGCCACTTCGATGATGCGATCCTTGTCCGGATCCAGACCGGTCATTTCCATATCGACCCAGACCAGGTTCATTTCATTGGGCCGGACAGGCGCGGCGGGGGCTTGTGACATAATTCTTCCTTATTGACGGGATGGGGCCTGGCCCCATCTACTGCAGGGTTCATTGCTGGGTTCGCTCGCCCGGATCGCACCGGACGGCACGGCCAACAGGCCCGCCACCTCTGCCGGCTGGGGCAGGGAGCGGGCCTGGGCCTCGAACTTCCGCCATTTTCGCACAGGGAAAGCATGTCTTCACTTTCGTTTTCAGTTTTGTTCGTCGTATTCCTGGCCATCAGCCTGGGCGTGCGTTTCTGGCTGGCTTCGCGCCAACTCCGCCATGTGATCGCCCACCGCGCGGCGGTGCCGCCCGAGTTCGCGGAAAAGATCCCGCTGTCGGCCCACCAGAAAGCGGCCGACTACACCGTTGCGCGCACCAAGTTCGGCCTGGTGACGCTCATCGTCAATGCTGCGGTGCTGATCGGCTTCACCCTGCTGGGCGGGCTGCAGTGGCTCTCCAGCCTGCTGCTGGGCTGGACGGGCGAGCCGGGCATGGTCTACCAGATCGCGCTGGTGGCGGGCTTCGGGCTCATTTCGGGGGCGGTCGACCTGCCCTTCGACTACTACCGCCAGTTCAGGCTGGAAGCCGGCTTCGGCTTCAACAAGATGACGCGTGGCCTGTTCTTCAGCGACATGATCAAGCAAACCCTGCTGGGTGCCGTGATCGGCCTGCCGCTGCTGTGGGTGGTGCTGGTGCTGATGGAAAAGGCCGGCGCACTCTGGTGGTTCTATACCTGGATCGTGCTGTGCGCCTTCCAGCTGCTGATGCTGGTGATCTATCCCAGCTTCATCGCGCCGCTGTTCAACAAATTCACCGCGCTGGAAGACGACAGCCTGCGCAGCCGCATCGAAGGATTGATGCAGCGCGTCGGTTTCGCCTCCAAAGGCCTGTTCGTGATGGATGGGTCCAAGCGCAGCGCGCATGGCAACGCCTACTTCTCGGGCTTCGGTTCGGGCAAGCGCATCGTCTTCTTCGACACCCTGCTGGCGCGCCTGGCCCCGCATGAGATCGAAGCGGTGCTGGCCCACGAGCTGGGCCACTTCAAGCTCAAGCACATCCTCAAGCGCGTGGTCGTCATGTTCGGCCTGTCACTGGCCTTCCTGGCCTTGCTGGGCTACCTGAAGGGCCAGGCCTGGTTCTATACCGGCCTGGGCGTGGAGCCGCTGCTGCTGGGCAGCAACGATGCGATGGCATTGATCCTGTTCATGCTGGTGCTGCCGATCTTCACTTTCCTGTTCTCGCCGCTGTCCTCGCTCTCCTCGCGCAAGCACGAGTTCGAGGCCGATGCCTTCGCCGCGCAGCATACCGATGCGCAGGACCTGGTATCGGCACTGGTCAAGCTGTACGAGGACAACGCCTCTACCCTCACGCCCGATCCGCTGCACTCGGCCTTCTACGATTCGCACCCGCCGGCGTCGCTGCGCATCCAGCACCTGCACGCTGCCATCGCCGCCCATCGCGCAACGCCCGGCACGGCCGCCGCAGCGGGCAGCCACTGAATTTTTTGATCATCTACAAGGCGGGCTGCATGAATGAAACAGCCCGCCGCAGGAGAACCCCATGAGCATCACCGCAAGCACCCTCGCCGCATCCCGCAGCGTCCAGCCCATCGCCGCGCTGGATGACGCTGCCATCGCCGCCCACCTGGCCGCGCTGCCCGACTGGAAGATCGACGGCGGCAAGCTGGCGCGCAGCTTCGCCTTCGGCAACTATTACGAGACCCTGGCCTTCGTCAACGCGATGGCCTGGATCATCCATGCCGAAGACCACCACCCGGAACTGACCGTCACCTACAACCGCTGCAGCGTGAAGTTCGACACCCACAGCGTCAACGAAGGCCGTGGCGGATTGTCTGCCAATGACTTCATTTGCGCGGCCAAGGTCGACGCCATTTTCGCCCAGCGCGCCCCGGCCTGATGGGAGTCCGCAAGCAAGGCGCGCGCAGCGCCAGGGCAGGATCGGCCGCCAACCAGGCCGCGCTGGAACAGGGGCTGGTCATTGCCGCCCACGGCCGTCACTATCTGGTGCAGGCCGGTGAACAAAAACTCAATTGCGTCACCCGTGGCAAGAAGAGCGACGTGGCCGTGGGCGACCACATCCGCCTGGCCCGCACCTCGGCGGACCAGGGCGTGGTGGAGAGCATCGACGAGCGCCGCACCCTGCTCTATCGCTCCGACCAGTACAAGTCCAAGCTGCTGGCGGCCAATGTGGATCAACTCTTCATCGTGGTGGCCACTGAACCGAGCTTTTCGGATGACCTGGTCTCGCGTTCGCTGGTGGCAGCCGAGTCGGCCGGCGTCTCGGCGCACCTGATCCTGAACAAGACCGACATCACCGAAGCCTTGCCCAAGACCCGCGAGCGCCTGCAGGTGTATGCGCGCCTGGGTTATCCGGTGCACGAGGTCTCGGCCAAGGCCCAGCCGGAAGAAACGCGCGCGGCCTTCATGCCGCTGTTGGCCGGCAAGAGCACCATCCTGATCGGGCAGTCGGGGATGGGCAAGTCTTCCATCATCAACCTGATCGTGCCGGACGCCGACATCGCCACCCGCGAGATTTCGGCCGCGCTCGATACCGGCAAGCACACCACCACCTTCACCCGGCTGTACCAGATGGAGCAGGAGGCCAGCATCATCGATTCGCCGGGCTTCCAGGAGTTCGGCCTGTACCAGCTCTCCGAAGGCATGCTGGAACGCGCCTTCCGCGACTTCACGCCCTACCTGGGCAAGTGCCGCTTCTACAACTGCCATCACCTCAACGAGCCGGGCTGCGCGGTGCTGGAGGCAGTACAGGCCGGCGCGATTGCGGGGATGCGGCACCAGCTGTATGCGCAGCTGGTGCATGAGTCTTCGCAGACCTTGTACTGATCCCGCTCGCGCCCAGTCAGAACTTGTAGGCCGCCGTGAGCACCAGCGCACGCGGCGCGCCCGGCACGATCTGCGACACGCCGGTGGCGCTGGCATGGTATCGGCGGTTGGCCAGGTTGGTGGCCGCCAGCGTGTATTCAGCGCGCGCCAGGCGATAGCCCAGCAAGGCGTCCCAGCGGGCATAGCCGGGCAGTTCGAGCAGGTTCTCGCGATCGGCAAAGCGTGCGCCTTCATAGACCACGCCGGTCTCGCCAAACCAGCCTAGCGGTGGCGCATAAGAAATGAACAAGCTGCCGTTGCGCGCCGAAACTCCCGACGGGCGCTTGCCCGCCAGTTGCGCCTCGGCCTGGACAACGCGGGAATTCTGCTGGGTCCAGCCACCGCGCACGAACCAATCGCGTGCCAATTCCCCTGCCACGCTGAACTCGATACCACGATTGCGCTCCAGCCCGGTCTGGGTGAATTGCTCAGGCTGCACCGGATCGCGCACGAGGCGGTTGTAGAGTTCCAGTTCGAACCAGGCCAGGGTGGTACTGATGCGGCGCTGGAACCAGTCGCTCTTGACCCCGGCTTCCAGCTGGCGGCTGAACTGTGGCCCCAGGTCGTTGACATTGCCCTTTGCTCCTGGCGTGATGCCGATCACGTCGCCGCCGACCGGCGCGTAATTCTTGCTCCATGACGCATAGACGTGATGATCCGGCAGCGCCTCCCACACTGCGCCGATGCGCGGGCTCAGGGCAGTGGTGGAGCGCTCGCTGCGCAGCTTCTGCAGCTGGTTGCGGGAATCCACCTCGAAGTGGTCCCAGCGCAAGCCCACCAGCCCTTTTATACGGCCACCCAGGTCGATCTGGTCTTGCGCATAGAAACCGGCCGTCTTGACCTTGTGGTAGTTCATCTGCCAGGGCTCGGGCCGGGAGCCCTCATTGTCGTGCTGGTCAGGCTCAGTCAGGGACACCGGGCGCGCCGAGCCCATCCACAGGCGCGGCTCGCGCTTCTGCCAGCCGTACTCGGCGCCCGCCAACAACTGGTGCCGCATTGCGCCCGTGGCGAGATTGCCCAGCACTTCCAGGTTGGCCTGCACGTTGCGCTGCTGCAGGTTCTGCTGGAAGCGGCTGCGCTGCACCCTGCGCAGATCGCGCCCGGCACTCACGAACGGCTGGCTGACGAAGGTATTGTCGAAGTCGCTGTTGAGGTCGAACACGCTGACCATCTGGCGCAGGCTCCAATCGGGCGCAATGGCGCGCGTGAGCGTGGAGCGCAGGCTGAGGCTGGTGTCGCGGATGAAATCGCGCCCCGCCGCGCCGAAGAAGGTGCGATCCGACGCCTGCGGCAGGGCATAGCCACTGGCCGTCCCGTTACGGGAGAGTGCCGTTACCCGCGCAGGCAGGCCGCGGTCGGGGATGCGTTCGAATTCATCGTAATCGGCTTGCAGCAACCAGCTGTCGCGGCCGGACTCCCACTTCAGCGCGGGGGCAACATATTGACGCGTGCCGCGTACCTCTTCACGGAAGTGGGGTTCATGTTCACGCCCGGCATTGATGCGCAGGGCCCATTGCTCGGCCAGCGGCCGGTTCCAGTCCAACGCCGCGCCCTGTTGGCCCCGGCTGCCCCAGGTGGCCGAGGCCTGGCCGTAGGCCTCGCGCGTGGGCTGCTTGCTGATGCGGTTGATCACGCCGCCGCCACTGCCACGTCCATACAGCACGGCGGCCGGTCCCTTGAGGATTTCGATGTGATCGATGTTGCCCAGGCTGCGCACGTATTGCGCATCGTCGCGCATGCCGTCGAGCAGCGTATCGCCCGCATTGGAAAAACCGCGCAGCCGGAATGCATCGAAACGCGTATCCGAGACATTGGAAATGCCCGGCACGCCGGCCAGCGCCGCCGCCAGCCCGCGCCCGCCGTACGCTTTGACCTGCGCGGCATCGACCGCCTGTATCGTCTGCGGCACATCACGTACATCGGTGGCGGTACGGGTGGCGCTGCTCAACGGGCCAGGACGGGGATCGTGCAGGTTGCGATGACTACGGACTTCGACGGCAGGCAGGCCTGCGGAAGCGCCCTCCTCGCGCTCGGCGGTCGTCCCGGCAGCGGCAGCGCACACAGGAAACGCGAACAAGGCCGCCACCAGCGCCGCCGGCAAGCTGCGCATCTTCGACGGGCAGCCAGGCGATGGGGAAGAGGAGCGGTGCAACACCCGCAACGAGTGCGGACGAGAAGAAGAGGCATGCGACATGACAGCTGTTCCTTTCAGGCAAGGGAAAGCTGCGGATTCTAGTCACATGAATGACAACAATTCTCATTTACGGCATTACATTGGGCTATCTCTCGCACTTAATAAGCATTCCTCGAAAAAGCTGGATATGCATTTCGAAAAGTTTCTTCACGCGTATCGAAGGAATTCGAAGCGCACGCACGGTGGCGTGCGCAAGACTTCATCTATCACTCCAATTCGCCAAACCGGAGGGGTTTCCCGGGAGCAAGTACCACGGGTATCTTTTTAAGCCGAATCCCTTATAATCTAAGGAGTTAACGACTATCGGCGGCAGGCGCCACACTGGCCGCCGTTTTTATTTATGGCAATCAAACACTACCTTCAGTTTTCCGACTTTACGCTTGATGAATACGAGTACGTGATCGAACGTTCCCGTGTGATCAAACGTAAGTTCAAGAATTACGAGCCCCATCACACGCTGGCCGATCGTACCCTGGTAATGGTGTTCGAAAAGAACTCGACCCGCACCCGCCTCTCCTTCGAGGCCGGCATGCACCAGATGGGCGGCGCGGCGATCTACCTCAACACCCGCGACAGCCAGCTTGGCCGTGGCGAACCGGTGGAAGATGCGGCGCAAGTGATGTCGCGCATGTGCGACGTCATCATGATCCGTACCTATGGCCAGGAGATCATCGAGCGCTTTGCCAAGCATTCGCGCGTGCCCGTCATCAACGGCCTGACCAACGAGCAGCATCCCTGCCAGGTGCTGGCCGACGTGTTCACCTACATCGAGCATCGCGGCAGCATCCAGGGCAAGATCGTGGCCTGGGTGGGTGATGCCAACAACATGCTCTATTCGTGGCTGCAGGCAGCCGAGGTGTTTGGCTTCCATGTCAACGTCTCCACCCCCAAGGGCTACGACATCGATCCGGCCCAGGTCTCGCCGGGCAACAAGAACTACACCTTCTTCGCCGATCCGGCCGATGCCTGCCAGGACGCCGACCTGGTCACCACCGACGTGTGGACCAGCATGGGCTTCGAGGCCGAGAACAATGCCCGCCTGAAGGCCTTCGATGGCTGGATCGTGGACCAGGCCAAGATGTCGCGCGCCAAGAAGGATGCGGTCTTCATGCACTGCCTGCCCGCGCACCGTGGCGAGGAAGTGGCCGCCGAAGTGATCGACGGCCCGCAATCGGTGGTCTGGGACGAGGCGGAAAACCGCCTGCACGTGCAGAAGGCCCTGCTCGAATACCTGGTGCACGGCCGCTTCGATTAAGCCGCCTGCCACCCTACTGCAAGAATCACGCTCAACACTTCAATCATCGCAACGTCAAGATCATGTCCAACATCCTGCAATCCGTCCCGGTCAATCAAAAAGTCGGCATCGCCTTCTCCGGCGGCCTCGATACCAGCGCCGCACTGACCTGGATGCGCCAGAAGGGCGCCATCCCCTACGCCTACACCGCCAACCTGGGCCAGCCGGATGAGCCGGACTATGACGCCATCCCCAAGAAGGCCATGCAATACGGTGCCGAACTGGCGCGCCTGATCGACTGCCGCGAACAGCTGGCCAATGAAGGTATCGCCGCCCTGCAAAGCGGCGCCTTCCACATCTCCACCGCCGGCATCACCTACTTCAACACCACCCCGCTGGGCCGTGCCGTGACCGGCACCATGCTGGTGTCGGCGATGCGTGAAGACAACGTCGACATTTGGGGCGACGGCAGCACCTACAAGGGCAACGACATCGAGCGCTTCTATCGCTACGGCCTGCTGGTGAACCCCAACCTGAAGATCTACAAGCCCTGGCTGGACAGCACCTTCATCGACGAACTGGGCGGCCGCAAGGAGATGTCCGAGTTCATGATCAAGTCCGGCTTCGACTACAAGATGTCGGTGGAAAAGGCCTACTCGACCGACTCCAACATGCTGGGCGCGACCCACGAAGCCAAGGACCTGGAATTCCTCAACAGCGGCATCAAGATCGTGCAGCCCATCATGGGCGTGGCGTTCTGGCGCGATGACGTGGAAGTCAAGGCAGAGACGGTCACCGTGCGCTTCGAAGAAGGCCGTCCGGTGGCGTTGAACGGCAAGACCTTCGCCAGCATGACCGAGCTGATCCTGGAAGCCAACCGCATCGGTGGCCGCCATGGCCTGGGCATGAGCGACCAGATCGAGAACCGCATCATCGAAGCCAAGAGCCGCGGCATCTACGAAGCCCCGGGCCTGGCCCTGCTGTTCATCGCCTACGAGCGCCTGGTCACCGGCATCCACAACGAAGACACCATCGAACAGTACCGCGACAACGGCCGCAAGCTGGGCCGCCTGCTGTATCAAGGCCGCTGGTTCGATTCGCAAGCCATCATGCTGCGCGAAACCGCCCAGCGCTGGGTGGCGCGCGCCATCACCGGCGAAGTGACGGTGGAACTGCGTCGCGGCAATGACTACTCGATCCTCAACACCGAGTCGCCCAACCTGACCTACCACCCGGAACGCCTGACCATGGAAAAGGGCGAAGGCAGCTTCTCGGCCATCGACCGCATCGGCCAGCTGACCATGCGCAACCTGGACATCGCCGACACCCGCCAGAAGCTGTCGATCTACCAGAACACCGGTCTGCTCGATTCCAGCACTGCCGTGTCGCTGCCGCTGCTGGGCAAGGACGAAAAGTAATTCCCGCTGGATTCACCTTTACCGTTTAATGGAAGCGATTCGATGAGCACTCAATTCGACAACGTCACCGTCCTGAAAAAGGGCAACGTCTACTTCGACGGCAAGTGTGTCTCGCACACCGTGCTGCTGGCCGATGGCAGCAAGAAGACCCTGGGCGTGATCCTGCCCTCGACGCTGAACTTCAGCACCGGCGCACCGGAAATCATGGAAATCAACGGCGGCAGCTGCCGCGTGCGCCTCAAGGGCGAAGAAGCCTGGAACACCTACGCTGCAGGCACCACCTTCAGCGTGCCGGGCAACTCCAGCTTCGATATCGAAGTGACCGAGACCCTGGATTACGTCTGCCACTTCGGCTGATACATCCCGAGCCTGAATGAAAAAGCCGTCCGGTAGCGATACCGGACGGCTTTTTTACGTCTTCACACAGGAGTGCGCTCAGATGAAGACCGGTTCCGGCTCCAGCTGGACGCCGAACTTTTCCTTCACATCATCCTGGATCGCCTTGGCCAGCCTGGCCACTTCCGCCCCCGTGGCACCGCCCCTGTTGACCAGCACCAGGGCCTGTTGTTCATACACGCCTGCACGCCCCATGGTCTTGCCCTTCCAGCCGCAGCGGTCGATCAGCCAGCCGGCGGCCAGCTTGTAGTGAGCATCATCGACGCGATAGCTGACCAGGTTGCTGTATTGCGCCAGCAAGGTATCGCGCAGGCGGGCCGGTACGATGGGGTTCTTGAAGAAGCTGCCGGCGTTGCCGATCCTGGCGGGATCGGGCAGCTTGCGGGTGCGGATGGCGATGACGGCCTCGGCGATGTCACGTGGACCGGGCTCGGTGATGCCGCGCTCCTGCAGGGCCTGGGCCACGTCGGCATAGTTGGCGTTGGCTTCCCAGCGCTTCGGGAGGGCGAAGGTCACCTCCAGGACCACGGCACGGTCGCGCAGCGCATGCTTGAAGATGCTGTCGCGGTAGCCGAAGCGGCAGGCC
Source organism: Herbaspirillum sp. CAH-3 (assembly GCF_009668275.1). Classification (NCBI taxonomy): domain Bacteria; kingdom Pseudomonadati; phylum Pseudomonadota; class Betaproteobacteria; order Burkholderiales; family Oxalobacteraceae; genus Herbaspirillum; species Herbaspirillum sp. CAH-3. Next base: position 322,803 of record NZ_VSWE01000002.1, on the reverse strand, counting down.
TCGCGGTCCAGCGTCAGCAATTCGCCGCTGATCAGGTCGAAGGCTTGCAGGCTGTGGAAGCGGTCCTTGATCTCGATGCCATAGGCGCCGATGTTCTGGATGGGTGCAGCACCGACGCTGCCGGGGATGAGTGAAAGATTCTCCAGCCCACCGAGGCCCTGCTGCAGGGTCCACTGGACAAAGGAATGCCAGTTCTCCCCGGCAGCAGCGCGCACGTAGATGAAGTTGTCGTCTTCGCCGGAGATGGTTATGCCCCGGTTCTGCATATGCAGCACCAGCCCGCTGAAGTCTTGCGTCAAGAGCAGGTTGCTGCCGCCACCCAGGACCAGGCGCGGCAAGGCCATGAGGCCAGCATCCTCGCACAGGGTCCGTAGCTGCTGGAGGTCGTCGACAGGCAGGTAAGCATGGGCACTGGCCTCGATGCCGAAGGTATTGAGGGCGCGCAGCGAAACGTCGTGCCGGACGGGAAGTGAAGAAGTGCTCATAGGGGTGGGATTATATCGTCCGCGCGCGGCAAAACCGCTGTCAGAGGCCAGGCGATGGCGGCGGGCGCGCCACTCCGTTAAAATCACGGCTCAGACGCCGGCCTTCGCCGGCTGCAAGAACATAAGGAACAAGCCATGCCCTCATTCGATACCGTCTGCGAAGCCAACCTGGTGGAAGTCAAGAACGCCGTGGACCAGGCCAACAAGGAAATCTCTACCCGTTTCGACTTCAAGGGCACTGACGCCCGCGTCGAGCAAAAGGAGCGCGAGCTGACCGCCTTTGCCGACTCCGACTTCCAGCTCAGCCAGGTGCGCGATGTGCTGACCAACAAGATGACCAAGCGCAACGTCGATGTGCGCTTCCTAGACGAAGGCAAGATCGAGAAGATCGGCGGCGACAAGGTCAAGCAGGTCATCAAGGTGAAGAACGGCATCGAAAGCGACGACGCCAAGAAGATCGTGCGCGTCATCAAGGACAGCAAGATGAAGGTGCAAGCCAGCATCCAGGGCGACGCCGTGCGCATCACCGGCGCCAAGCGCGACGACCTGCAGGCGGCCATGGCGCTGCTGCGCAAGGAGATCAAGGAGATTCCGCTGGAGTTCAACAACTTCCGCGACTGATCCCCTGCATCGCATTCCACAAAAAACGCCGGCTATTGCCGGCGTTTTTCATGGTCGTACGTGAGCTGCTGAACTTCAGGCGGCGTCGCGTTCGTCGCCCACCAAACGGCGCTGCTTGACCGAATCCGCCAGGCCCTGCAGCACCTGCAGGCTTTCTTCCCAGTTGATGCAGCCATCGGTGATGGATTGGCCGTAGGTCAGTTCCTTGCCCGGCACCAGGTCCTGGCGGCCGGCGACCAGGTGCGATTCCACCATCACGCCGACGATGCGGGTGTCGCCCGCTGCCACTTGGCGTCCGATGTCGGCGCAGACCGGGATCTGGTTTTCCGGCTTCTTGGAGCTGTTCGCATGCGACGCATCGATCATCAGGCGCGCCGCCAGGCCGCTCTTGGCGATGTCCTGGCAGGCGGCTTCCACGCTGGCTGCATCATAGTTGGGCTGCTTGCCGCCGCGCAGGATGATGTGGCAATCCTCGTTGCCTGCGGTGGAGACGATGGCCGAGTGGCCGCCCTTGGTCACCGACAGGAAATGGTGCGGCTGCGACGCGGCCTTGATGGCATCCACGGCAATCTTGACGTTGCCATCGGTACCGTTCTTGAAGCCCACCGGGCAGGACAGGCCCGACGCCAGCTCGCGGTGCACCTGCGACTCGGTGGTACGGGCACCGATGGCACCCCAGCTGATCAGGTCGGCGATGTATTGCGGGCTGATCACGTCCAGGAATTCGGTACCGGCCGGCAGGCCCAGGTCATTGATGTTCAACAGCAGCTCGCGGGCCGCGCGCAGGCCGTCGTTGATGCGGAAGCTGTTGTCCATGTACGGGTCGTTGATCAGCCCCTTCCAGCCCACCGTGGTACGCGGCTTCTCGAAGTAGACGCGCATGACGATTTCCAGCTCGTTCTTGTGGCGCTCGCGCTCCACCACCAGGCGGCGCGCATATTCCATGGCGGCCTTGGTGTCGTGGATGGAGCAGGGGCCGATGACGACCATCAGGCGGTCGTCCTGGCCGTGCAGGATGCGATGCAGCGCAGTGCGGGCTTCAGCGGTAGTGCGCTCGACCTTTTCGGTGCAGGCGAATTCGCGGATGAGATGCGAGGGGGGGACCAGTTCTTTCATTTCTCGGATGCGAAGATCGTCAGTGCGCGGCATTTTTTTCTCCTGGTGTACTGCAAAGATTCAGCTGGAATATTGACCAAAAAAAAACCGCCATCACTGGCGGTTTTTTAGGAAATCGGTTTTGTCTTTTTACGAACGCTTACCGCTTTTCACCGCCGTGGGGCTGGAATAGCTAAAGTAAAAATAAAAGTAAGCGCGGGCGAAAGACATGTCTGGCGTCATGGGTTAAGTGAAGCAGGCATTCATAGTGCTACAAATCACGGGCTTTGGCAAGCAACAAGACGAAATCGGCATGCTGCGCTGCAAATGCACCTTTTATTCATTTAGATGGACTTTAATGAATACTTATTTCCTAATATGCCGATTAATAACGCTCAAACACAATAAAAAATCTGCCCTCGTGCAAGCCTTGCCCGACCTGCAGCGCCCTGCCAGCTGTGGCATTCCTGCAAAAAAAGTGAATATTTGATCTAACCACGTCGTTTCACACTGCCTACGCAAGTCATATTCGCGGTGTATCAATGAAAAAAAACGCCGGTGAATGACACCGGCGGTTTTCACAAGAAACGATGCTGGGATGAACGATCAGGCGGTTCCGCCCACGGTCACGCCATCCAGGCGCAAGGTCGGCTGCCCCACTCCGACGGGAACGCTCTGGCCTTCCTTGCCACACACGCCGACACCCGAATCCAGGCGCATGTCATTGCCGATCATGGAGACGCGGTTGAGCACATCCGGACCATTGCCGATCAAGGTTGCGCCCTTGACCGGATAGGTGATCTTGCCATCCTCGATCATATAGGCCTCACTGGCCGAGAAGACGAACTTGCCGTTGGTGATATCGACCTGGCCGCCGCCGAAGTTGACGGCATACAGGCCATTCTTGACCGAGGCCAGGATCTCGCCCGGGTCCTTGTCACCGCCCAGCATGTAGGTATTGGTCATGCGCGGCATGGGCAGGTGCGCAAAGGATTCGCGGCGGGCATTGCCGGTGACGTCCATCTTCATCAGGCGGGCATTCATGGTGTCCTGGATGTAGCCCTTCAGGATGCCGTCTTCGATCAGCGTGGTGCACTGGGTCGGATTGCCTTCATCATCGATGTTGAGCGAACCGCGGCGATCGGCAATGGTGCCGTCATCAACCACCGTCACGCCCTTGGCAGCGACGCGCTCGCCGATGCGGCCGGAGAAGGTGGATGAGCCCTTGCGGTTGAAATCGCCTTCCAGGCCGTGACCGATGGCTTCGTGCAGCAGGATGCCGGGCCAGCCGGGGCCGAGCACCACGGTCATCGGGCCTGCCGGAGCCGGGCGCGAATCCAGGTTGACCAGTGCGGTGGCCACCGCTTCGGAAGCATACTTCTCCAGCAGGGTGTCAGAGAAATAGCCATAGTCATAACGTCCGCCACCACCGCTGCTGCCCATCTCGCGACGGCCGTTCTGCTCGGCGATGACAGTGACCGACACCCGCACCAGCGGACGGATATCAGCGGCCAGCACACCATCGGCGCGCGCCACCAGCACCACGTCGTATTCCCCGGAAAGGCTGGCCATGACCTGCTTGACGCGCGGGTCCTTGGCACGGGCGATGCGTTCGATGCGCTCCAGCAGTTGCACCTTGGCCGTGGCGTCCAGCGAAGTCAGCGGATCATGCGGCAGGTACAGCGCACGGCCACCGGCCGGGGTCATGGCGCCGGCCACCTTGATCTTGCCGCTGCCCTGGCGGGCAATGGTGCGGGTGGCTGCGGCGGCATCCAGCAGGGCCGATTCGGAAATCTCGTCCGAATAGGAGAAGGCGGTCTTGTCGCCCGACACGGCGCGCACGCCCACCCCCTGGTCGATGGAGAAGCTGCCGGTCTTGACGATGCCCTCTTCCAGGCTCCAGCCCTCGCTCTTGGTGAACTGGAAGTAAAGGTCGGCGTAATCCACCTTGTGCGTGAACATGCTGCCCAAGGCCTTGAGCAGCTTGGATTCGTCCAGGCCGAAGGGAGTCAGCAGCACGTCGCGCGCCACTTGCAGGGCGCCCATGTTGGGTTCAAATAATTTCATAGCGTCTTGTCGGAAGGCAAAAAGGTCAAAGCTTGCGATGGCGCAGCGCCGGCAAACTTTCTCGAACGTATTGTAGACGATGGGGATCAATGTCGCCGATCACAAGCCCCTCCCCCTCGGGGAGAACCGAGACGATCTCGCCCCAGGGATCGACCAGCATGCTGTGGCCCCAGGTGCGGCGGCCATTGACGTGCTCGCCGCCCTGCGCCGACGCCAGCACGTAGCATTGGTTTTCGACGGCGCGGGCGCGCAGCAGCAACTCCCAGTGCGCGCGGCCGGTGGTATAGGTGAAGGCGGCAGGCATGACGATCAGGGCGCACTCGCCCATGGCACGGTAGAGCTCCGGAAAGCGCAGGTCGTAACATACCGACAGCCCGACCCGCCCGAACGGCGCCTCGAAGCTGCGTACCTCGCTGCCGTATTCGATGGTGCGGGCCTCGTCGTAGTTTTCTTCACCCCGCACGAAATTGAAGAGGTGGATCTTGTCGTAACGCGCCACCCGCTGGCCATCCGGTCCATAGACCAGTGAAGTATTGAGCACCTTGCCGGAAACCGCCGACTGCAGCGGCAGCGTGCCGCCCACCAGCCACAGCCGGTGCTCGCGCGCCAGTGCGCCCATGAGTTCCTGGATCGGGCCGCTGCCATCGGCTTCGGCATGGGCCAGCTTGTCACGTTCGTGGCGGCCCATGATGGGCCAGTACTCGGGCAGCAGTACCAATTGCGCGCCCTGCCCTGCCGCTTGTGCGACCAGGCGCGCGGCGGCGTCGAAGTTCTGCTGCAGTTCGGGGGTGGAGACCATCTGGATCGCCGCCAGCTTGAAGGAATCGCTCATGTCTGCCTCTTTGCCTGCGTAGGGGAGTTGAAAACAATGCCGCCAGTATGGCCCATCCGCGCCAGCCGCGTCGGGCCAGCGCCGGATCTTCAGGCGCCGGAATTGATGACCGGCCCCGGCTCCGGCGTGCGGCGCCGCTGTACCGGTGCTGCGGTCGGCGCAGGGGCCAGCTCATCGCCCTGCTTGCCGTTGCCCTGGCCATCCCCGCCCTTCTTCATCAGCTCCCGCGCGCGCTCGCCATCAATCGGCGAGACCTGGCCCTGCTTGACCACGACGGGGTCGCTCCAGGGACCGGTGACCTTGTATTCGAAACTGAGCGACTTCATCACCGGATTGCGCAGGAACAGCTGCGCCAGCAAGGTACCAACGCCCACCACCGGATTGACCGCCATGGCCACCACCGAGGCCGTGCCAAGGTTGATCTCGGGGATGACCACTACCTGCAGGTCCTGGGTTTCGCGGGCGATGTCGGCCGAGCCGCTCATCAAGACGGAAGCCGTCACACCCGTCATCTTGAGGTTGTCCGTACTGGCGATGCCCTTGGCGATGCTGGCCGTCCCGGCCACGGTATCGAAGGCGAAGCCCTCCGAGAACACGTCACGGAAGTCCAGCGTCAGCCGGCGTGGCAAGGCCTGCAGGTTGAGCACGCCCAAGAGCTTGGCCGCGCCCGGATCCACCTTCAGGAACTGGCCCGAATGCACATCCATGTGGACCTGTCCGGCCAGGGTCGCCATGTCCATTGCATAGGGCGGCGCCTTCCAGCTGAGGTCGCCGTCGAGCTTGCCGCGTCCGCCACGGATGGTGCCAGGATAACCGAAGCGCTCCAGCAGCTTGCCCGCATCCTCGATGTCGAGTGCGTAAGTGAAATTGGAGGTGTGATTGCTGCCGAAGGTGAGCCAGTTGCCCGCTGCCCGGAATTGCGCATCCGGATTGGCCAGCAGCAGCCGGCTGATGCGCCATTCGCGGCCAACCGAGGTGAGGATGTTGCTGGCATCGAGCTCCAGCCGGCCCAGCTTCTTGCCGGCCAGCTCGAACTGCTCGGCGCGGATGTCCAGGGCAGGCATCTGCACGTTGTCGTCGGTCTTGGCTGTGCCGGCGGGCTGGGCGGTGTCAGCCGCCGGACCGGACTTGGGAATGACCAGCGAAGACAGGCGCGCCGTGACCTTGCCGGCACCACGTGCGCTGCCGGGTTCGTCCCAGGTCACCGTGCCGGCGGCTTGCTGGGACTCCAGGTTGATCTGCCAGGCATTGCGGCGATGCGCGGCTTCCAGGATCAGCTTGGTGAGCTTCTTGCCCATCAGGTTCAGTTCGCCGACACGGGCCGAGACGCTGTCCGGCTCAAGGTATTGACTCACATCGGCACTACCCAGGCGATGGCCGGCTGCGGCGCCGCCGGCCTCCTTGCCGGCCAGGTCATTCTTCAGGGCCAGCCACGCATCGGCATCCAGGCTATCGGTGGCCAAGGCCAGCTTGAGGCCAGACGCGGGGGTTGGTGCAGGCTGGTTCCAACCGATGCCGCCACTGGTGACACGCCACTCGTTACCCGTGCCGGCCACGCGCTCGCGCACATAGCGCGAAGCCACGTTCGGTCCCAGCGCCACGCGCATTTCTTCACGTTCGATCAGCGGGTCCGAAGAGCCCAGCGGCAGCAGGTCGAATCGCATCGACAGGGTGTCCTGGACGCCTTTGCGCAGGGGCACCGGCAGATCCACGCCAAGACCGGCCAGGTTGGACTCCACCGTCACCTCGGGCTGGCGCTGGCGCACTGCCACCGTGGCGGTGTAGCGGGTGCCGCCCGAAAAGCGCGCCAGCAGGCGCTGCAGCGAAGCGTCGGGATATTGCTTGCGCAGGTTGTCGATGTTGACGGCGCCTTCCAGTCGCACCTGGCTGCTGCCATCCTTCTGGGTGCCGCCGCTGATGGCCAGGCTGTCGCCCAGGAACTGGCCGCGCACGCCATTGAGCGTGAAGCCATGTTCGTTGAATTCGACCTTGCCGCTGGTCCGATAGATGGGCGGCAGTTCCGGCATCAGGTCCACATCATTGTTGGCAAAAAGGAAGGCTCCCTGGGCGCGGGTGTCGATGGCATGGTGCAGCGGCATCTGGAATTTCAGCTCCAGGCGGCCCTCGCCGGTGGCCGTACTGTGCTCCATGAAATTGCCGGTCCAGCGCGCCACCGGGCTCTGGTTCACGTATTGCAGGAAGACCGGCATGGTGCCATTGGCGACGCCATCGATTTCCAGCACGGCATCATGTGAATCGACATCGGCCACGCGCGCGCTCACCGGCCCCAGGCGTGCGCCCAGCGTGCGGGCGCTGTCGGCCTTGATTTCCAGGCGCGTGCGGTCGAAGCTGATGCGCCCGCGCCCCTCTTCCAGCAGCGGCCATTCCGGCTCCTTGCCGTCACGGCCCACATGGCCAGGGGTGTAATTCAGTTTCAGGCCTTCAAAGTCGCCCGAGAGCTGGAACACGCCCTTGGGCTGTTCACCCGGCTTGGCGGTATGGAAGGGGAAATCGGCCAGCGCCCCCTTGAGCTTGAACTGCACATCCTTCAGGTGACCGGCCAGCAAACCCTCGGTGAGCCAGCGGTGCAGCGGCTCGCTCATGCGCTGCGGCAGGTAGCGGCGGATCGCCTGCACATCGAAACTGGTCAGCTCGCCGTGCAGGTCAACGCTGCCGGAGGAGCGGCCCTGCAGCGGCATCAGGTGCTGGCCGCTGAGGCTACCGGCCACGCCGGGCTGGGCAAACTGCATCTGGTCCAGATCCACCTGCAGGGTCTGGTCCTTCAGGTATTGCCAGCGCGCCTGCAGCTTGAGGCTGTCAAAAGGCAGGCTGGGCTCGCGGAAAAGATCGGCCGGCAGCTCGACCACCATCTGCCGGGCATCGACCTTGACCGATCCGCCCTTCTCGCTGGCATCGATCTCACCGGAAAGGTTGCTGAAACCGGGGAAGGCCGCCCATTGCGCGCGCGCCTGCTGGGTGCCGTTCTTGCGCGGCTCGACATGGGCCGGCAAGCCCTTCAGGCCCAGCCCCTGGAACTTGCCGCTGACGCGATAGGAACTCAGTTCAGGATAGGTGCCCTGCCATTGCACGGTGAAATCGTGCAATTCGCCGCGCGGTGCCAGGTCGTCCAGCAGCTTGCGCTGGGACGGTGCCAGCGGCAGGCGCGTGGCCAGTTGCGACAGGGTCTGCAGGTTCAGGTAAGTGGCCTTGACGCTGGTGCGCTCGGCCTTGAGCGGACTGGCCGGTTCATAGCTCTCGGCAATCGAGGTCGGTGGCAGGACGAAACCGTCCGGGGTTTCGATGGAAAAATCGGTCAGCGTCACCTGGTGGCCATTGGCGCCGAAGGTCGGCACGCCGTCCTCGGGATTGTTGCCCAGGGTTTCACTGGCGGAAATGCGGCCATTGACGCGCTTCAGGGACAACGGTTCCAGCTGGCGCGACAGGCGCGCATTGAAGTCGGTCAAGCCCAGGTCGGCGGTGAAGTTGGCGATCTTGGCGTGGTCCAGCGTGAGCCAGGCCCGCACCGAACCACGGCCGCTGTTGATGGCAATGGGATAGTCCAGCCAGGCGCGCCAGACCGACAGGTCGGTATTGCGCAGGTCGGCATAGAGCAGGCCCTTCCAGCGGGCGATGTCGGAACTGCGCGCAAAGGCCGGGTGGCTGAAGTCGGCCCGCACATCCAGGGGCGCCGCCATGTCCTGCGGCGGGATGGCGCGCAGCGAAAGCCGATGGCGCAGCCAGCGGTTGTGCAGCACCAGGTTGACGTCTTCCAGCACCAGTTCGGGCGCGCGGCGCAATTCGTCATCCCAGCGCAGCTTGCTGTGACGAATCACGATTTCGCGCTGCGACAGCAGCCAGTCCAGGTTGCTGCCGTCGCCCCCCGCCGGCACCGGGATGCCGGCCACGTAGAGCTTGCCGGCAGGATCGCGGCGGATGGCCAGGTCGGCGCCCTCGATGCTGAGGTTTTCCAGCCGCAGGGAGGCCACCAGCACGCTGCTCCACGAGAGCGTGGTCGACACGCGCGGCAAGCTCAGGGCGGCTTCGCCCTCCTGGTCGTGGACGGTGAGGTTGGTCAGCGAGAGTTGCGGACGCAGGCCGCTCCAGGAGGCCTCGATGGATTCGATGCTGACCGCGCGGCCGATCTGGTGCGACACCAGGGCTTCGATGCGCGGCTTGTAGTGGCCGATCTCGGGCAGCACCGCATAGCGCAGCACCAGGAACACGGCACAAAAGACGAAGTAAGCCGCCAGCAGCAGCTTGAGGGTAAAACCCAGGACGTGGTGGGTGGCCCGGTTCAGGCGCCGATAGCTGCCCCGTGCAAATCGCCAGCACAGCGCCCAGCGGCCGGGCTTGGGTGTGGCGTTATGTTGTTCTTGGGACATCAGGTTGCAAGGCGGCTCGGCAAAAATGGGAATCGGGCAGGCAGCATGATCGCATGGAAAACAAGCCCATGCCATCTTGGCAAAGGGGCTATGAGGGCCAAAAACGGCGATAAGTTTAAAAAGGGAGGCTAGAATCGCCTGATTCGCCGTTTTGGACGCCCTTCGTCAGCGCGGAGTCAGTCCGGCTTCAGCCAACATTCAGCTTTGCCTGCTTTGTCGGCGACGGTCGGGCGGGACTTGAGCCGGGAAGCGCGGGTTTTCTTCCTTTTACACCTTGTTGTGGAGCTTTGCGGTCACTTATGCCTGTTCATCATCCTTCCCTGGTCGACGCCTCCGCTTCGCGCTACTACACCCGCTGGACCCAGGCCGATCCCGCCCGGCCGGCCCTGGTCGCCGCCGCTGCTGCGACCCCCATGGACCGCAGCGCCATGCAGCATCACCTGGCGCAGGACCTGCAAGCTGGCCTGAGCCTGCCGGCGGCCATGCGCAGGCTGCGCAATCTCATCATCTGCAGCCTCATCACCCGCGACCTCGACGGCCGCGCCGACCTGGCCGAGGTGGTGGCCACCATGACCGGCTTTGCCGATTTCGCCGTGCAAACCCATCTGGCCGCCCTGATGCAGGAACAGACCGCGCTCTACGGCACACCCTTGGGTGAAGAATCGGGCCGGGCACAGGAAATGATCGTGCTGGGGATGGGCAAGCTGGGCGGGGGCGAACTGAATGTTTCTTCCGACATCGATCTCATCTTCGTCTATCCGGAAGATGGCGACACCCGGGCCGAGGCCGGCCAGAAATCGCTGTCGAACCATGAATTCTTCGTGCGCCTGGGCAAAAAGCTCATCGGCGCGCTGGCCGAGATCACGGAGGATGGCTTCACCTTCCGCGTCGACATGGCGCTGCGTCCCAATGGCAACTCCGGTCCGCTGGTGGCCAGCTTCAACATGGTCGAGGAATACCTGGTGCGCCAGGGCCGCGAATGGGAGCGCTACGCCTGGACCAAGGCGCGGGCACTGACCGGCACCGAGGAAGACATCGCCGCACTGGAGGCAATCAGCCGGCCCTTCATCTTCCGCCGCTACCTGGACTTCGGCTCCATCGACGCGCTGCGCTCCATGCACGGCCAGATCCGCGCCGAGGTCAAGCGCCAGGAAGCCCTGCACCCCGACCGCAGCAACAACGTCAAGCTGGGACGGGGCGGCATCCGCGAGATCGAATTCACCAGCCAGGTGTTCCAGCTGATCCGCGGCGGACGCGATCCCGAGCTGCGCGACCGCTCCACCCGCACTACCCTGCGCACCCTGGCGGCCAAGGAACTGCTGGCGCCTGACGTGGTGGAGCAACTCCTGGATGCCTATACCTTCCTGCGCGACCTGGAACACCGCCTGCAATACCTGGAAGATGCGCAGACCCACACCCTGCCCGTCAATCCCGACGACTTGCTGCTGGTGGCCAACATGATGGGCTACGCCGACAGTTCGGTGCTGCTGCAGGCGCTGGAACGCCAGCGCGCCATCGTGGCAGCGCAGTTCGATGCCATCTTCGCCGACAAGCAATCCGAAGGCGACAACGAAGGTCCCGCCTGCGCCGTGAGCGAGAACGACAACCTGGAAGGCCTCACCGATGCCCTGCGCCTGGTCGGCTTTCCCGAGGAAGACATCGAGGATGGTGCGCGCCGCCTGCACCTGACCTGGCAGTCGCCGCGCATGCAAAGCCTGCCCGAGGCCAGCCGCAACCGGCTCAATACCGTCATCAACAACGGCCTGCCGCTCTTGGCCGCGCTGCATTACGACCAGTTGCCGGCGCTGGGGCGGCTGCTCGATTTCCTGGAAGCGATCGCCCGGCGCGCGGCCTACCTGGCCCTGCTCACCGAGTATCCCTACGCGCTGCAGCGCCTGGTGCGCATGATCGGTGCCAGCGGCTGGGCCGCCACCTACCTGACGCGCCATCCGCTGCTGCTCGACGAACTGCTGGACGACCGCAACCTCAAGCTTGCCTCCGACTGGAACGCCTTTGCCGACACCTGCCGCCGCCAGCTGGCCACGGCCGAGGGCGATACCGAGCGCCAGCTCGACATCCTGCGCGAATTGCACCACGCCGAGCTGTTCCGCCTGCTGGCCCAGGACCTGGAGGGCGACCTGTCGGTGGAAAAACTGGCCGACGAACTCTCGGCCCTGGCCGACGTGCTGGTCCAGGTCACCATCGAGGCAGTGTGGCAGACCATTGCCCAGCGCCACCGCGAGGTGCCGCGCTTTGCCGTGATCGCCTACGGCAAGCTGGGCGGCAAGGAACTGGGCTATGCCTCGGACCTGGATGTAGTCTTCCTCTACGATGACGACGACCAGGACGCCCCGGGACTCTACGCCAAGCTGGCCCAGCGCTTCATCACCTGGATGACCAGCCACACCCCGGCCGGCACGCTCTTCGACATCGACATCGCGCTGCGTCCGGATGGCGCCAGCGGGCTGCTGGTGTCACCGGTGTCGTCCTTCGAGAAATACCAGTTGAATGCCGCCTGGATCTGGGAACACCAGGCCCTGACGCGGGCCCGCTTCTGCGCCGGGGATGCGGCCATCGGCGAGCGCTTCGAGGCGCTGCGCGAACGGGTGCTGCGCCAGCCGCGCGATGTGAACAAGCTGGAAGAAGAAGTCATGTCCATGCGCCGCCGCATGCGCGACGCCCATCCCAACCGCAGCATGATGTTCGACCTGAAGCACGACGAAGGCGGCATGATCGACATCGAGTTCATGGTGCAGTACCTGGTGCTGCGCCATGCCTGCGACCATCCGCAGCTCACCGGCGACATCGGCAACATCGCCCTGCTCAAGCTGGCCGGCCAGCTCGGGCTGATTGACGCGCTGCTGGCGGCCGAAGCGGCCAATGCCTACCGCCTCTTCCGCAAGCTTCAGCACCAGATCCGCCTGCAGGGCTCGGACCGCGCCCACATCGATGCGATCCGGGTGGAACATGAACGGGCTTGCGTGATCCGGCTGTGGCAGCAGGTCTTCGGCTAACCTACCTGCCGGAGCATGAATGAAAAAGAAAAAGCGGGATGGACCTCATTCGGTCCATCCCGCTTTCATTTGCCTGCTTGCGTAAGTGCTTGCGTACTGAAGGCGAGCGCAATGCTTGTGCCTTGGGTCCCGGCTCAATACTTGGGCGGCGTCTTCTCTTCGCGGCTGGCACGGCGATCGCTGCTGCTGTCGCGCGAGGACGAAGAACTCTCCCGGTCGCGCGAACGGCCGCTGTCGCGGTTGGCGTCACGCTCGCGGGCGCGGCTGCGGTCGCTGTCCTTGGCATCCTTGTCCTTGCCGTCCTTGGCCTTGGCGTCGTCCTTGGCAGGTTCGGCCGCAGGTGCGGGCGGGGTCACGGTCTGGATGCCCTTGGCGGCCATGTATTCGTGCATGTCCTTCCAGCCGGTGAAGATGCCGGCCTTCAGGGCGTCGGGATTGCGCTGGTAGCAGTCTTCCAGGCTCTGGCCGGCCTGGCGGCAGCCGGCGCCCAGGGCAATGCCTTCGGCCTTGGCTTCTTCCGGGGTCTGCTTGGGCTTGGAAAAGCTGCTGATGTAGTCGCACGCGGACAGCGAGAAGCTGACGGCGGAAATCAGGGCCAGGTTGGCCAACAGGCGGCGGGCCTGGGAGGAGCTTGCTGACATGCGTTCCCTCATTGGGTCGGTTGCTCTTGTTGTGGACAGGCAATGCGCAAATGGACAAAAGGCCATTGCAAGCGGTGCTTGCAACAGCCTTTGAGTCCTTTTGCAGGCTGATACGTCTATTTTCACCTTGGCAAGCAAGCTTGCATACGAGGAAAAGAAGCCGAAACAGCCCTGAAATTGACGCTCCCGGCCAGGGAACCCCGGCCGGTGCGGCAGAACACGCGTCTTACTTGGCGTTGGCCAGGGCGACGGTGGTGTCGAGCATGCGGTTGGAGAAGCCCCACTCGTTGTCGTACCAGGACGACACCTTCACCAGGCGGCCGGAGACCTTGGTCAGGGTGGCGTCGAAGTTGGACGATGCCGGGTTGTGGTTGAAGTCCACCGAAACCAGCGGGTCGGTGTTGTAGGTCAGGATGCCCTTCAGGGGACCGTTTTCGGAAGCGGCCTTGAGGATGGCGTTGACTTCATCCACGGTGGTGTCGCGCGAAGCCACGAAGGACAGGTCGACGATGGACACGTTGATCGTCGGCACGCGGATGGCGTAGCCGTCCAGCTTGCCGTTCAGTTCCGGCAGCACCAGGCCGACGGCGGCGGCAGCACCGGTCTTGGTCGGGATCATGGACTGGGTGGCCGAACGGGCGCGGCGCAGGTCTTCGTGGTAGACGTCGGTCAGCACCTGGTCGTTGGTGTAGGCGTGGACGGTGGTCATCAGGCCGTTTTCCAGACCGATCTTGTCATGCAGCGGCTGCACCAGCGGGGCCAGGCAGTTGGTGGTGCACGATGCGTTGGAGATGACGGTGTCGGAAGCCTTGAGCACGCCGTGGTTGACGCCGAAGACGACGGTCGCATCCACATCCTTGCCGCCGGGAGCGGAGATGATCACCTTCTTGGCACCACCCTTGATGTGGGCGCTGGCCTTTTCCTTGGTGGTGAAGAAGCCGGTGCATTCCAGCACCACGTCCACACCCAGCTCGCCCCAGGGCAGCTCGGCGGGGTTGCGCTGGGCCAGCACCTTGATGCGGTCACCGTTGACGACGATGGAGTCGCCATCCACGGTCACGGTGCCCGGGAACTTGCCGTGGGCGGTGTCGTACTGGGTCAGGTGGGCATTGGTCTTCGGATCGCCCAGGTCGTTGATGGCGACGATCTCGATGTCGTGCTTCTTGCCGCCTTCGTAGTGAGCGCGCAGGATATTGCGGCCGATGCGGCCATAACCGTTGATTGCTACGCGAATTGCCATGCTCTTCTCCTCAAGTAGTAAAAATCAATGCAAACCGGTAGTCGGGAAAGCGACCAGGCCAACAGCTTGCCCCTCTTCGGAGCCGCCGATCAGACATGGATCCTTCTTTTCCGGCCTTTTTGTTCAGTTGTTCTTGCCGTCCCTCTTTGCCCTGCTGGTCCCGCCGATCAGTCTGGTGCCGCCCTCACCCGCTCAGGAGTGAAGCTTGCGCCAGACGAAACCGATCTCGTCGAGTTCACTGCCATCGTCCCAGGTGAACGTTTGTTCATAAAGCCTTTCGGCCCCGAGCGACTCGAAAAATTCCCCGGCGCCTTCGTTCTTGCTCAGCACCCAGGCCATGAGGCCGGTCGCACCGGCACTGATGAGGGTGGCCGCCACATTGGCCAGCAGCCGCTTGCCCAGTCCCTTGCGCTGCTCATCGGGCAGCACGCAGATGGCGGTCAGCTCGGCATCGCAGCCAAAGCGCGACTCGGCCAGGGTCATGCCGGAAGCGAAGCCGATGATCTCGCCGCCGCTTTCGGCGACGAAGGTGCAGGCCGCGTCCGAGGACGCTTCCAGCACCTGCTCCCACAGCTTGACGCTTTCCTCTGGCTTGAGGTGATCCAGGTAGCTGTCGGGCACCAGGCCGCGATAGGCAGCACGCCAGGCGTCGATGCGCACTCCGGCGATGGAGGCCGCATCGCCCTTCCTGGCGCGGCGGAACAGGACTTCTTCAGTCATGGACACCAGACTGCTCAAGCCAGTACTGCCTTGGCCTTGGCCACCACGTTCTCGACGGTGAAGCCGAAGTGCTTGAACAGCACGCCGGCCGGGGCCGACTCGCCGAAGGTATCGATACCGACCACGGCGCCTTCCAGGCCCACGTACTTGTGCCAGAAGGCGGTCACACCGGCTTCGATGGCCACGCGCGGCACGCCGCGGGTCAGCACGGAGGCCTTGTAGGCCGCGTCCTGGCGGTCGAACACGTCGGTGGAGGGCATCGAGACCACGCGCACGGCGATGCCTTCAGCGGTCAGGGCATCAGCGGCCTTGGTGGCCAGTTCGATTTCGGAACCGGTGGCCATCAGGATGACCTTGGCATTGGGTGCATCGCGCAGCACGTAGCCGCCACGGGCGATGTCCTTGACCTGGGCGTCGGTGCGCTCCTGGAACGGCAGGTTCTGGCGCGAGAAGATCAGGGTGCTCGGACCATCGTGACGCTTGATCGCTTCAGCCCAGGCCACGGCGGTTTCGGTGGTGTCGCACGGACGCCAGTTGTCCAGGTTGGGGATCAGGCGCAGGCTGGAGACGTGTTCCACCGACTGGTGGGTCGGGCCGTCTTCGCCCAGGCCGATGGAGTCGTGGGTGAACACGAACAGCGCGCGGGTCTTCATCAGGGCTGCCATGCGCAGGGCATTGCGGCTGTAGTCGGAGAAGGTCAGGAAGGTCGCGCCGAAGGGCAGGTAGCCGCCATGCAGGGCGATGCCGTTCATGATGGCGCTCATGCCGAATTCACGCACACCGTAGTTGATGTGGTTGCCGCGCTGGTCGGCGCGCACGGCCACCGATTCCTTCCAGTTGGTCAGGTTCGAGCCGGTCAGGTCGGCCGAGCCGCCCAGGAATTCCGGCAGCGCCTGTGCGTAAGCCTGGATGGCGTTCTGGCTGGCCTTGCGGGTGGCGATGGTTTCCTTCTTTTCCAGCGTGGAATTGATGTAGGCGGTCACGGTCGATTCGAACGCGGCCGGCAGCTCGCCCTTGAGGCGACGCAGCAGTTCGGCGGCCTCGGCCGGGTATTGGGCGGCGTAGCTGTCGAAGGTCTGCTTCCAGCTGGCTTCGAAGTCGGCGCCGGTGGCCTTGGCGTCCCAGGCGGAGTAGACATCAGCCGGGATCTCGAAGGGGGCGGAAGTCCAGCCCAGCGCTTCGCGCACGGCGGCGATTTCCTTGTCGCCCAGGGCAGCGCCGTGGACCTTGTCGGTACCGGCCAGGTTGGGCGAACCCTTGCCGATGACGGTACGGCAGCAGATCAGGGTCGGCTTGTCGGCCAGCTTGGCCTGGTGGATCGCGGCGCTCACCGCCTCGACGTTGTGGCCGTCCACGGCCGGGATGACGTTCCAGCCGTAGGCTTCGAAGCGCTTCGGGGTGTCGTCCTTGAACCAGCCTTCGACGTGGCCGTCGATGGAGATGCCATTGTCGTCATACAGCACGATCAGCTTGGACAGGTTCAAGACGCCCGCCAGCGAGCAGGCTTCATGCGAGATGCCTTCCATCAGGCAGCCGTCGCCGACGAAGGCGTAGGTGTAATGATCGACCACGGCCAGGCCGGGCTTGTTGAATTCGGCGGCCAGCAGCTTCTCCGCCAGCGCCATGCCCACCGCATTGGTGATGCCCTGGCCCAGCGGACCGGTAGTGGTTTCCACGCCCGGGGTGATATGCACTTCCGGGTGGCCGGCGGTCTTGGAATGCAGCTGGCGGAAGGACTTGATGTCGTCCATCGACAGGTCGTAGCCGGTCAGGTGCAGCAGGGCGTACTGCAGCATCGAGCCGTGGCCGTTGGAGAGCACGAAACGGTCACGGTTGGCCCAATGCGGGTTGGACGGATTGTGGCGATAGTGCTTGGCCCACAGGGCCACTGCGATTTCGGCCATCCCCATCGGCATGCCCGGGTGTCCGGAATTGGCTTTTTGTACTGCGTCCATCGCCAGCGCGCGGATCGCGTTGGCCATCTTGTCGGTGGGGAGAGTGGAAATCATGTCGAGGTCAGAGTTTGCTGTGCTGGGGGGCGCCGCAGGCGCACAAATCGGATGTTCAAGCCAATGCGCCGGCCCGGAAGACCGGGTAACGGCGCGGGCCCGTATTTTACCAGAGTGCGCCGGGGGGATTAAAATTCGGGACCAGCCCCTGACCGGACTGACAACTTTTTTCATGTCTTTTTGATCTTCTTCGCCCAGGACCCAGCCCCATGCCCCGCTTTTACTTCCCGCACCCCCTCGGCATCGGCTCGGCCCTGGTCCTGCCCGAGCAGATTGCCCATCACATCCAGGTACTGCGCCTGCAGCCGGGCGACACCGTCACCCTGTTCAATGGCGAAGGCGGCGAATACACCGCCAGCCTGAGCACCCTCGAAAAGAAGCGCGCCCACGCCGAAGTGAAGACTTTTTCACCCCGCGAGGCCGAGCTGCCCTATGCGCTGACCCTGGCCCAGGCCCTGCCTGAAGGTTCGAAGATGGACTGGATCGTCGAAAAGGCCGTGGAACTGGGCGCCACCGCCCTCCAGCCGCTGGCCGCGCAGCGCTGCGTGGTGCGGCTCTCGGGCGAACGGGCCGCGAAGAAGCAGGCCCACTGGCAAGGCATCGTCCATGCGGCCGCCGAGCAATGCGGCCGCAATCGCCTGCCGCACTTGGGCGAAGTCACCGACTTCAAGCGCTGGATCGCCCAGAGCGACCTGCATCGGCGCATCCTGCTCTCCCCGCGCGGCACCGAGCCGCTGTCGGGCTGGGCGCGGCACCATCCGCCGCAGGCCGTGACCGTCATGGTCGGCCCCGAAGGCGGCTTCAGCGAGGAAGAAGAAGACCTGGCCTGCGCCCAGGGTGCGCTGATGCTGTCCATGGGCAGCCGCGTGCTGCGTACCGAGACCGCCGGGCTGGCGGCATTGGCGGCCTTGAATGCGGTGTGGGGAGAGCTTTGAAGAAAGCTTCATCCGGGTGATTTTCCGGCGGCCCGGCCGATTTCCCGGATTTCCCTCTTGGTGAACCAATGATTAGGCGACCCCGTTGCGGGAATATATAAAAAATTGTATATTGCCGCATGTCCGATCCCAAACCCGTCGAGTTCCGAGGCAGCGCCCTCGATGACCTTCGAGCCTTTCCTCTTGAGGCAAGGCGGGAAGCTGGTCATCAGCTGGACCAAGTACAAAACGGCCAGGAGCCGGACGATTGGAAGCCCATGATCACCGTGGGCCAAGGCGTGAAGGAGATTCGGATCCGGGACGCCTCCGGCGCGTTCCGTGTCATTTATGTTGCCAAGTTCGCCGATGCCGTCTATGTACTTCACTGCTTCCAGAAGAAGACAGAGAAGACCAGCAAGACCGATCTGAACCTGGCCGCAAAGCGTTACCGCGATTTGTTGAAGGAGTTAGGGCAATGAGCAAGCAACGATTTTCCAGTATCTGGGATGCGATCGAGGACACCCCGGAAGAAGCGGAGAACATGAAGCTGCGTTCCGTCCTCATGACGGCACTCAAGAACCACCTCACCCGCACGGAAATGAGCCAGGCACAAGCCGCCAAGCTCTTCGGAGTGACTCAGCCGCGTGTCTCCGACCTGATGCGAGGCAAGATCAATCTGTTCGGACTCGATGCGCTGGTGAACATGGCCACGGCCGCCGGCCTGCACATTGAAATGCGTGTGATCGAATCTGCCTGAGCATCCCGAAGCTCGTCGTTTCACGAGCGGTACGCCGCCGTCCGGGTTTCAGCCTTGTGGCAAGATGGACATAGTGGATATTGACCAGAAACTTGCTTGATTCCCGTGCAGCCGTCCTGGCCGACGTCCAAATTCGGCGCACGCCTCCCCATTTTGTCTCGCTGACAAAACTCTTCATTTCCCCTCGCGCAACTTTCCCTCCAGCACTTCACCTCGCAAACCCGCGTGGTGAACCGTTTTCCCGTTTTTCAGCCGCGTGACGGGGGAGCTGGCACGCCTCCTGCTTAAAGATATTCAATCTTGTATTCAAGTTTGAATATCCACCATGACCGCTACCCACGCCCTGCAGCAAGCCGCCCCCGAGGCCGCTCCCACCACCATCGCCGCCACCCTGGCGGCCTATCGCGAAGGCCGCAGCACGCCCGGCAAGGTGGTGGCCGAACTGCTGGCCCGCATCGAGAGCGCCGGACGCGACGAAGTCTGGATCAGCCGGGTGCCGCCCAAACAACTGAAACAACAGGCCGCGGCGCTGGACCTGATGCTGCAGATCAAGGGCGAAACCGTGCTGGAGAGCATGCCACTGTTCGGCATCCCCTTCGCCGTGAAGGACAACATCGACGTCGCCGACATGTCCACCACCGGGGCCTGCCCCGAATTCGGCCGACTGGCCAGCGTGAGCGCCACCGTGGTGCAACGCCTGCAGGCCGCTGGCGCGCTGCTGGTGGGCAAGACCAACCTGGATCAGTTCGCCACCGGCCTGGTCGGCGTGCGCTCTCCCTACGGCGCGGTACGCAACGCCATCAAGCCGGAATACGTCTCCGGCGGCTCCAGTTCGGGTTCGGCGGTGGCCGTGGCACTGGGGCAGGTCATGTTTTCCCTGGGCACCGACACCGCAGGCTCGGGCCGCGTCCCCGCAGCCTTCAACCACCTGGTGGGCCTGAAACCCACCAAGGGCCTCATCAGCGCGCGCGGCCTGGTACCGGCCTGCCGCACCCTGGATTGCATCTCCATCTTCGCCCACGACGTGGCCGATGCCTGGCGCGTGCTGCACAGCGCTTCCGGCTTCGATGCCGAGGATGGCTATTCGCGCCGCCCCACCATGCTGGGCGTGAAGCGCCGCGGTTATCGCATCGCCATTCCCGAACAATGTGAATTCTTTGGCGACAGCGTCGCCCAGGAAGCCTGGGAACGCAGCCTGGCGCAGATCGCCGCCCTGCCCGGCGTGAGCCTGGCGAAGATTCCCTTCGCCCCCTTCAGCGCCGCCGCGCAGCTGCTGTACCAGGGCCCGTGGGTGGCCGAGCGCCGCGCCGCGCTGGGCGACTTCTTCCTGGAGAACCCGGAAGCCATCCACCCGGTGGTGCGCCAGATCACTGCCCAGGCCGAGGACTACGACGCCGTGGACAGCTTCAACGCCCAATATCGCCTGGCCGACCTGCGCCGCCAGGCCGAAAACCTGCTCGAAGGCAGCGACCTGATGCTGGTGCCCACCACCACCACCTTCCCCACCATTGCGGAAGTGGAAGCCGATCCGGTGGTGCGCAATGCGCAGCTGGGCCATTACACCAACTTCGTCAACCTGATGGACATGTCGGCCCTGGCCATCCCCGCCGTGTGGCGCCGCGATGGCTTGCCCGCCGGGGTGACCCTGATCGGCCCCGCCGGTGCCGACCACCTGCTGGCCGAAGCCGGCGCGCGCCTGCAGCAGCAACTGGGCGGCGCGGCGCAAGCCGATGCGATCGCGGCCACACCGCTGCCTTTCAACGAAAGCACCATCAAGGTCTGCGTGGTCGGCGCCCACCTGGCCGGCCAGCCCCTGAACTGGCAATTGCTGGAAGCCGGTGCGCGCCGCGTGGCCGTCACCCGTACCGCTGCCCACTATCGTCTCTACGCCCTGGCGGGGACCACGCCACCCAAGCCGGGCCTGGCCCGTACCGAAGGCGACGGCGCCGCCATCGCGGTGGAAGTGTGGGAAATGCCGCTGCGCCAGTTCGGTGGCTTCGTCGCCGCCATCCCGGCACCGCTGGGCATCGGCACGGTGGAGCTGGCCGATGGCAGCAGCGTCAAGGGCTTCATCTGCGAGCCGGCCGGCATTGCCGGGGCCACCGACATCACCCACCACGGCGGCTGGGTCAACTACCTCAATTCGCTGCACTGACCAGAACACCCTCACCACGGAGCTGCTCATGAAAAAGAACAACCCAACCGCTGTCCACGATGCCAACCGTCGCAGTTTCATCGCCAAGGCGGGCGCCGTCGCCGCTACCGCAGCCATCGCGGGCGCCCCGGCCATCTTGCGTGCGCAGACGGTCCCGATCCGCATCGGCTACTGGCCGGTGGCCGCTGGCCTGCCGTTCTACGCCGCCGTGGAAGCGGGTTACTTCAAGCAGGCCGGACTGGACGTGCAGGCCCTCAAATTCGCCGGCGCCCAGCAGGTGATGGAAGCCATGCTGGCAGGCCGCGCCGACGGCTCGGCCAATGGCACCGGGGCCGGCAACCTGGCCATCGGCGAGATCGCCCAGCCGGGCCTGTTCAAGATCTTCGCCACCAATCCCAGCAATGCCAAGTACGTACTGGATGAGTTCCTGGTGCCCAAGGACAGCGCGGTCAAATCCATCGCCGACCTCAAGGGCAAGAAGGTCGCCTCCGGCCCCGGCATCCAGAACGTCACCCTGGCCAAGACGGTACTCGAACGCGCCGGTGCCACTGGCGCGACCGTAGTCGAACTGCCCATCGGCCAGCATGTCGCTTCGCTGGCCGCCGGCCAGGTCGATGCCGCCTACACGCTGGAACCGACCGGCACCGTGGGCCGCATGAACAACACCACCCGCGTGCTGGAAGCCGGCGTGATCGCCAAGTACATCCTGGGTGACCCGATGGCCCCCTGGCACGGCGGCGCTGCCGCGCTGACCACCGAATTCATCAAGAAGAATCCGGAACTGGCGCGCAAGTACATCGCCGCCTATGCGCGCGGCATCGAGCTGGTGCGCAACAATCCGGACCAGGCCCGCACCTACCTGAAGGGCTATACCGCCATCGAAGGTTCGCTCACCAATGAAGTGCCGCTGGCGGCCTACATGCTCTACAACGAGTTCAAGCCCAGCGACCTGGCCTACTTCCAGAAGTTCTACGACCTGTTCGTCGAGAAGGGCGTGTTCTCGCAACGCATCGTGGTCGACAACCTGATCTACAAGGGCTGAGGCCATCATGAACGAGACCATCGCCCCTGCCGTGACCGTGGCGCCCAAACCGGCGGCCTCGGCGCCGCCTGCCGCGCCTGCGCCCAAGGCACCGCGCAAGGCCCCTGCCCTGGGCCGCCTGCTGCCCATCGTCGGGCCCATCGCGCTGTTCGTGATCTGGGACCTGGTGGTGCGCGCCGGCTGGATCAAGGCCATCCTGCTGCCTCCGCCCGAAGCCACGCTCATGGCCATGTTCAAGGGCCTGGCGGGAGGACCGCTGCTGCTGGATTTCACGGTGACCGTGATCCGCACGCTGGAAGCCTTCGCCATCGCCGCCGTGCTGGGCCTGCCCATCGGCGTGCTCCTGGGCAGCAACGAGCGCGCCTATCGCAGCGTGGAATTCCTGATCGATTTCTTCCGTTCCACGCCCTCCTCCGCGCTGATCCCGCTGTTCCTGCTGATCTTCGGTGTCTCCGACATCAACAAGGTGGCCATCGCCGCTTTCGGTGCCTTCCTGATTGTGCTCTTCAACAGCGCCTATGGCGTGCTCAATGCGCGCAAGCAGCGGGTGATGGCGGCCAAGGTGATGGGCGCTTCGCGCTGGCGCATCTTCTGCGACGTGCTGATCTGGGAAAGCCTGCAAGCCAGCTTCGTGGGCCTGCGCAGCGCAGTCTCGATGGCGCTGGTGATCGTGATCGTGGCGGAGATGTTCATCGGCTCCGAAAACGGCCTGGGCCACCGCATCATCGATACCCAGCAAGTCCTGAACGTGCGCGAGATGTATGCCGCCATCCTCTCGGCGGGCGCGCTGGGCTATGCCCTGAACGTGGTCTTCATCGTCATTGAAAAACGCATCGTGCACTGGAGTGGAAGATGAGCGTCGTGATCAGCCCCAAAATCGACCTGCCCCCGGAAACACCCTTCGTTCCCGGTCCCCCGGGCACCCACATCACCATTCGCGGCCTGACCAAGTATTTCGCCGGCTGGCCGCTGTATGAAAACTTCGACCTGGACATCCCCAAGCAGCAGATCGTCTCGGTCTTCGGCCCCAATGGCTGCGGCAAGTCCACGCTGATCAACATGATTGCCGGCCTGATCCCGATTGACGCCGGACAGATCCTGTTCGACGGAAAATCGCTGGCCCAGACCAAGATCGGCTACGTCTTCCAGAACTACCGCGACGCCATGTTCCCGTGGCTGCGCACCATCGACAACATCGCCTATCCCCTGAAGCTGGAAGGCAAGTCCAAGGCCGAGATCAAGCGCCGGGTCGACGAACTGGTGGCGTCCTTCGACGTGAAGTTCGACCTGATGCGCTATCCCTATGAACTCTCGGGCGGCCAGCAGCAGACCGCCTCCATCATGCGTGCCCTGGCACCGGGGCCGGAAGTGCTGTTCCTCGATGAACCCTTCTCGGCGCTGGATTTCGAGATGACGCTCTTCATCCGCGAGAAGCTGCAGCAGGTCTTCTTGCAGACCGGCACCACCATGGTGCTGGTGTCGCACGACCTGGAAGAAGCGGTCTACCTGGCCGACCAGATCCTGCTCTTGACCAAGCGCCCGACGGCGGTGGCAGACATCTTGCATTACCAGGATCCACGGCCACGCACGGTAGAGACGCTGTCGCAGCCCGGCTTCATCGCGGCCAAGAAACTGTCCATGGAAATCTTCCAGCGCGAAGTGCGCAAGCCGGCGCGCATGCAGGCGCCCGGTTCGCTGACGCTGTCCTGATTGCCTTGCAGGATCCTGTGCAGGCTGAGGTACAGGATCCTGTCCCGAAAGAAGTACCGAATTTGTCTTGCCCCACCCCAACCATCCACGATCACACTGGAGCAACAACATGCAAAACCGCCGCGATTTTCTGAAACTGTCCGGAGCTGCCGCACTGGGCGCTGCCTTCCCGCTGGAACTGCTGGCTGCCGGCCCGCTGACCGTGGGCTTCATCTACGTCGGCGCGCGCGACGACTTCGGCTACAACCAGTCGCATGCGCAAGCCGCAGCCATCATCAAGAAGATGCCCGGCGTGAAGGTGATCGAAGAGGAAAAAGTGCCCGAGACCGTGGCCGTGCAAAAGACCATGGAAGCCATGATCCAGCAGGACGGCGCAACCCTGCTCTTCCCGACCTCCTTCGGCTACTTCGATCCGCACGTCCTCAAGATCGCCGAAAAATATCCCAAGGTGCGCATCGCCCACTGTGGCGGCTTGTGGACGGCGGGCAAGCATCCCATGAACGTGGGCAGCTTCTTCGGCTACATCGAAGAGTGCGAATATCTTTCGGGTGTAGTGGCCGGCCACATGAGCAAGAGCAAGAAACTGGCCTTCATCGCCGCCAAGCCGATTCCGCAGGTACTGCGCAACATCAACGCCTTCACCCTCGGCGCGCAGTCGGTCGATCCGTCCATCACCTGCCACGTCATCTTCACCGGTGACTGGTCGCTGCCGGTCAAGGAAGCCGAAGCCGCCAACAGCCTCATCGACCAGGGTTGCGATGTCATCACCTGCCACGTCGATGGCCCCAAGGTGATCGTGGAGACGGCTGAGAAGCGCGGCATCATGACCACCGGCTACCACGCCAGCCAGGCCTCGCTGGCCCCCAAGGGCTACCTCACCGGTGCCGAGTGGAACTGGGCCACGCCTTATACCGAGATCGTCAAGGCCACGCTGGAGGGCAAGCCGATGATCAACTTCCTGCGCGGTGGCCTGAAGGATGACTTCGTCAAGATGTCGCCCTATGGCGCGGCTGTGAGCGCGCCGGCCAAGAAGAAGGCCGACGAGATCAAGGCGCAGATGCTGGCCGGCAAGTTCCAGATCTTCAAGGGACCGATCAAGGACAACAAGGGCAATACCGTGATCCCGGCCGGCACCACCCAGGTCCAGACCGATGTGGCGCTGGAGAAGATGAATTACCTGGTGGCCGGCGTGGTCGGCCAGGTCTGATTGCTGATCCTTGATGCAGGACGGTCTCATGACATCCCTCCCCGCTCCCGGGGTGGCGGCTGCCGCCACCTCGCCCTGGCACCGCTTGCGCTCGGCGCTGCTCAACGGCAGCGCACCGGCCCTGCCCACGCTGTGCGCGCTGGCCGGGACGCTGCTGCTGTTCGTGCTGTTCCTGCTGGTGCAGGGCAAGCCGGCGGGCGAGGCTTGCCTGCTGATCTTCCAGGGCGCCTTCGGCACCCTGTTCGCTTGGCAGAACACCCTGCAGCGCGCCGCGCCCCTGCTGTTGACGGCGCTGTGCGTGGCCTTGCCGGCGCGCGTGGGGCTCATCGTCATCGGCGGGGAAGGTGCGCTGGCGCTGGGCGGACTGGCGGCGGCAGTGATACCGCAACTGCTGCCGGACCTGCCCTCGCTGGTGATGCTGGCCGCCATGGCGCTGGCGGCGATGCTGGCCGGCGGGCTGTGGATCGCGCTGTGCGGCGGCCTGCGCCAGTGGCGCGGGGTCAATGAGACCATCTCCAGCCTGCTGCTGTCCTATCTGGCCGTGGCCGTCTTCAAGCATCTGGTGGAAGGGCCGCTGCGTGATCCGGCCAGCCTGAACAAACCCTCGACCCTGCCGCTGCCCGATCCTTACCTGGTGGGCTCGCTGCCGGGACTGGAAGTGCATTGGGGCCTGGCCTGGGGGGCAGTGGCCTGTGTGGCTGCCTGGGTGTTCCTGCGCCATAGCGTCCAGGGTTTCGCCATGGGCGTGGTCGGCGGCAACGTCCGTACGGCGCGGCTGGTGGGCTTGCCGGTCAATCGCCTCATCCTGACGGCCTGCGCGCTCGGCGGTGCCGCAGCGGGACTGGCAGGCATGTTCGAGGTCAGTGCCGTGCAGGGCAGCGCCACCAGTGCGCTGCTGGCCGGTTATGGTTTCTCCGGCATCCTGGTGGCCTTTGCGGCACGCCAGAATCCGCTGGCCATCATCGTCTGCGCGCTGGTCATCGGCGGCGTGGAAGCCAGCGGAAGCCTGCTGCAGCGGCGCCTGGACCTGCCCGACGCCACCACGCTGGTCCTGCAGGGCCTGCTGTTCTGCAACCTGCTGGCCTGGGAAGCCATTACCGGGCGCATGTCCGCACTCAAGCTGCGCTGGCAGCAACAGGCACAAGTCATCCCCGCCAAGGAGGCCGGCCATGCATGACATCGATCTCACCACCCTGCTGCTGGCGCTCTTCGCGGGCGCGATCCGGGTGGGTACACCGTTTCTCTTCGTGAGCCTGGGCGAATGCCTGACCGAAAAAGGCGGACGCGTGAACCTGGGCCTGGAAGGCATCCTGGTCTGCGGTGCCATGACCGGTTACGCGGCCTCCTTCTACAGCGGCTCGGCCTGGCTGGGTGTGCTGGCGGCGGGCTGTGCGGGACTCTTGCTGGGGGTGTTGCATGGCGTGGTGTGTTCGCTGCCGCGCGTCAACGACATCGCCTTCGGCATCGCGCTCATGCTGCTGGGGACGGGGCTGGCCTTCTTCCTCGGCAAACCCTTCATCCAGCCGCAGGCGCCGATGCTGCCCTCCATCGACCTGGGTGCCTGGAGCAGCAATGACCGCCTGCACCATGCGCTGCAGATCAATGCGCTGTTCTTCATCGGCGTAGTGCTCGCACTGGTGCTGCAGTGGGGCTTGTCGGCCACGCGCTGGGGACTGGCCTTGCGGCTGGTGGGCGACCATGCCGAGACCGCACGCGCCCTTGGTTATCGCCTCACCGGCACGCGCATTGCGGCCACGGCCGCAGGCGGATTCCTGGCCGCCGTCGGCGGTGCCTACCTGTCGCTCTATTACCCCGGCAGCTGGAACGAGGGACTCTCCAGCGGCCAGGGTCTCATGGCGGTCGCGCTGGTGATCTTCGCGCGCTGGCAGCCGTGGCGCTGCCTGCTGGCCGCGCTCCTGTTCGGTGCCGCCGGTGCACTGGGCCCGGCCTTGCAGGCGGTGGGCGTCACCTCCGGCTACTACCTCTTCAACGCGGCGCCGTATGCGCTCACGCTGTTCATCATGATCCTCACCTGCCGCCCCGACCGCACGCTGTCGAGTGCACCGGGCGAGCTGAGCCTGACCCGATAAATCCACTTGCCCCAAGGAGAAACCATGTCCGAACGCTACATCCAGGCCGAACCCTATCCCTGGCCCTATGACGGCGCCCTGACCCCGGCCAATACCGCGCTCATCGTCATCGACATGCAGACCGACTTCTGCGGCATCGGCGGCTACGTGGACAAGATGGGCTATGACCTGTCGCTCACGCGCGCGCCCATCGAACCGATCAAGAAAGTGCTGGCCGCCATGCGCGCCGGGGGCTACACCATCATCCATACCCGCGAAGGCCATCGCCCTGACCTGTCCGACCTGCCGGCCAACAAGCGCTGGCGCTCGCGCCAGATCGGCACCAACGGCGTGGGCATCGGCGACGCCGGCCCCTGCGGCCGCATCCTGGTGCGCGGCGAGCCGGGCTGGGAAATCATTCCCGAACTGGCCCCCATCGCCGGCGAGATCATCATCGACAAGCCGGGCAAGGGCTCCTTCTGCGCCACCGACCTGGAAATGATCCTGCACACGCGTGGCATCCGCAACATCGTGCTCACCGGCATCACCACCGATGTCTGCGTGCATACCACCATGCGCGAAGCCAATGACCGTGGCTTCGAATGCGTGATGCTCGCGGACTGCTGTGGCGCGACCGACCACAACAACCACCTGGCGGCGCTGTCCATGATCAAGATGCAGGGCGGCGTGTTCGGCGCGGTCTCCGATGCGGCCGCACTGATCGATGTGATCGGGGCCTGACATGCACGCCCTGGAGCTGGAGATCATCAATGCCGGCAAATCCTTCGGCAGCTTTCGTGCGCTCGATGAGGTGTCGCTGAAGATCCGCGCCGGTACCATCCACGCACTGCTGGGCGAGAACGGTGCGGGCAAGAGCACGCTGGTCAAGGGCCTGGTCGGCTACAGCCCGCTGGACCAGGGCAGCATCGTGGCCGACCGCCGCGAGGTGGAGATCCGCAGTGCGCGCGTACCCAACCAGCTCGGCATCGGCATGGTCTACCAGCACTTCACGCTGGCCCCCAGCCTGACCGTGGCCGAGAACCTGCTGCTGGCGCGCGGCGACCTGCCGTGGCGCATCCGCTGGCGCAGCGAGCGCGCCGTGCTGGAAGAATTCATGGCGCGCATGCCCTTCAAGCTGGGGCTGGAGCGCGCGGTGAGCAGCCTCTCCGCAGGCGAAAAACAGAAGCTGGAAATCTTGAAGCAGCTTTATCTGCGTCGCCGTTTCCTGATCCTTGATGAACCGACCTCGGTGCTGACCCCGCAGGAAGCCGACGAGGTGCTGGGACTCATGCATGCCCTCACGCGCCAGCAGGAACTCACGGTGCTGATGATCACCCACAAGTTCCACGAAGTGACTGCCTATGCCGACGATGTGACGGTGCTGCGCAAGGGCCGCCTGGTCGGCAGCGCCCGGGTTTCCGACACCACGCCGGATGCCCTGGCGCACTGGATGATGGGCCACGCGCGCGCCGAGAAAAAACAGGTGGAGCGGCCAGCCGTGCCAGCGCAGGCCCGCTTCGGGCTTGAAGTGAAGGAACTGACCGTCAACAACGATCGCGGCGTGGCTGCGGTGCGGGCCCTCTCGCTGCAAGTGAAGCGCGGTGAAATCGTGGGCCTGGCCGGTATCTCCGGCAATGGCCAGAAGGAACTGGTGGAAGCCCTGCTGGGCCAGCGCCGCCACCTGCTGGGCGAGATCCGCATCGAGGATGCGCCCTATGCGGCCACGCGCGAGGAGATGCGACGGCTGCGTGTCTTCGCGCTACCGGAAGAACCGCTGCGCAACGCCTGCATCGCCGGCATGAGCGTGGCCGAGAACATGGCGCTGCGCAATTTCGATGTCGCCCCCTTCAAGCGCAGCGGCTGGCGCGTGGACCGCAGTGCCATGAAGCGCCAGGCGCAATCCCTGATCACTGCCTTCAACGTCAAGCCGCCTGCACCGGAACGCCCCATCGGCACGCTCTCCGGCGGCAACGTGCAGCGTGCCGTACTGGCGCGTGAGCTGGGCGAAGAGGGCAATGCAGGCGCGGCCAACGTGCTCATCGTCGCCAATCCGGTCTTCGGGCTGGACTTCGCCTCGGTGGCCGACATCCATGCCCGCCTGCTGCAAGCGCGCGCACGCGGCGCGGCGGTGCTGCTGGTGAGCGAAGACCTGGACGAACTGCTGGAACTGTCCGACCGCATCCTGGTGATGACCGAGGGCCGCATCGTGCACGTGGCCCAGGACGTGGCCACGCAAGGTGCGGACCGCGCCGCCCTGGGCCGCTGGATGGCGGGCCACTCCGAACAATCTACCCACGCCGAGGCCGCATGATCCGTATCGACGCCTTCCCCTATCCCTATCAGTTCCATCCGCGCAGCACCGCGCTGGTGGTCATCGACATGCAGCGCGACTTCGTCGAAGAAGGCGGCTTCGGCAGTGCGCTGGGCAATGATGTGCGGCCCCTGGGCGCGATCGTGCCGACCGTGGCGGCGCTGCTCGCGCTGGCACGCCAGGCGCAGATGCTGGTGGTTCATACCCGAGAATCGCATTTGCCCGACCTGTCGGACTGCCCGCGCGCCAAGCGCTTGCGCGGCAACCCGACGCTGGGCATCGGCGATGTCGGCCCGATGGGCCGCATCCTGGTGCGTGGCGAGCCCGGCAACCAGATCCTGCCGCAACTGGCGCCCCTCGATGGCGAGATCGTCATCGACAAACCCGGCAAGGGCGCCTTCTACGCCACCGACCTGCACGCGCAGTTGCAGGAGCGCGGCATCACCCACCTGCTGGTGGCGGGCGTCACCACGGAAGTGTGCGTGCAGACCTCGATGCGCGAGGCCAATGACCGGGGCTATGAATGCCTGGTGGTGGAAGATGCCTGCGCCAGTTATTTCCCTGAATTCCATCGCGCCACGCTGGAGATGCTGACCGCCCAGGGTGGCATCGTCGGCTGGCGTGCGCCGCTGGCGCAGCTGCACAGCGCCGTAGCCGCCTACCAAGGAGAAACGCCATGATGCAAGTGAACCTGCCCCATGTGGTAGCCGAGGTCGAACAAGCTTTTACGGATTACGAATACGCCCTGCTCATCAACGACATCCCGGCCCTGGACCGCTGGTTCTGGTATGCCCCCGAAACCGTGCGCTATGGTGTGGGCGAAGTGCTGCTGGGCGGCGAGGCGATCCGCCAGTACCGCAAGACCTGCACCCCGGTGCCGGCCTCGCGCAAGCTGCATCGCACCGTTGTCACCACCTTCGGCAGCGACTATGCTACGGTCTCCACTGAATTCACCGACCATACGTCCGATCGCATCGGCCGCCAGATGCAAACCTGGGTGCGCATGGACGAAGGCTGGCGCATCGTCGCCGCCCATGTCAGCCTGATGGCATGAGTCCGCAGCCACCCAGAACCAGAATGCCCGCACCATGACCGTCACCGTCGCCAACCCGCTCGCCGAACAGGTCTATCACCGGATCAAGGACGACATCTTCAGTTTCCGGCTGCTGCCGGGAGACAATTTCACCGAGACCGAAATGGCCCAGCGCCAGGGCGTCTCGCGCACGCCCTTGCGGGATGCACTGTTCAGGCTGCAACGCGAGGGCTATCTGGAAGTGGGATTCCGGCGCGGCTGGAAGGTCTGCCCGATCGACTTCGACCGCCTCGACAATCTCTACGACCTGCGTATCGTGCTGGAAATGGCCGCGCTGGAGAAACTCTGCAGCCAGCAGGAGCCGACGGCCGAACTGGACCAGTTGAACGCCATCTGGCTGGCCGAACCGGAGGCGCGCCATACCGATGCCGTCAAGGTGGCCGAGCTGGACGAAGCCTTCCATACCAACCTGGTGGCCGCAGCCGGCAATGTGGAAATGACCCGGGTGCATACCGAGGTGACGGAAAAGATCCGCATCGTGCGCCGGCTGGACTTCCTCAAGAAAAAGCGCATCGACGCCACCTACGAGGAACACGGCAAGATCCTGCAGCTGATCGCCAAGCGCAAGGCTACCGAAGCCCAGATCCTGCTGCGTGCCCATATCACCCAGAGCAAGCTGGAAGTCAGGAAGATCACCATCTGGATGCTGGCCGAGGCGCGCCAGCTCCAGGAGCCCGAAGCGGCGCTGTCGCGCTGACACTACCGGGAAGAAACTTTCATGTGAAGGTTTGTCAACATTTCCCTGTAGAAAGATGAAAAATTGCGCTGCCTGTGGGCTTCAGGCGGCTTGATCCGTGCCAAGCCGCCACCAAATCAAGGAAAGCCTCCGAAACCATTTATAATGGAAGGCTTTTGCAACAGCGCATCTTTCCAGCGGCTCAATGAAGGTATTTCGCGGACTTCCCACAGCCGAATCGCGCGCCCCGTGCGCGCTGACCATCGGCAATTTCGACGGCGTGCATCTGGGCCACCAGGCCCTCTTGGCGCGCGTGCGCGAGGCCGCCGGCACCCTGGGGCTGGACGCGGCGGTGATGACTTTCGAACCGCATCCGCGTGAATTCTTCGCCCAGCTGGCCGGCACTCCCGAACGCGCCCCGGCGCGCATCGCCAACCTGCGCGACAAGCTCGAAGCGCTCTCCCATTCCGGCATCGACCGGGTGGTGGTGGAGCATTTCGGCAGCCATTTCGCCGCCCTCTCCCCACAGGACTTCATCGAGAAGATCCTGGTGCAGGGCCTGCACGTGCGCTGGCTCATGGTCGGTGACGACTTCTGCTTTGGCGCCCGCCGCGCCGGCACGCTCGATACCCTGATCGCGGCCGGCAAGCAGCACGGCTTCGAGGTCCATGCCCTGCCCACGGTGACCAATGCCGGTGTGCGCATCTCGTCGTCGGCCGTGCGCGCGGCGCTGGCCGAGGGCGATTTCACCCTGTCGCAACAGTTGCTGGGCCACCCCTACGCCATCAGCGGCCGGGTCGTGCACGGCAAGAAACTGGGCCGCACCATCGGTTTCCCGACGCTGAACATGCGCGTGGGCCACAAGCGTCCTGCGCTCTCGGGCATCTTCGTGGTGCAGGTGCACGGTTTGGCCGAACAGCCCTTGCCGGCCGTGGCCAGCCTGGGCGTGCGTCCGACGGTGGACAACAGCGGCCGGGTGCTGCTGGAAACCCACCTGCTGGACTTCAAGGGCGATTGCTACGGCAAGCTGGTACGGGTGGAATTCCTCAAGAAGCTGCGCGACGAAGAAAAGTATGTCGACCTGCCCACGCTGACCACGGCCATTGCCCGTGACGTGGACAATGCCCGCGCCTGGTTCCGTGAAAACGCCGGCTTCGCCGTCTCGGCCACCGACCGAATTTGAACGCTGGGCGGTTGCCGGAGCCCTGCTCCCGCAGCTGTCCAGCCGCCCCATCCTGCATCCTGCCTGCCGCAGCGCGCCCTGCTTGTGACGCCCTGCCTGGCCCCGGAATCAACCTGC
Source organism: Herbaspirillum sp. CAH-3 (assembly GCF_009668275.1). NCBI lineage: Bacteria > Pseudomonadati > Pseudomonadota > Betaproteobacteria > Burkholderiales > Oxalobacteraceae > Herbaspirillum > Herbaspirillum sp. CAH-3. The sequence continues at coordinate 290,463 of NZ_VSWE01000002.1, read as the reverse complement.
ATTCAACGAAAGCTCTGTCATGTCCAACAACGAATCCTCCGCCAAGCCCGGCAAACCGGAAAAAGCCGGCAAGGCGCCCTCCAAATACCCGGTCAACATGACCGAAACCGGCTTCCCCATGCGCGGCGACCTCGCCAAGCGCGAGCCGCAGTGGGTCAAGGAATGGCAGGAAAAGAAGGTCTACGAGCGCATCCGCAAGGCCTCGGCCGGCCGCCCCAAGTTCATCCTGCACGACGGCCCCCCGTATGCCAACGGCGACATCCACATCGGCCACGCCGTCAACAAGATCTTGAAGGACATGATCGTCAAGGCCCGCAACATGGCCGGCTTCGACGCCCAATACGTGCCGGGCTGGGATTGCCACGGCATGCCCATCGAGATCCAGATCGAAAAGCAGTTCGGCAAGAACCTGCCGGTGGCCGAAGTGCAGGCCAAGGCGCGCGCCTACGCAGGCGAGCAGATCGAACGCCAGAAGGCTGACTTCATCCGTCTGGGCGTGCTCGGCGAATGGGACAACCCCTACAAGACCATGAACTTCTCCAACGAAGCCGACGAGCTGCGCGCACTCGGCACGATCCTGGAGAAGGGTTACGTCTATCGCGGCCTCAAGCCCGTGAACTGGTGCTTCGACTGCGGCTCGGCGCTGGCCGAAGCTGAAGTGGAATACCAGGACAAGCGCGACCCGGCCATCGATGTCGGCTTCCCGTTTGCCGAACACGACAAGGTCGCCACCGCTTTCGGCCTGGCCGACCTGCCGACCCGCAACGGCTACATCGTCATCTGGACCACCACCCCCTGGACCATCCCGTCCAACCAGGCGTTGAACGTCCATCCGGAATTCGAGTACGCGCTGGTCGAGACCAGCCGCAACGGCGAAGCCACCCTGCTGATCCTGGCCAAGGACCTGGTGGAATCCTGCCTGCAGCGCTTCGGCCTGGAAGGCAAGATCATCGCCACCACCACCGGCGAGAAACTGTCCCTGATCCGCTTCCATCATCCGCTGGCCAAGGCCGACGCCGGCTACGACCGCCTGTCGCCGATCTACCTGGGTGAATACGTGACCGCCGACAGCGGTACCGGCATCGTGCACTCGGCACCGGCCTACGGTATCGAAGACTTCATCTCCTGCAAGGCGCACGGGATGAAGGATGACGACATCCTCAACCCGGTCATGGGCGATGGCCGCTATGCTTCCTGGCTGCCGCTGTTTGCCGGCCTGACCATCTGGGAAGCCTCCAAGCCCATCTGCGGCAAGCTGGAAGAAGTGGGTTCGCTGTTCAAGCTGGTCATGTTCGACCACAGCTACATGCACTGCTGGCGCCACAAGACCCCCATCGTCTATCGCGCCACCTCGCAATGGTTCGCCAGCATGGACAACACGCCCAAGGATGGCGGCCCCAGCCTGCGCCAGACCGCGCTGCAAGGCATCGAGGACACCGCCTTCTTCCCCGGCTGGGGCAAGGCGCGCCTGCACGGCATGATCGCCAACCGTCCGGACTGGACCCTGTCGCGCCAGCGCCAATGGGGCGTGCCCATGGCCTTCTTCGTGCACAAGGAAACCGGTGAACTGCATCCGCGTACGCCCGAGCTGATCGAGCAGGTCGCCCAACGCATCGAGAAAAGCGGCATCGAGGCCTGGCAGGCACTGGATCCCAAGGAATTGCTCGGCGACGATGCCGAACACTACGTCAAGAACCGTGACACGCTGGACGTCTGGTTCGATTCCGGCACCACCCACCAGACCGTGCTGCGCGGCTCGCACGCACAGCAGTCGCAGTTCCCGGCCGACCTCTACCTGGAAGGCTCGGACCAGCATCGCGGCTGGTTCCACTCGTCGCTGCTGACCTCGTCGATGTTGAATGGCCGCGCGCCTTACAAGGCCCTGCTCACGCACGGCTTCGTGGTCGATGGCGAGGGCAAGAAGATGTCCAAGTCCAAGGGCAACGTGGTGGCCCCGCAGAAGGTCTCGGACTCGCTGGGCGCGGAAATCCTGCGCCTGTGGGTGGCCTCGACCGACTACTCGGGCGAGCTGTCGATCTCGGATGAAATCTTGAAACGGGTGGTGGAAGCCTATCGCCGCATCCGCAACACCCTGCGCTTCCTGCTGGCCAACACCTCCGATTTCGATCCGGCGCAACACGCCGTGCCGGTGGCGCAGATGCTGGAAATCGACCGCTATGCGATCGCCAACATGGCGCGCCTGCAGGGCGAGGTGCTGGCGCACTTCGAGACCTATGAATTCCACCCGGTGGTGGCCAAGCTGCAGATGTACTGCTCGGAAGACCTGGGCGGCTTCTACCTGGACATCCTGAAAGACCGCCTCTACACCAGCGGCGTGGAGTCGGCTGCTCGCCGCTCGGCCCAGACCGCGGTGTGGCACATCACCCAGTCGCTGTTGCGCCTGATGGCACCGATCCTGTCCTTCACGGCCGAAGAAGCCTGGCGCTTCTTCGCCGGCAAGGATGCCTTCGAGGCCAGCGGCGAAACCATCTTCTCGCAGGTCTATTACGCCCTGCCGGAAGTGGCTGATGCCCAGGCCCTGCTGGACAAGTTCGCCGTGCTGCACGAAGTGCGCGCAGCAGTCACCAAGCAGCTGGAAGAAGTGCGTATCGCCGGCAGCATCGGCTCTTCCCTGCAGGCCGAAGTAGAACTGAAGGTCGCCGGCGACAAGGCCGCCCTGCTGGAAAGCCTGGGCGATGACCTCAAGTTCGTCCTCATCACCTCGGCTGCCCGCGTCACCCCGGTGGCCACGGTGGAAGAGGAAGCGGTGGTGGTGACGCCTTCGGCGCATCAGAAATGTGAACGTTGCTGGCACTATCGCGCTGATGTCGGGTCTCATGCCGATCATCCGGGCCTGTGCGGTCGCTGCTACAGCAACCTGTTCGGCCAGGGCGAACAGCGTCGCTTCGCCTGATCCGGGCGGGACGGCCTTGCTAGCGGCCCGCTGCACCTGAATGCAGCGGGCCGTCCACTCCAACAAGAACATCCATGGCAACCAAAAAGCGCTCCTCCTCTTCCGGCTCTTCGTCCACCACCCAAGGGCTGCTGCCCTGGCTGGGCATCGCCACCATCGTGCTGCTGCTGGACCAGCTCACCAAGATCACCATCCTGAAACTGTTCCACTACGGCGAATCGCTGCCGGTGACCGGTTTCTTCAACCTGGTCCTGGTCTACAACAAGGGCGCGGCCTTCAGCTTCCTGGCCGCCAGCGGTGGCTGGCAGCGCTATCTCTTCACCGCCATCGGCATCGGTGCGGCGGTGTTCATCATCCACCTGCTGCGCAAGCATCCCGGCCAGCGCATGTTCTGCTGGGCCCTGGCCCTGATCCTGGGCGGTGCGATCGGCAACGTCATCGATCGCGTGGTGTATGGACATGTGATCGATTTCCTCGACGTCTACGTCGGCAACTGGCACTGGCCGGCCTTCAACCTGGCCGATAGTGCGATCTGCGTGGGTGCGGTATTGTTCGTCGTGGACGAACTGCGCCGCGTCTCCAAGAAGTAAGGCAAGTCCGCACGTCTGCAAGTCTGAACACGCCTGCGGTACGCCGCATTCCGGGAGCAAACAATGGATCTGGCTGGCAAGAAAATCGTATTGGGCCTGACCGGCGGCGTGGCCTGCTACAAGGCCGCCATGCTGGCGCGCGAACTGGGCCGCGCCGGTGCCACCGTGCACGTGGTGATGACCGAGGCGGCCACGCACTTCATGACCGCCGTCACCATGCAGGCCCTCACCGGCAACCCGGTCTACACCGACCAATGGGATGCGCGCATGGACAACAACATGCCGCACATCAATCTCACCCGCGATGCCGATGCAGTCGTCATCGTGCCCTGCTCCACCGATTTCATCGCCAAGCTGGCGCACGGGCAGTGCGACGACCTGCTCTCGACCTTGTGCGTGGCGCGTCCGGCACGGGTACCGCTGATGGTGGCCCCGGCCATGAACGTGGAGATGTGGCAGAACCCCGCCACCCAGCGCAACGTGCGCCAGATCCGCGAGGACGGCATCCTGCTGCTGGGCCCGGACGCGGGCGCGCAAGCCTGCGGCGAGGTCGGCGAGGGCCGCATGCTGGAGCCGGCGCAATTGCTGGAGGAGATCGTCGCGGCCTTCCAGCCCAAGCTGCTGGCGGGCCGCCGCGTGCTGCTCACGGCCGGGCCGACCTTCGAGCCCATCGATCCGGTACGCGGCATCACCAATCTGTCTTCCGGCAAGATGGGCTATGCGATCGCGCGTGCGGCGCGTGAAGCCGGTGCGGAAGTCACCCTGGTGTCCGGCCCGACAGCGCTGGACACCCCTTACGGCGTGCTGCGCGTGGACGTGCAGACGGCCCTGCAGATGCATGAGGCGGTGTTAGCCCATGTGAAGGAAAAAGACCTGTTCGTTGCCGTTGCGGCCGTCGCTGACTGGCGCGTGGCCAATGCCAGCGAGCAGAAACTGAAGAAACAGGACGAACACGACACCCCGCAGCTGGAGTTCGTCCAGAACCCCGACATCCTGGCCACCGTCGCCGCCCTGCCCCAGCGCCCCTATTGCGTGGGCTTTGCGGCCGAATCGGAGAACCTGGAGCAATATGGCGCGGCCAAGCGCATCCGCAAGAACATTCCGCTGCTGGTCGGCAATATCGGCCACCAGACCTTTGGCCGCGATGACAACGCTCTCATGCTGTTCGACGCCCAGGGCCACAGCGCCCTGCCCCGCGCGGACAAGCAGACCCTGGCCCGCCAGCTGGTGCGCGAGATCGCGCGCCGCATGGCGGCCTGACGGTGCACGGCCCGCGTCTTGCGGGCCGTGTCTTTTGTACGCTTGCGTACGTTTTGTTTTTTGAATCCGATTACGCATCATGAAGACCATCGACATCAAGATCCTCGACCCCCGCATGAAAGACCAGCTGCCCGCCTATGCCACTCCCGGCAGCGCCGGCCTGGACCTGCGGGCCTGCATCGATGCGCCGCTGACCCTGGCACCGGGTGCCACGCACCTGATCCCGACGGGCCTGGCGATCCACCTGGCCGATCCCAATTACGCGGCCGTGATCCTGCCGCGCAGCGGCATGGGCCACAAGCATGGCATCGTGCTGGGCAACCTGGTCGGGCTGATCGATTCGGATTACCAGGGCCAGTTGATGATCTCGACGTGGAACCGCGGCAGTACCGAGTTTGTCCTAAACCCCATGGAACGCCTGGCGCAGCTGGTGATCGTGCCGGTACTGCAGGTCGGCTTCAATGTGGTGGATGAATTCGACAGCAGCGAACGCGGCGCCGGTGGTTTCGGCAGCACAGGCAAACACTGATGGAGAACCGCATGCTCGTATCCCCCCTGCCCCGGTGGCAGAAACTGAAAACCCTCGCCGTCCTGGCGCCGCTGGCCTTCCTGGCCGCCTGCGCCACCCAGGAACCCGGTCCGGTCACCGCCACGCCGTCCAAACCGGTGGCCACCCCCACCCAGGCGCCGCGCCCGGTGGCCGACAACCCCCAGCAGGCACAATTGCGCGAACTGATCGCGCAGCAGGACCGGCTCTATCGCGTCGCTGCGCCGCTGTTGACCAGCAATGCCCAGCTCTGCCGCGGCAATGCCCGCAACTTGCTGGGCTTTACCGCCAAGAACCGCTACTCCTTCCCCATCGAATATGCAGAAACGGCCCGTAGCCTGGGCTACGACGACCGTCTGCAGGTCACCGGCGTACTGCCGGGCAGCGGCGCTGCCCAGGCTGGCATCCAGCGTGGCGACTTCCTGATCTCGGTGGCAGGCAAGCCGATGCCACAAGGCACCGATGCCGAACGCCAGGCCGCCGTGCTGCTGAGCCCGCTGGTGGTCAAGAAGGCCCCCATTGCGCTGGGCGTGCAGCGCAACGGCCAGAACACCACCGTCAATGTCCCGCTGACCTTCGCCTGCGCCTTCAGCATCGAGCTGGGCAATGCCGACAACGTCAACACCTATGCCGATGGCCGCCGCGTGCTCATTACCCGCGGCATGCTCAAGTTCACCCAGTCCGATGATGAACTGGCCTACCTGATCGCCAAGGACATGGCGCACAACATCCTCGGCCACGCCATCCGCCAGCGCATGGTCTCGACGATTGCCGAAGTAATCGACAACCTGCTGCTGCCGCATCCGGACCCGACCACCACGGCCGGTACCGCCGGCATCCGCGTCTATCCGCAAGACCTGGATGCGGCTGCCGATACGCTCTCGCTGTACCTGCTCGCGCGCGCCGGCTACAGCATCGACAACGTGCCGGCGTTCTGGAAGCGCCTGGCCGACCAGTATCCGGCCAGTGTGCCCAACGGCTACACGGCGCTGCATCCCGCCACCGCCTATCGCCTCTCGATGATCGACAAGGTCACGCAGATCGTGAAGGCCAAGCAGGAGGCGGGCAAGCCGCTGGTGCCGTAAATGCGGTGAGTTGAAGTAGTTGAAGTGGAGACGGCGCGGTGAAGACCGCGCCGTTTTTGTTTGCGTAGTGAATGTGAAGCCAGCTGCAAACAAAAAGGCCACGCCGGTTTCCCGACGTGGCCTTGATGGCTAGCCTGATGCGCTTATTCGACTTCGAGCTTTTCTTGCGGCTCTTCCGGCGGGGACGAATCGTCGCCCTCGGGGAATTCCAGCTTGATCTGCTCCTTGTCGTCCATCTCCACCGTCACGCGGCCGCCGCTGACCAGTTTGCCGAACAGCAGTTCGTCGGCCAGCGCCTTGCGGATCAGGTCCTGGATCAGGCGCGACATCGGACGTGCACCCATCAGCGGATCGAAGCCCTTCTTGCCCAGGAACTTGCGCAGATTGTCGGAGAAGACGGCTTCCACCTTCTTCTCGTGCAACTGCTCTTCCAGCTGCATCAGGAACTTGTCGACCACGCGCAGGATGATTTCCTCGTCCAGCGGACGGAAGCTGATGATGGCATCCAGACGGTTGCGGAACTCCGGGGTGAACATGCGCTTGATGTCCGCCATTTCGTCGCCGGCTTCCTTCTTTTCGGTGAAGCCGATGGTGCGCTTCTGCAGGCTCTCGGCCCCCGCGTTGGTGGTCATGATGATGATCACGTTGCGGAAGTCGGTCTTGCGGCCGTTGTTGTCGGTCAGCGTGCCATGGTCCATCACCTGCAACAGGATGTTGAAGATGTCGGGGTGCGCCTTCTCGATTTCATCCAGCAGCAGCACGGCATGCGGCTTCTTGTTGACGGCTTCGGTCAAGAGGCCGCCCTGGTCGAAACCGACATAGCCCGGGGGCGCGCCGATGAGGCGGCTCACGGCGTGGCGCTCCATGTATTCGGACATGTCGAACCGTACCAGCTCGATGCCCAGGATGAAGGCCAGCTGCTTGGCCACTTCGGTCTTGCCCACGCCGGTCGGGCCGGAGAACAGGAAGGAGCCGATCGGCTTGTCAGTCTTGCCCAGGCCGGCACGTGCCATCTTGATGGCCGAGGCCAGCGCTTCGATGGCCGGATCCTGGCCGAACACGACGTTCTTCAGGTCGCGGTCAATGGTCTGCAGCTTGGCGCGATCATCCTGGTTCACGGACTGCGGCGGAATGCGGGCGATCTTGGAAATGATTTCCTCGATCTCCGGCTTGCCGATGGTCTTCTTCTGCTTGGACTTGGGCAGGATGCGCTGGGCAGCACCGGCTTCGTCGATCACGTCGATGGCCTTGTCGGGCAGGTGACGATCATTGATGAAACGCGCCGCCAGTTCGGCTGCCGAAGTCAGGGCCGAAGCGGAATACTTCACACCATGGTGTTCCTCGAACTTGGACTTCAGGCCACGCAGGATCTGCACGGTCTGCTCCACGGTCGGTTCGTTCACATCAATCTTCTGGAAGCGACGCGACAGCGCGTGATCCTTCTCGAAGACGCCACGGAATTCGGTATAGGTGGTCGCGCCGATGCACTTCAACTGGCCGCTCGAGAGCGCCGGCTTCAACAGGTTGGACGCGTCCAGCGTGCCGCCCGACGCCGAGCCCGCACCGATGATGGTGTGGATTTCATCGATGAAGAGGATGCCATTGGGGCTGTCCTTCAATTGCTTCAACACGGCCTTGAGGCGCTGCTCGAAGTCGCCACGGTACTTGGTACCGGCCAGCAGCGCGCCCATGTCCAGCGAATACACGACGGCATTCTTCAGGATCTCGGGCACGTCGCCTTGCGTCACGCGCCAGGCCAGGCCTTCGGCGATGGCGGTCTTGCCGACACCGGCTTCGCCCACCAGCAGCGGGTTGTTCTTGCGGCGGCGGCACAGGGTCTGGATGACGCGCTCGACCTCGGAATCGCGGCCGATCAGCGGATCGATCTTGCCTTCGGCCGCAGCCTTGTTCAGGTTCTGGGTGAATTGGTCCAGCGGGCTTTCCTTCTGCTGGCCTTCGGCTTGCACGTCTTCGGCGCCTTCCGGCGCCTTCTGCGGATCAGCCTGCTGGTCCTTGCGCACGCCGTGCGAGATGAAGTTGACCACGTCCAGGCGGGTCACGCCCTGCTGGTGCAGGTAGTACACCGCGTGCGAATCCTTCTCGCCGAAGATGGCCACCAGCACGTTGGCACCGGTGACTTCCTTCTTGCCGTTGGAGGCCGACTGCACGTGCATGATGGCGCGCTGGATCACGCGCTGGAAGCCCAGCGTGGGCTGGGTATCCACCTCATTGGTGCCGGGGACCGTGGGCGTGTTGTCGGTAATGAAATTGGTCAGCGTCTTGCGCAGATCATCAATGTTAACCGAGCAGGCGCGCAGCACTTCGGCCGCCGAAGGATTGTCCAGCAGCGCGAGCAGCAAGTGTTCCACGGTAATGAATTCATGGCGCGATTGTCTGGCTTCGACAAAGGCCATGTGCAAACTGACTTCGAGTTCCTGCGCAATCATGCTTCCTCCATCACGCATTGCAGGGGGTGCCCTGCTTTTCGAGCGTGGGTTAAAACGAGTTCCACTTTTGTGGATGCGATATCTTTGGGATACACACCACACATTCCCTTCCCATCGCGGTGAACCTTGAGCATGATCTGCGTCGCGGTTTCACGGTCCTTGTTGAAGTACTGCTGGATGACTGCGACGACGAACTCCATCGGCGTATAGTCATCGTTCAACAATAAAACCTGGTACATCGGGGGCGGCTTGAGTTTTGCCTCCTGCCGTTCCAGGACTGTACCGCCATCATTTTCGTGCTTGGTTGCCATGCGTTTATTCGACCATCAAAGCTGTGCAACGCACAATGATCACGTAACCTCTAGATGAGATAGATATTACTTGTTTTCCGGACCTTGCGCAGATGACGATGATTTATCCTAAATCAAGGGTTTCTTTCCCCATCGCTCAAACAGGGCCACAAAGCGGAACGTGAAAACTGCTTGACTTTTGGATTTCGACCGAGAACAATGGAATTCATTGATTAGTAGTTACTAAATGTAACAGCTCATCGATACGATAGGGGGCAGGTTTAAGGGGGGCTGCGTGACGCGCGATGCTTCTTGCTTTGACGGCTCGTGTGAATAGTTAATTTTGAAAGATGCTTTTATGGCAACAGGTACTGTCAAGTGGTTCAATGATTCCAAAGGCTTTGGCTTTATCACTCCGGATGACGGCGGCGAAGATCTGTTCGCTCACTTCTCCGCAATCCAGATGAACGGCTTCAAGACCCTGAAAGAAGGTCAAAAAGTCCAGTTTGACGTTACGCAAGGCCCCAAAGGCAAGCAAGCTTCGAACATCCAGAACGCCGCTTAAACCCCGGTTTCTCTAAAAGCCCCGCTCTTGCGGGGCTTTTTTCATTGGGGCGACACTTTTGCTCGGCGCTGCCGTCCGTGCATCCCTGCCTGCCAACAACTTGCGCCCAAAACAAAAACAGCCGGCAAATGCCGGCTGTCTGTTGTTTTTTCGTCATCACGTCAGCAGAACAAGCTGCTGAAGCAGTATGGCGGCTTTACATGTTTTCGATCATCGCTTCACCGAAGCCCGAGCACGATACCTGCGTCGCCCCCTCCAGCAAACGCGCAAAATCATAGGTCACGCGCTTGGCCGAAACCGACTTCTGCATGGCCGTGATGATGAGGTCTGCCGCCTCGATCCAGCCCATGTGGCGCAGCATCATTTCTGCGGAAAGAATGCTGGAACCGGGGTTCACGTAATCCTTGCCGGCATACTTCGGCGCGGTGCCATGGGTGGCTTCGAACACGGCGACCGAATCGGACATGTTGGCACCCGGAGCAATCCCGATACCGCCAACCTGCGCCGCCACGGCGTCGGAAATGTAGTCGCCGTTCAGGTTCATGGTGGCGATGACGCTGTATTCGGCCGGTCGCATCAGTACCTGCTGGAAGAAGGCATCGGTGATGGCATCCTTGATGACGATCTGGCGGCCGGTCTTGGGGTTCTTCAGGCGCATCCACGGGCCGTCGTCGATCAGCTCGGCGCCGAACTCGCGGCCGGCCAGCGCATAGCCCCAGTCACGGAAAGCGCCTTCGGTGTACTTCATGATGTTGCCCTTGTGGACCAGCGTCACGGAGGGCTTGTCATGGTCGATGGCGTACTGGATGGCCTTGCGCACCAGACGCTCGGTGCCTTCGCGCGAGACCGGCTTGATGCCCAGCGCCGAGGTCTCCGGGAAGCGCAGCTTCTTGACGCCCATCTCGCGCGTGAGCAATTCGATCAATTTCTTCACTTCCGGCGTACCCGCCTGCCATTCGATGCCGGCGTAGATGTCTTCGGAGTTTTCGCGGAAGATCACCATGTCGGTCTTCTCAGGCTCCTTCAGCGGCGAGGGCACACCCTTGAAATAGCGCACAGGTCGCAGGCAGACGTAGAGGTCCAGCTGCTGGCGCATGGTCACGTTCAGGGAACGGATGCCACCACCGACCGGCGTGGACAGCGGTCCCTTGATCGAGACCAGGTACTCCTTGAGCACATCCAGCGTTTCCTCCGGCAGCCAGGTATCGGCGCCATAGAGCTTGGTCGACTTCTCGCCCGCGTAGATTTCCATCCAGTGGATCTTGCGCGCACCGCCGTAGGCCTTCTCCACCGCAGCATCGACCACCTTGAGCATCACCGGCGTGACATCCACGCCCACGCCATCACCCATGATGAAGGGAATGATGGGATTGTTCGGGACATTGAGGGTGTCATCGGCATTGGCGGTGATCTTGCGCCCTTCTGCAGGCACTTGGATATGTTGGTACGACATCGTGGTCTCCGACGGTTGAGGCGGTAGCGTTAGGAAGCATCAGCGGCAAAGCCCATGCAGATCGCAAAGGACCTTGCATGATTTGCCATACAAGCGGGGAATTTTAAGAGATTTCCGGATTTTCAGCCGGGAAAATTCCGGATTGCAATCACCAAGTCTTATATAAGACATAGGACATATCCAAACGATTATGCATCAGGATTTTACGCAAGGCCATCTTTTTGCGACACTAGCGCATGCCTTTGATCCTCTTCAACAAACCCTTCGGCGTGATGAGCCAGTTCTCCGCCCATCCCGAGCGCCAGACGCTGGCCGATTACCTCGACATCCCCAACATCTATCCTGCCGGCCGGCTCGATGCCGACAGTGAAGGCCTGCTACTGCTCACCGATGACGGCAAGCTGCAGCACGCCATCGCCCATCCGCGCCGCAAGCAGCCCAAGACCTACCTGGCGCAGGTGGAAGGCCTGGCCACGCCAGAAGCCCTGCAACGCCTGCGCAATCCGCTGGACCTGGGCGACTTCGTCACCCAGCCCGGGGAGGCGCGATTGATCCAGGAACCGGCCTGGATCTGGCCGCGCACGCCGCCCATCCGCCAGCGTGCCAACCAGCCCACCAGCTGGATCGCCCTGACTATCAGCGAAGGCAAGAACCGTCAGGTGCGCCGCATGACGGCGGCAGTGGGGCTGCCCACGCTGCGCCTGGTGCGCATCGCCATCGGCCCGTTCTCGCTGGCGACCCATCCGGTGATGCCCGGGGAATGGCGCGAAGTCGATCCGCAGGAGCTGGATGCCTGAGCGCCGCATGAACAATCTGACAAGATTCGAAGCACCCAGGGCTGCCCACTTCTTCCCGAAACCTCATAAAAAAGATCAGAAGTGATGTCAACCTTCATACGCGCGCGCCGTTATTGGCAGTGATTCGCACGAATCATCGTTTGCCTCACATCCCTAACATGTTGAATTGAAGGACGCAAAATGAAAAAATTGATCGCCGCTCTGATCGCTGGTCTGTTCGCAACTGCTGCTTTCGCACAAGCTCCGGCCGCGCCTGAAGCGCCGAAGGCTGAAGCCGCTGCTCCGAAGGCAAAGAAGGCCAAGAAGGCAAAGAAGGCCAAGAAGGCAAAGAAGGCAGCTGAAGCTAAGTAATTAGCGTCCGCACCAAGAAAAGGCAGGCTAGTCCTGCCTTTTTTCATGTCCGCACGGTTCAGGCGAGGCGCGCCATGGCCATCAACGCCGGCCAGCGCACTCCCGCTGCACACGCCCTGCCCCGCTGCTGCTATCCTGCCCGATCCGAATCCCGATTGATAAACAACATGCGCCAATCTTCACTTTCCCGATTTTCCCGACTTTCCCGTTTCTTCATGCATGGCACCGTCGCCCTCCTGGCCGTCGGCTGCCTGTCCACCGCCGGCGCGCAGACGCCGCAGGTGCGCAAGTTTGCCACCACCCAGCTCAACATCGGCATCCACCTGATCAAGGCTGAAGTGGCCCAGACCGAGGCCGAGCGCGAGCAAGGCCTGATGTTCCGCGAAAAGATGGGCGACAACGAGGGCATGCTGTTCCTCTTCGGCCAGCCGGCCGGGGTCTGCATGTGGATGAAAAATACGCTGATTCCGCTGTCGGTGGCCTTCATGGATGAAAAAGGCGTGATCATCAACATCGAGGAAATGAAGGAACAGACCCTGGATTCGCACTGTGCCAAACGTGCGGCGGTCTATGCGCTGGAGATGAACAAGGGCTGGTTCAAGCAGAAGAACATCAAACCCGGCACCAAGATCGAAGGCTTACCCCAATAAGCCGTACGGGCTGCGGCCTCTGGCTGCGGCCCGTTATCTGGCCATGACGCTGGGGAAGGCGGCAAAAAGCGCCGCCCCAAACGCAAAAAACCGCTTGGAATCAAGCGGTTTTCTTGTACTGCAGCCTGAAGCGGGCCAGGCCGCGCTTCAGTTCAAGCCAGGAGCAATTAAGCAGCCAGGGCCTTCAGGGCAGCAGCCAGGCGGCTCTTGTGGCGAGCGGCCTTGTTCTTGTGAATGATCTTCTTGTCGGCGATGCTGTCGATGGTCGACACGGAAGATTGGAACACGGAGGTTGCTGCAGCCTTGTCGCCGGCGGCGATGGCCTTGCGAACTGCCTTGATTGCGGTGCGCAGGGTCGAGCGCTGGCTCGAGTTGTGAGCGTTTTGCTTGACTGCTTGACGAGCACGCTTACGTGCCTGTGCGGTATTTGCCATGAAAATTATCCTAAATCGAGAGTCGTTTGCGCCGCAAACCCCGAGGACTCGCGATGCCAAATTCTGTAAAGCATCGGATTATAACGAGATTCCCGTGACAAGGCAATCAACTTGTCCGCTTCTGCTGTAAACACGGTGCCATCCGTTGCGATGCCACCGCACCGGCCCGGATTTCCGCAAGGAAATTCACGCCTGCTACCGAACCTGTAGCCACGACATCGAGTCTATCGCGCCGAGCAGCAGGGGCATGTCCTTTCCTTCATATCGTCTCCGAAGGGCCTGCATCCGGGGCCTGCCCCGCCCCTGTCGTGCTCCCGCACCAATCCTTGCCATTGCAGCAAAAGCACCGCTGCCCACCGCTATAATGCCGCTCCATGAATCTGCATAAAACCCTCGCCGCCATCTCCGGCATGACGATGCTCTCGCGCATCACCGGGCTGGCCCGGGAAATCCTGTTCGCCCGCGCCTTTGGCGCGTCCGCCTACACCGACGCCTTCAACATCGCCTTCCGCATCCCCAACCTGCTGCGCCGACTCTTCGCCGAAGGCGCCTTTTCGCAGGCCTTCGTGCCCATCCTGGCTGAATACAAGAACCGCCGCGGCCTGGAGGAAACCAAGCACCTGGTCGACCACGTGGCCACGGCCCTGATGTGGGTCATGTTGATCACCTGCGTGGCCGGCATCGCCGCCACCCCGTTCGTGGTCTATTTCATCGCCACCGGGCTGCAATACAACCCGGACGCCTTCAACGCCTCGGTGCTGATGACCCGCATCATGTTCCCCTACATCGGCTTCATGGCCTTCGTGGCGCTGGCCGGGGGCATCCTCAATACCTGGAAGGAATTCAAGATCCCGGCAGTCACTTCGGTGCTGCTCAACATCTCCTTCATCGTGGCATCGCTCTTCGTGGCTCCCTTCATGGAACAGCCCATCTATGCGATGGCTTTCGCGGTGCTGGTGGGCGGCATCCTGCAGGTGGCCATCCAGGTGCCGGCGTTGATCAAGATCGGCATGCTGCCGCGCCTGTACTGGAACCCGCTGCTGGGCCTGCGCGACGATGGCGTCAAACGGGTGCTCAAGAAAATGGGCCCCGCCGTCTTTGCCGTCTCGGCCGCGCAGATCAGCCTGATGATCAATACCAATATCGCTTCTCGTCTTGAGCACGGCAGCGTTTCCTGGCTCAGCTATGCCGACCGCCTGATGGAATTCCCCACCGCCCTGCTGGGCGTGGCGCTGGGTACCATCCTGCTGCCCAGCTTGTCCAACGCCCATGCCGCCGAAGACATGGAGGAATATTCCGCCCTGCTGGACTGGGGCCTGCGCCTGACCTTCATGCTGGCCATGCCCTCGGCCGTGGGCCTGGCCACGCTCTCCGAGCCGCTCACGGCCACCCTGTTCCACTATGGCCGCTTCGATGCGCTGTCGGTGACCATGGTCGGCCACGCCCTGGTGGCCTATGGCGTGGGCCTGATCGGCTTGATCGTGGTGAAGATCCTGGCCCCCGGCTTCTATGCCAAGCAGGATATCCGCACCCCCGTCATCATCGCCGTGGGCGTGCTCATCGCCACCCAGCTCATGAACAGCGTCTTCGTGCCCATGTTCTCGCACGCCGGCCTGGCCTTGTCGATCGGCCTGGGGGCCTGCCTCAATGCCCTGTGCCTGTACATCGGCCTGCGCCGCCGCCAGATCTACGTTCCGCGTCCGGGCTGGGGCATGTTCCTGGTGCGCCTGACCGGCGCGCTGCTGGTGATGGCCGGTGTGGCGCTGTGGATTTCCGGCCACTTCGACTGGGTCGCCCTGCGCGCCCATCCGGTACTGCGCATCGGGGCGCTGCTGCTGGTGCTGGCGGTCTGTGCGGCGGCCTATTTCGGCCCCTTGTTCGCGATGGGCTTCCGCCTGCGTGAATTCAAGCGCATCGCGCGCCGCTGAGCCGCCTTGCAGGCCGCTTGAACACAAGCAACGAGCGGCCTGGAACAAGAAATTTCATTCCCTGTCCGGCAGACCTGACGCAGCGCGCAATATTTTGATAGCATGGGTGACATGACGCTCACCTCCCTCGACTATTTTGCTTCGCTGGTGCGCCAGGACGATTCGATTCCACTGTTCGAATCTGCCTTGACGCTGGGACAGGATTTTTATCCGGAAATGGATTTTGCCGAGGAAGAGATGGCGCTCGACACCCTGGCCGCCAAGCTCAAGCAGCGCCTCCCATCGGATGCCTCGCAGATCCAGAAGCTGCGCATGCTGAACCATTTCTTCTTCCAGGAAATGGCCTTCGCCGGCAACGTCAACAATTACTACGATCCCGACAACAGCTACATCCACCGCGTCATCTCGACGCGGCGCGGCATCCCGATCTCGCTGGCGGTGGTCTATATCGAACTGGCCCAGCACATCGGCCTGGAAATGAAGGGGGTTTCCTTCCCGGGCCACTTCCTGATGAAGCTGTCGGTGCAATCCGGTGAAATCGTGCTCGATCCCATGAATGGCGCAAGCCTGTCGCGACAGGAACTGGAAGAGCGGCTGGAACCCTATCTGGCCCATCAGCCCGAGGAAGATTTCGGCGATGAACTGCCGCTGGCAGCCTACCTGCGCGCGGCCCATCCGCGCGAGATCCTGGCGCGCATGCTGCGCAACCTCAAGGCCATCTTCATGGAAAGCCAGCGTTGGCAACAGGTGCTGGATGTGCAGGAGAGACTGGTGATCCTGCTGCCCGAGGAAATCACCGAGAAGCGCGACCGTGGCCTGGCCTACGCCAACCTCGGCCAGGCGCAGGCGGCGCTGGAAGACCTGGAAGCCTACCTGGCCCTGCGTCCCCATGCCGAGGACGCGCCCAACCTGCGCGAGATGCTGCCCGACCTGCGCGAAGCACTGCGCAAGCCGAGCTGAACAGCCCGCACGGGCTTACTGCTTGCCTTCGATTTCTTCCCAACGCTCCAGGCTCACCAGCAGTTCTTCGTCGATCTCGGCGAAGCGCTGGTTCAGCTTGACGGCTTCATCGGCCCCCGTCTTGTAGAGGTCCGGATCGGCCAGTTTTGCCGACAATTCCTTCTGCTCCGCTTCCAGCGCGGCGATGCGCTTGGGCAGTTCTTCCAGCTCGCGCTGTTCCTTGTAGCTCAGCTTCTTCTTGGCCGGTGCAGGGGCAGCGGCCGGGGCGGCCATGGTCGATTCGGCCTTGACCTCGTTCTTGTCGGCCGCCTTGGCTGCCGCCTTGGAGGAGGTGGCAGACTGGGCCGGACGCTGGCGCTCCCAGTCGGAGTAACCGCCCACGTATTCACGCCAGACGCCATTGCCTTCGGAGGCGATCACCTGCGTGACCACGTTGTCCAGGAACATGCGGTCGTGGCTGACCAGGAAGACGGTCCCTTCGTACTCTTCCAGCAATTCTTCCAGCAGTTCGAGGGTATCGATATCCAAGTCGTTGGTCGGTTCGTCCAGCACCAGCACGTTGGCCGGCTTGGCGAACAGGCGCGCCAGCAGCAGGCGGTTGCGTTCGCCACCGGAGAGCGTGCGCACCGGCGAACGGGCGCGTTCGGGGGCAAACAGGAAGTCCGACAGGTAGGTCATCACGTGCTTGCGCTGGCCGTTGACTTCCACCCAGTCGCTGCCCGGGGCGATGGTATCGGCCAGGGTGGTTTCTTCATTCAACTGCGCGCGCATCTGATCGAAATACGCGACCTGCATCTTGGTCCCCTGCTTGACGGTGCCGCTGTCGGGCGCTTCCTCGCCCAGGATCAGCTTGAGCAAGGTGGTCTTGCCGGCGCCGTTCTGGCCGATCAGGCCGACCTTGTCGCCGCGCATGAGGATGCTGCTGAAGTCGCGCACGATGGTCTTGGGGCCGTAGGCCTTGTTGACGTTTTCCAGTTCCGCCACGATCTTGCCGGAACGTTCACCCGTCCCCACTTCGAGCTTGACCTGCCCCTGGCGCTCGCGGCGCTCGCTGCGTTGCACGCGCAGCGCCTCCAGGCGGCGCACGCGGCCTTCGTCGCGGGTGCGGCGGGCCTGCACGCCCTTGCGGATCCAGACTTCTTCCTGCGCCAGGAATTTGTCGAACTTGGCGTTTTCCACTTCCTCATTGGCCAGCAGCTCGGCCTTGCGGGCCTGGTAGGTGGTGAAGTTGCCGGGGAAGGAAAGAATCTTGCCGCGATCCAGTTCGATGATGCGGGTGGAGACGTTGTCCAGGAAGCTGCGGTCGTGGGTGATGAAGAGGATGCTGCCCTTGAAGTCGCGCAGCAGGCCTTCCAGCCACAGGATGGAGCCGAAGTCGAGGTGGTTGGTCGGTTCGTCCAGCAGCAGCACGTCGGGGTTGCCCACCAGCCCGCAGGCCAGCGCCACGCGCTTCTTCATGCCGCCGGAGAGCTCGCCGATGCGGGCCTCGCGGTTCAGGTTCAGCTTGTCCAGGGTAGTCTCGACCTTGTTGCCGATGGACCAGGCATCGGCCGCATCCAGCACGGTCTGGATCTGGTGCATGCGCTCCAGCAGGGCGTCGTCATTGTCGCCGCCGAACTGGCCGGTGATGGCTTCGTATTCGGCCAAGAGCGCCGGCAGCTCGCCCAGGCCGGAGGCCACGGCGTCGAAGACGGTCATCTCTTCCGGGAAATGCGGTTCCTGGTCGACGTAGGCGATCTTCAGGTTCTGCTGCATCACCAGCAGGCCATCATCCAGCTTGGAGCGGCCGGCGATGATCTTCAGCAGCGAGGATTTGCCGGTGCCGTTGCGGCCGATCAGGCCGATGCGTTCGCCGGTCTCCAGCGAGAATTCGGCGTGATCCAGGAGGGCGACGTGGCCGAAGGCCAGTTGTGCGTCGGAGAGGGAAATGACTGCCATAGCGTGCGTGATCTGCGTGAATGCGTCGGCCCAAGCCGCGCAGGATGAATGCGAAAGGCGCTTGATGCAGGAAAAAGCGCGAGAGCGGCATTGTACCGACTGCGCCGCACAAATGCTGGTTTAACGCGCCCACCGCCGCCTTCCGATGGCCCGAAACTGTCCCGGCTTGCACTTTGGCAACGGGAATGATGAAAAATAACGACAAAAGCTCGACATTCCTCGTCGTGCGGGAGCCATGTTACAACTGGTTAAGCATTGGCCGTGCCCCGCCCCCCGGCCCGGCGGTGCGATGCGGTAAGATAGCGCATTCCGATTCCCGCTCATCCCATGCCTTTTTCCTCTTTGCCGGACCTGCGCCGCCAGCGCGGCTTCCTCAATCCCAACATCGCCAAGTTCATCGGTCTTTCCATCCTCGGCCTGGGTGCCGCCGGTGCCCTGCTGGTGGTGTATGCACTGATCTTCATCAATCCGCGGCTACCCTCACTGGACCTGATCACCGATTACCGGCCCAAGGTACCGCTGCGCATCTGGTCCGAGGACAAGGTCCTGCTCGGTGAATTTGGTGAAGAAAAGCGCAGCCTGGTCAAACTGGAAGACATCCCGGCCGACATGAAGAATGCCGTGCTGGCCATCGAGGACTATCGCTTCTACGAGCACGGCGGCATCGACTGGATCGGCATCGCCCGCGCACTGGCCACCGACGTACTGCGCGGCAGTGCCTCCCAGGGCGCCAGCACCATCACCATGCAGGTGGCGCGCAACGTCTTCCTGACCAAGGAAAAAACCTTCTCCCGCAAGCTCTATGAAGTGCTGCTGGCCAACAAGATCGAACATGCACTGACCAAGGACCAGATCCTGGAGGTCTACATGAACCAGATCTACCTGGGCCAGCGCGCCTTCGGCTTCGCCGCCGCGGCCCGCACCTACTTCGGCAAGGACCTCAAGGACATCTCCCTGGCCGAAGCCGCCATGCTGGCCGGCCTGCCCAAGGCGCCCTCGGCCTACAACCCCATCGTCAACCCCAAGCGTGCGCATATCCGCCAGCAATACATCCTGCAGCGCATGATGGAGGTGGGTTTCATCACCAAGGCGCAATATGAAAAGGCCGCCAAGGAAGAACTGAAGGTACGCGCCCCGGGCAGCCAATACAGCATTCACGCCGAATACGTGAACGAAATGGTGCGCCAGATGGTGTACGCCCAGTACAAGGAAGACACCTACACCCAAGGCTTCAACGTCTACACCACCGTCAATGCGGCCGACCAGCAGGCAGCCTACCAGGCCGTGCGCAAGGGCGTGATGGATTACGACCGCCGCCACGGCTATCGCGGCCCGGAAGAAACCATCGAACTGCCGGCCAATGCCGAAGACCGCGCCTCGGCCATCGACGACGTCATGGACGACCACCCCGACAACGACGACATCCTGGCCGCCGTGGTGGTGGCCGCCGGCCCCAAGCAGATCGATGCGGTGCTGCGCAGCGGCGACAAGATCAGCATCAAGGGCGAAGCCCTGCGCTTCGTGGCATCGGCCCTGTCGGAGAAGGCCAAGAAGGAGATCCGCATCGCGCCCGGTGCCCTGATCCGCGTGATGCAGGATGCCAAGCAGAACTGGCAGGTGGTACAACTGCCGCAGGTGGAAGCGGCGCTGGTCTCGGTGGTGCCGCAGGATGGTGCCATCCGCGCCCTGGTCGGTGGCTTCGACTTCACCCAGAACAATTTCAACCACGTCACGCAAGCCTGGCGCCAGCCGGGTTCGACCTTCAAACCCTTCATCTATTCGGCTGCATTGGAGAAGGGTTTTGCACCGGCCTCCATTGTCAACGATGCCCCGGTTTCGTATCCGGCCGGACCCGGCCAGCCGAACTGGGAACCCAAGGACGACGAAACCCCGGCCGGCCCCATCACGGTACGCACTGCCCTGCAGAAGTCGGTGAACCTGGTGGCCATCCGCACGCTGGACTATATCGGCGTCCCTTACGCCAAGGACTTCATCACCGGCACCTATGGTTTCGATGCCGACAAGGTCCCGCCCTACCTGCCCATGGCACTGGGTGCGGGCCAGACCAATCCGCTGCAGCTCTCGGCGGCCTACTCGGTGTTTGCCAACGGCGGCTACAAGATCCAGCCCTACCTGATTTCGCAGATCACCGATGCACGCGGCAAGGTGCTGTCCAAGGCGGAACCGCTGATCGTGGGCAATGGCGCACCGCGCGTCGTCTCGGAGCGCAACAGCTACATGATGACCAGCATGCTCAAGGCGGTGGCCCAGGGCGGTACCGGCGCGCGCAGCAACAGCATCGGCCGCACCGACCTGGCCGGCAAGACCGGCACCACCAATGACGCCGTCGATGGCTGGTTCGCCGGCTACCAGCGTACGCTGGCCACCGTGGCCTGGATGGGCTATGACCAGCCCAAGAGCCTGGGCAGCAAGGAATTCGGTGCACAGCTGGCGCTGCCGATCTGGGTCGACTACATGGCCAAGGCACTCAAGGGTGTGCCGCAGTTCGACCTGCCGGTACCGGAGGGCATCCGCTTCATCGATGGCGAGCCCTACTACGACAACTTCACTCCCAACAACGGCCTGGTGACCAATGTGGGCGTGACGGTAGTGGATGCGATCTCGAACTTCTTCGGCTGGACACCCAGCCAGTCCCCGGCCGCACCGGGCAGTACGCCAGCGGCGCCGAACGTGCCGGGCACGTCGCAGGGGACGCCGGGGGCAGCGCCTGGCGGCGCTGCAAACCGGCCGCAAAATGAGAACGCCCGACGCTTCCTGGACAATACCAACCAGGGACATTGAGGCCACGCCAGCGGCAGCACGAAAAAAAACGGGCACTTCCGAAGAAGTGCCCGTTTCCTTTTGTCTGGCGCCCCCGACACGGATCGAACGTGTGACCTATCCCTTCATACCACTATGGCTTTCGCCACCATCAGATACATGAACGTCGTGTAACCGGATGTTTGTAGTCTGGACTATACCTTGGCCATGGACCCTGCCCGGGAGGGCGGGTCGGAAGGCCGGAGCCGTCTAGTCTCTACACCTTCCGGCTTCCGAAGAAACCGGCTTGGCTCGGTATTGCCAGCAGCCGCTGCACGACCATGCATGCGCTGTCAGGGTTCACCGACTTTGACTCCATTCAGGCGGCGCCTTTCGGCATCCGCTGCCCAATTTGACTTAGGAGGGGATCGCTCTATCCACTGAGCTACGGGGGCAAACAAGGCCGCTATTGTATCCGCTGCGCCCGGCCTTGCAAAGCCGCAAGCGTGCTGCCCGCTTGGACTACAATAGGCCGATGCGCTCGCCCACAAAAAATATGAAGAAGCTTGCAGCCGCCGTCCTGGGGACACTGATCACGGGCGGCGCTGCCATGGCCCAGACGCCCGCGGAGAAACCGCGCGCCGTGCCGGGCATGGCCGAACGCATGGCCGCCTGCATCGCCTGCCACGGCAAGGAAGGGCGTGCCACGGCCGATGGCTACTATCCGCGCATTGCCGGCAAGCCGGAGGGCTATCTGCTGAACCAGCTGCAGAGTTTCCGCGATGGCCGGCGCCGCTATCCGATGATGAATTATCTGCTGGGCCATCTTTCTGACGATTACCTGCAGCAGATCGCCCTCTTCTTCGCCGACCAGCATCCGCCCTACCCGCCCCCGGTGCCGGCCGATGTGGGCGCCACGGTACTGGAGCGCGGACGCCTGCTGGTCAGCCAGGGCAAGCCCGCCCAAGGCATCCCGGCCTGCGCCAGTTGCCACGGGGCCGGATTGACCGGCGTGCAGCCGGCCATTCCGGGCTTGCTCGGCCTGCCACGCGACTACATCAATGCGCAACTGGGTGCCTGGCGCAATGGCGAACGCACTGCCCGGGCCCCGGATTGCATGGGCGAGATCGCCAAGGCGTTGAGCCCGGAAGAAATCAATGCGGCCAGCAGCTGGTTGTCCTCCCAGCCGGTCCCGGCCGACTATGCACCTCAAGGCGTGCTGCCCAAGCCCCTGCCGGTGGCCTGCGGCAGCATGCCGGGTTCCCCTGCCAGCCCGGGAGCGACACGATGAACCGGAGCTTGCGCCTGGGAGTCGGCATCCTGCTGGGCAGCGTGCTGGCCGTGGTAGCGCTGGCCGGCGGCGTGATCGCCTGGCAAAGCCTGCGCAGCGAAGATCCTGGCGTGATCGTCCCGGTGACCGACCGCCAGGCACAGCTGGCCAAAGGCCAATACCTGGCGCGGGCCGGCAACTGCATGGCCTGCCACACAGCGCGCGGCGGCGCGGCCTATGCCGGTGGACGCGCCCTTGCGACGCCCTTCGGCACGATCTACACCAACAACATCACGCCCGATCGAGCCACCGGCATCGGCGACTGGAGCGCCGACGATTTCTGGCGCGCCCTGCATCAGGGACGCGGACGCGATGGCCGGTTCCTCTTTCCGGCTTTCCCCTACACCAGCTTCACGCAGCTCAGCCGCGAGGACAGTGACGCCTTGTTCGCATGGCTGCGCACGCTGCCCCCCGTGAATCAGGCCAATCGTTCACATGAGTTGCGCTTCCCTTACGACCAGCGTCCGCTGTTGGGTCTATGGCGCGCATTTTTCTTCACACCAGCTGTTTACCAGCCTGATCCGGCGCGCTCCGCCCAATGGAATCGCGGTGCCTATCTGGTGCGCGGCGCCGGCCATTGCAGCGCCTGCCACAGCGCCCGCAACGTGGTGGCGGCCAGCATCGCACCGCTGGACCTGGCCGGCGGCATGATCCCGGCGCTGGACTGGTATGCCCCGCCCCTGCATGGCGGCGAACACGGCCTGGGCAGCTGGAGCGAGGCCGACATCGCCGCCCTGCTCAGGACTGGCGTCTCGCCGCGCGGCACCTCGCTGGGGCCGATGTCGGAAATCGTCGGGCGCAGCCTGCAGTATCTGGACGATGAGGACATCAATGCCATGGCGGTCTACCTGAAGTCGCTGCCGGCGCAGCCCCTGCCGGGCGCCAGCGCCGCTGCGCAGCCGGAACCCGCCGAGGCCGAACGCATCCTCAAGCAGGGCAAGAAGCTCTATGGGGAGTTGTGCGTGGACTGCCACGGCGGCAAGGGACAAGGCAGTGCCCCGGACTATCCGCCGCTGGCGGGCAATCACGCCATCGGCGGACCGCAGCCGGTCAATGCCATCCGCGCGGTACTCAATGGCGGCTTCCCGCCCTCGACGGCAGGCAATCCCTATCCCTTCGGCATGCCGCCCTTCGGTCCGCAATTGAGTGACCAGGAAGTGGCGGCATTGGTCTCCTATGTGCGCAACAGCTGGGGCAACCAAGGGGGCTTCGTCTCGGCATCAGACGTGAACCGGTATCGCAGCGTACCGCTGGACTGAACAGGCGCAAAAAAGGCGATCCGAAGATCGCCTTTTTCATTCATGGTCCAGCCCGATGGCCGCCTGCCTCACTGCTCGGCGCTGAGCTTGTAACCCATCCCGCGTACCGTCTGGACATAATGCGCCAGATCGCCCAGCGACTTGCGCAAGCGCATGATGTGCACATCCACGGTACGTTCCTCGATGAAGGTGTGGTCACCCCAGACCTTGTCGAGCAACTGGGCGCGCGAGAAGATGCGCTCCGGATGCGCCACCAGGTAACGCAGCAGCTTGAATTCGGCCTGGTCCAGCGCGACCTGCCGGCCGGCCACCTCCACCTGGCGGCGTTCGACGTCGATGCTGATGTCGCGATATTTGAGCGCCTGGCTGCCGATTTCCGGTGCCTTGCGGCGCAGCAGGGCCTGCACGCGCGCCACCAGTTCCTTGGGCGAGAACGGCTTGGTGACGTAGTCATCCGCACCTTCATTCAAGCCCTTGACCTTGTCTTCTTCCATGCCCTTGGCGGTCAGCATGATGACCGGCAGCGCCGCCGTGCGCTGGTCGCGCCGCAGCTCCGAGAGCAGCACCAGGCCGGAGCTGTCGGGCAGCATCCAGTCCAGCAGCACCACGTGCGGCAGCGACTCGGCAATCAGCTTGCGGGCCTGGGCCACGTCGGTGGCGATGGTGGTGGCAAAGCCCGCCCCCTGCATCGTGAAGCGCAACAGCTCCGCGATGCTGGGTTCGTCTTCGACCATCAGGATGTGAGGGAGCTCTTTTGACATCGTCCTTGGATCCGCAACTACTGACTCAGAGCACCTTGGCCGCGATGCGCTGGGCCATGCTGCGCGCCAGCTCGGCTTCCTGCGCCTCCACCATCACGCGGATCAGCGGTTCGGTGCCGGAAGGACGCAGCAGAACGCGGCCGCGCTCGCCCAGTTCTGCTTCCACGGCAGCCTGCTCGGCTTGCAGGGCGGTATTGGACTTCCAGTCATAGCCGGCAGGAATCTTCACATTGATCAGCGACTGCGGATACAGGGTGATGTCGCCGGTCATCTGGGCCAGGGTCTGGCCGGCGCGCTTCAAGGCACACAGCACCTGCAGGGCCGAAACGATGCCGTCACCGGTGGTGTGCTTGTCCAGCGCCAGGAGGTGGCCGGAGCCTTCGCCGCCGAGCAGCCAGCCCTTTTCCTGCAGCACTTCGAGCACGTAGCGGTCGCCCACTTTGGCGCGCGCGAAGGGCACACCCATTTTCTTGAAGGCCACTTCCAGGGCCATGTTGGTCATGAGGGTGCCGACCGCCCCATCGACCGGGCCGATCGCCAGGCGATCCTTGACCATCACGTAGAGCAGCTCATCACCGTTGTAGATGCGGCCGCTGCCATCGACCATGATGAGACGGTCGGCATCGCCGTCCAGGGCAATGCCGAGGTCGGCGCGGTATTCGCGCACCGACGCCACCAGCGACTTGGGGGCCGTGGCGCCGCAATCCTCGTTGATGTTCAGGCCATCGGGCTGGTTGCCGATGGTGATGACTTCCGCACCCAGCTCATGGAACACATGCGGTGCGATGTTATAGGCCGCGCCGTTGGCGCAGTCCACTACCAGGCGCATGCCGCGCAGGTCCATGGCGCTGGGGAAGGTGCTCTTGCAGAATTCGATGTAGCGACCAGCCGCGTCCGACAGGCGGCGCGCCTTGCCCAGCTTCTCGGAGGGAACGCACTCCATGGGCTGCTCCAGCGCTGCTTCGATGTCGGCCTCGACCTGGTCGGGCAGCTTGTTGCCCCTGGCCGAGAAGAACTTGATGCCGTTGTCGTGGTAGGGATTGTGCGACGCCGAAATCACCACACCAGCCGAGAGGCGTTGGGCGCGGGTCAGGTAGGCCACGGCCGGCGTGGGCAGTGGACCGGCCAGCCAGACGTCCACGCCGGCGGCGGCGAATCCGGCTTCCAGCGCGGCTTCGAGCATGTAGCCGGAGATGCGGGTGTCTTTGCCGATGAGTACCGTGGGTCGAGCCACGCCGTCCTTGGACTTGGCCAGCACCTTGCCGGCAGCATAGCCCAGGCGCATGACGAAATCAGGAGTGATGGGCGCCACGCCCACGCGACCGCGCACGCCATCGGTGCCGAAATATTTCCCTGCCATGTTGGTCCCTTATCGCTTATCGCTTGTTGCTTGTTGATGTCTTGCGGGCCGGCGAGCATGCCAGCCTGCTTCTCGTGAAATCTGTTGTCGTGCTTGCGTTTTGGTCACGTTCGCACGCGGACGGCGCCCCGCATTACAGGTCGCCGCGTCCAGCCTGCCACATGGCCAGCGCGTCGACCGTTTCGGCCACATCGTGCACGCGGATGATCATCGCGCCCTGCTGTGCCGCCGCCAGCGCCGCGCCGATGCTGCCGGCCATGCGGCGCTCCAGCGGCTTGCCGGTAACCGCGCCGATCATGGACTTGCGCGACATGCCTGCCAACAGCGGCAGGTCCAGCGAATCGATGAGTCGCCGCGTATTCCTGAGCAAAGCCAGATTATGCTCTACAGTCTTGCCGAAACCAAAACCGGGGTCGATGCAGATTCGTTCACGTCCGATACCGGCCGCCTTCATCAGGTCGACCTGGGTCTGCAGGAATTGCTCCACCTCCGTGACCACATCGTCATATCGAGGTTCTTGCTGCATGGTCTGGGGCTGGCCTTGCATGTGCATCACGCACAGGCCGGCTTCGCTGTCCTTGACGGCATCGATGGCACCCTCGGCGCGAAAACCATTGATGTCGTTGATCATGTCCACCTCGGCGGCCAGCGCTTCGCGCATGACGGCCGGTTTGTAGGTATCCAGGGACAGCGGCTTGCCGCAGTCGCGCAGGGCGTAGATCACGGGCATGACGCGCTCCAGCTCTTCCTGCAGCGACAGCGGTGCAATGCCCGGGCGGGTGGATTCACCACCGATGTCGATGATGTCGACACCGTCGGCAATCATCTGCTCGGCATGGGTCAGGGCCAGTTCCAGCGAATGATGGCGGCCACCATCGGAGAAGGAGTCGGGCGTCACGTTGAGGATGCCCATGACCAGCGGCCGGCGGCCGTACTGGACCGGCAGGCGGAACCTGCCGCATTTGAGGAAAGCTTGCGTCATCGTTGTGGTGGGTGATGCGGATGAATTGCCCGAGGGGCGGCCATGTGCCTGCTGCGCCGCGCACCATCGCTGTGCGGCAGCATGATACACCGCCGATGGACCGCCTTTACACTTTTGTCCGGCAAGGACGTCATCGGCTGTACCGTTTTTCACCTGCCAAATTCATTGGCCAAATAAAAAAGGTGAGGATTTCTCCTCACCTTCATCGGGACTGCGGCTTCAGGCATTCACGCCTTGCGCCTCACGCTGCGCGCTTCAGGCCGGGGCCGTGGCGTTGGGCGACACGTCGCCGGAGCGGTTGTTGTCCGAGGACGACTTCTTGGCCGGAACACCATTGCGCGGCGGACGCGGTTCGTCGCCATTCATGATGTCGTTGACCTGGTCGGCGTCCAGCGTTTCCCATTCCAGCAGGGCCTTGGCCATGACGTCGACCTTCTCGCGGTTCTCTTCCAGCAGGCGGCGAGCCAGGGCGTATTGCTCGTCCAGGATGCTGCGGATTTCAGCGTCCACCTTTTGCTGGGTGGCTTCGGAAACGGTCTTGGAGGACATGCGGCCGAAGTAGGCATCCTGCTCCGAATCTTCATACACCATGGTGCCCAGGGTCACGGACATGCCGTAGCGGGTGACCATGGCGCGAGCCAGCTTGGTCGCGCGCTCGAAGTCGTTGGAGGCGCCAGTGGACATCTGGTGCATGAAGATTTCTTCAGCGATACGGCCACCGAAGAGGATCGAGATCTCTTCCAGCATCTTGTCCTTGTACATGTTCACACGGTCATGTTCCGGCAGCTGCCAGGTCAGGCCCAGGGCATAGCCACGCGGCATGATGGTGACCTTGTGGACCGGATCGGCCTTGGGCAGCAGCTTGGCGACCACGGCGTGGCCGGACTCGTGGTAGGCGGTGTTGCGGCGTTCTTCCTCGCGCATCACGGCCGACTTGCGTTCCGGGCCCATGACGATCTTGTCCTTGGCATCCTCGAAGTCCTGCATTTCCACCAGGCGCTTGTTGCGGCGCGCAGCGAACAGGGCTGCTTCGTTGACCAGGTTGGCCAGGTCGGCACCTGAGAAGCCAGGCGTACCACGGGCCAGGATATCGGCCTTGACGTCCGGGGCGATGGGCACCTTGCGCATGTGGACGTAGAGGATCTGTTCGCGGCCACGGATGTCGGGCAGGCCGACCATCACCTGGCGGTCGAAACGGCCCGGACGCAGCAGCGCCTTGTCCAGCACGTCGGCGCGGTTGGTAGCGGCGATGACGATGACGCCGGAGTTGGCTTCGAAACCGTCCATCTCCACCAGCATCTGGTTCAGGGTCTGTTCGCGTTCGTCGTTGCCGCCGCCCATGCCGGCACCACGATGGCGGCCGACGGCGTCGATTTCGTCGATGAAGATGATGCAGGGAGCGTGCTTCTTGGCGTTCTCGAACATGTCGCGCACACGGGAGGCACCGACACCGACGAACATTTCCACGAAGTCCGAACCCGAAATGGTGAAGAACGGCACCTTGGCTTCGCCAGCGATGGCACGGGCCAGCAGGGTTTTACCGGTACCCGGGGGACCGACCATCAACACACCGTGGGGGATGCGGCCGCCCAGCTTCTGGAACTTGGTCGGGTCACGCAGGAATTCGACCAGCTCCTGGACTTCTTCCTTGGCTTCGTCGCAACCGGCGACGTCGGCGAAGGTGACCGAGTTGCTGTTTTCATCCAGCATGCGCGCCTTGGACTTGCCGAAGGAGAACGCGCCGCCCTTGCCGCCGCCCTGCATCT
This sequence comes from Herbaspirillum sp. CAH-3, assembly GCF_009668275.1. NCBI lineage: Bacteria > Pseudomonadati > Pseudomonadota > Betaproteobacteria > Burkholderiales > Oxalobacteraceae > Herbaspirillum > Herbaspirillum sp. CAH-3. The sequence continues at coordinate 262,036 of NZ_VSWE01000002.1, read as the reverse complement.
GGCGCATGAAGAAGATCCAGACGCCGATCAACAGCAGCATCGGGAACCAGGAAATGAAGATTTGCGACAGGAAGGACTGCTCTTCCGGCTGGCGCACGTCGAACTTCACGCCATTGTTGAGCAGGTCGCCGACCAGGCCGCGGTCCAGGATGGTGGTCGCGGTCTTGACCTTGGTGCCGTCCTGGGTGGTCGCCACGATGGTGCGATCCTCGATGGTCGCATCCTTGATGTGTCCGGCCTTGACCTCGGAGATGAAGTCCGAATACGCGATCGACTTGGCGTTGGTCGCCAGGCTGCGGTTGTCGAACTGTTTAAAGACCATAAACAGCACGAGCGCGATGACTACCCAGATGGCAGCCTTGGAAAACATATTGTTCACTGGAACTCCTCCGACGCCTGCGCGCCACGTTGCCTTTGTATCGTCCGATTTTACCCGGATTCAACCACCCTTACACGGAAAACCGCCGTCCGCCTGGCCTCGCCCTGCCCCGCTGTGCCACCACGCAACGCACAAACACGCGTCACGCACGGCGGCAGCCGCCAATTGCTTGCCATTCGAACATGATCATTGCGATTGGCGGGGAGACATCCTTGCCTGCGTTTGCCTTCGATTCAGCCAGACTAACGATTTACAAAAATCGATATAAGGCTGAAATCAGGCAAAACAAGGCAGGAAAATTCACTAAATTGCCGGGTTTCCAGCAGATTTTGCGCCAGATTGCAGAAAACGGAACCACTCTGTGTCAACTTTAACCGATTTAGCTGCGAGGATTTTTAAGGATTTTCCCTAGCAGAAAGATTTCGGAAGACTTGTCGCGGCTGGCCTTGGGCTTCTTGGACATCACTGTCTTGAATTCGGCCCTGAATTTGTGCACCAGTTCGTTGTAGCCGGTCCCGTTGAAACACTTGACCAGCAATGAGCCGCCAGGTTTCATGTGCAGCTGCGCAAAATCGATGGCCAGGTCGATCAGGTACTCCACCCGCGCGGCATCGGCGATGGCCACGCCCGACAGGTTGGGCGCCATGTCCGATAGCACCAGGTCGGCCTTGCGGCCGGCCAGGACGGCTTCGAGCTGGCGTACCGGCTCGTCTTCGCGGAAATCGCCCTGGATGTAGTGCACATCGGCAATCGGGTCCATGGGGAGGATGTCCAGGCCGATGATGGTCCCATGGATGCCGCCGCCTTCAGCGCCGGCCAGCTTGTTGCGGGCGTACTGGCACCAGCTGCCGGGGGTGCAGCCAAGGTCGACGATCACCTGCCCGGGCTTGATGAGACGCTCTTCCTCATCGATTTCCTTGAGCTTGTAGGCGGCACGCGCGCGATAGCCTTCCTTCTGTGCCAACTTCACATAAGGGTCGTTGATATGGTCGTGTAACCAGTTTTTGTTCAGTTTGTTCTTTGCCATTCGCGTAGAATACTGGTTTTATCTCATTGAGGGACAACTTGGCATCGCCGAGACCTCGTCCCGAACCTGCACTCCCATGTTGAATCTGACTCCCGCCGAGCGCAGCGAACTGCGCGCCCAGGCCCATGGCTTGAACCCCGTCGTGATGGTAGGCGAAAGTGGCCTGACCGAATCCGTCATGAAGGAAATCGACAAGAGCCTGAACGCCCACGGCCTCATCAAGGTCCGTGTCTTCGGCGACGACCGTGAAGCGCGCATCGCGATCTACGAAACCATCTGCGCCGAGCTCAAGGCGGCACCGGTACAACACATCGGCAAGCTGCTGGTGCTGTATCGCCCGCAAAAGGACGAAGGCAAGAAAGCCGCTGCCGGTGCCAAGGGCGGCCTGCGCGAAGTGACCATCGTCAAGTCGCACGCCACCAAGCGTCCTTCGGTGAGCAAGGTCATGCTCAAGGGCAATGAACGCATCACCGCCGGTGGCCTGGTCAAGAAAGCCAAGCCGCGCCAGCGCAGCACCAAGAAGTCGCTCGGCTGATCCTTCGGTCGCTGCACGCACCGGGCTGCAGCTTGCTGCGGCCCACAAAACAGAATGCCCGCTGATGCGGGCATTTTTCATTTCCGGCGTCGGTATTGCGGCAGGATCAATGCCGCATCCGCCAGGCTTCAGCGAGACGGATGCGGCAGTCTACGTCAGACGTAGCGCACTTCCAGGATTTCGTATTCCTTCAGGCCCGAGGGGGCTTCCACGGCCACCACGTCACCGGCGCTCTTGCCGATCAGGGCACGGGCGATGGGCGAAGTCACCGAGACCTTCGATTCCTTGATGTCGGCTTCGTCCAGGCCCACGATCTGGTAGGTCACCTTCTCGCCGCTGTCCAGGTTTTCCAGGTCCACGGTGGAGGCGAAGACCACGCGGCCTTCGGCGTTCAGTTCCGCCGGGTCCACGATCTGGGCCGCGCCCAGCTTGCCTTCCAGGTCAGCGATACGGCCTTCGATGAAGGCCTGGCGCTCCTTGGCGGACTCGTATTCGGCGTTTTCGGACAAGTCGCCCTGCGCGCGCGCTTCGGCGATCGCATTGATGACTTCCGGACGGTCTTTGGTTTTCAAACGGTGCAATTCTTCCTTCAGAAGTTCGGCGCCACGCTTGGTAAGGGGAACTGTGCTCATAAGTCTCTTGCTCAAGGTTAGGGTTACACGGAAGACGCATCCAAGGTCCGCCGGCCGCTGAATACGCAAAAAGAGAGCCGCGCCGCCAACCTGGCGGACAAGCCTTGTTTTTACGGGAACAGTCTGGCTGGTGAACGGACCGTTGCTGCAGGATTCCGTCAGCTCTTCAACAACACGCGCTCTGACTCAGAGCCGCTAAGGACATGACGCCACGCGCAAATCCACTTGCATGTGGCCCGATGGCGTCATGTCCTTAGCGTCCCCGGACGGATCTGCCCTGCAACATTGAACATGTTGTGGCCGCAGGGTGTCGTCCAAAAGTCAGAGAGGGCATCGATTGCTCAGATGCCCTCTTTGCCTGCCGGCGTCAATCAAGCTAAAGCCGGCAAAAGTAACGTGTTGTGGGTTTAGTGTATAGCTTTATGCAGGCCTTGTAAATCGTAGACGTCCAGCGCGTCCAGATGGCGCATGCCTTCCACTGCCGCTTCGGCACCGGCGATGGTGGTGAAGGTGGTCACGCGGGCGGCCAGCGCCGAAGTGCGGATCGCTCCGGAGTCGGCAATGGCGTTGCGCTTTTCTTCAACGGTGTTCACCACCAGGGTGATCTCGTTGTTCTTGACCATGTCCACGATGTGCGGACGGCCTTCCACCACCTTGTTGACGGTCGCCACGGGGATGCCGGCAGCGCTGATGGCAGCCGCCGTACCCTTGGTGGCCACAATCGAGAAGCCCAGGGCGACCAGGTCGCGCGCCACTTGCACGGCACGCGGCTTGTCGCTGTTCTTCACCGACAGGAAGACCTTGCCGGACTTCGGCAGCTTCACGCCAGCACCCATCTGCGACTTCACGAAGGCTTCGCCGAAGGTCTTGCCCACGCCCATGACTTCGCCGGTGGACTTCATTTCAGGGCCGAGGATGGTGTCCACGCCCGGGAACTTGACGAACGGGAACACGGCTTCCTTGACGCTGTAGTAAGGCGGCACGACTTCGTTCTTGATGCCCTGGCTGTCCAGCGACTGGCCGACCATGCAGCGTGCAGCGATCTTGGCCAGCTGCAGGCCGGTCGCCTTGGAGACGAAGGGCACGGTACGCGATGCACGCGGGTTCACTTCCAGCACGAAGACGGTATCGACGGTCTTGCCATCGACTTCACTTTGCTGGATGGCGAACTGCACGTTCATCAGGCCGACCACGTTCAGGCCCTTGGCCATCAGTGCGGTCTGTCGCTTCAGTTCTTCAATCGTTTCCTTGGACAGCGAATACGGCGGCAGCGAGCAAGCCGAGTCGCCCGAGTGCACGCCAGCCTGTTCGATGTGCTCCATCACGCCGCCGATGAAGGTACGTTCACCGTCGGAGAGGCAATCCACGTCCACTTCGATGGCGTCGTTCAGGAAGCGGTCCAGCAGCACCGGCGAATCATGCGAAACCTTGACGGCTTCGCGCATGTAGCGCTCCAGGTCACGCTGCTCGTGGACGATTTCCATGGCGCGGCCACCCAGCACGTAGGACGGGCGCACCACCAGCGGATAACCGATTTCCTGCGCCAGTTGCAGCGCGTCGGCTTCGGTACGGGCGGTACGGTTGGGCGGCTGGCGCAGGCCGAGGTCCTGCAGCAGCTTCTGGAAGCGCTCGCGGTCTTCAGCGGCGTCGATCATGTCAGGCGAGGTGCCGACGATGGGCACGCCATTGGCTTCCAGGTCCAGCGCCAGCTTCAGCGGGGTCTGGCCGCCGTACTGGACGATCACGCCAACCGGCTTTTCCTTGTCGACGATTTCCAGCACGTCTTCCAGCGTCACCGGCTCGAAGTACAGGCGGTCGGAGGTGTCGTAGTCGGTCGAGACGGTTTCCGGGTTGCAGTTGACCATGATGGTTTCGTAACCGTCATCGCGCATCGCCAGTGCCGCGTGCACGCAGCAGTAGTCGAACTCGATGCCCTGGCCGATACGGTTCGGGCCACCGCCCAGCACCATGATCTTCTTCTTGTCGGTCGGGTTGGATTCGCACTCTTCGTCATAGGTCGAATACATGTAGGCGGTATCGGTCGAGAACTCGCCCGCGCAGGTATCGACGCGCTTGAAGACCGGACGCACGCCCAGCTTCTTGCGCTGCTCGCGCACGGCGGTGTCGGTGGTCTTCAACAGCTTGGCCAGGCGGCGATCCGAGAAGCCCTTCTGCTTCAGCTGGAACAGGGTCGCCTTGTCCAGCGACTCCAGCGCCACATCCTTTTCCAGCCACAGTTCGATGTCGACGATCTCTTTGATCTGCGACAGGAACCACGGGTCGATGTGGGTCAGGCCATGCACTTCTTCCAGCGAGAAGCCTTGCGCGAAGGCGTCGCCCACGTACCAGATGCGGTCCGGACCGGGTTCGCCCAGTTCCTTCTCGATCAGTTCGCGGTCGGTGGTCTTTTCGTTCATGCCGTCCACGCCCACTTCCAGGCCACGCAGGGCTTTCTGGAAGGACTCCTGGAAGGTACGGCCGATGGCCATCACTTCACCCACGGACTTCATCTGGGTGGTCAGGTGCTTGTCGGCCTGCGGGAATTTCTCGAAGGTGAAGCGCGGGATCTTGGTCACGACGTAGTCGATGGACGGCTCGAAGGACGCCGGGGTCGCGCCGCCGGTGATCTCGTTGCGCAGTTCATCGAGCGTGAAGCCCACGGCCAGCTTGGCGGCGATCTTGGCGATCGGGAAGCCGGTGGCCTTGGAGGCCAGTGCCGAGGAACGCGAGACGCGCGGGTTCATTTCGATGACGATCATGCGGCCATCGGCCGGGTTGACCGAGAACTGCACGTTGGAGCCGCCGGTATCCACACCGATTTCACGCAGCACCGCCAGCGAGGCGTTACGCATGATCTGGTATTCCTTGTCGGTCAGCGTCTGGGCCGGCGCCACGGTGATGGAGTCGCCGGTGTGCACGCCCATCGGGTCCAGGTTTTCGATGGAGCAGACGATGATGCAGTTGTCCGCCTTGTCGCGGACCACTTCCATTTCGTATTCCTTCCAGCCGATCAGCGATTCTTCGATCAGCAGTTCGGACGTCGGCGAAGCCTCCAGGCCGCGCTTGCAGATGGTTTCGAATTCCTCGGCGTTGTAGGCGATACCACCGCCGGTGCCGCCCATGGTGAAGGACGGACGGATGATGACCGGGAAGCCGATGGTCTTCTGCACCGCCCACGATTCTTCCATCGTGTGCGACACGCCCGAACGGGCCGAACCCAGGCCGATCTTGGTCATGGCCTGCTTGAACTTGGAGCGGTCTTCGGCCTTGTCGATGGCTTCCGGGGTCGCGCCGATCAGCTCGACCTTGTACTTCTCCAGCACGCCATTGCGATGCAGGTCCAGCGCGCAGTTCAGCGCGGTCTGGCCGCCCATGGTCGGCAGGATGGCGTCCGGCTTTTCCTTGGCGATGATGCGCTCGACAGCTTGCCAGGTGATCGGCTCAATGTAGGTGGCATCGGCCATTTCCGGGTCGGTCATGATGGTGGCCGGGTTGCTGTTGACCAGGATGACCTTGAAACCTTCTTCACGCAGGGCCTTGCAGGCCTGGGCGCCGGAATAGTCGAATTCGCAGGCCTGGCCGATGATGATCGGGCCAGCGCCAATGATCAGGATGCTTTTGATGTCAGTACGCTTAGGCATTTTGTTTCTTCTCCATCATCGCCACGAACTTGTCGAACAGGGGAGCGATGTCATGCGGTCCAGGGGATGCTTCGGGGTGGCCCTGGAAGCAGAAAGCAGGTTTGTCGGTACGCTCGAAGCCTTGCAGCGAACCGTCGAAGAGCGACACGTGGGTCACGCGGCAATTGGCCGGCAGGGTCGCCTGGTCCACGGCGAAACCGTGGTTCTGCGAGGTGATCATCACCTGCTTGGAATCCAGGTCCTGCACCGGGTGGTTGGCGCCGTGGTGGCCGAACTTCATCTTCAAGGTCTTGGCGCCGGAAGCCAGGGCCATGATCTGGTGACCCAGGCAGATGCCGAAGGTCGGGATACCGCGCTCGATCAGCTCCTTGGAAGCGGCAATGGCGTAATCACAGGGTTCCGGATCGCCAGGACCGTTGGAGAGGAAGATGCCGTCCGGGTTCAGGGCCAGCGCTTCGGCCGCAGTGGCTTGCGCCGGCAGCACGGTGACCTTGCAGCCGCGCTCGGCCAGCATGCGCAGGATGTTGTACTTGACGCCGTAGTCGAAGGCGACCACGTGGAATTTCGGGGTGATCTGCTGGCCATAGCCGCGGCCCAGGCGCCATTCGGTCTCGGTCCAGTTGTAGGCCTTCTTGGTGGAGACCACCTTGGCCAGATCCATGCCGGCCAGGCCGGGGAAGGCGCGCGCCAGTTCCAGTGCCTTGGCGGTGGCGGCCGCGATGTCGGCTTCACCGGCGACGATGGCGCCGTTCTGGGCACCCTTCTCGCGCAGGATGCGGGTCAGCTTGCGGGTGTCGATGCCGGCGATGGAGACGATGTTGCCTTCTTTCAGGTAATCCGACAGCGATTGCTGGCTGCGGAAGTTCGACAGCAGGCGCGGCAGGTCCTTGATGATGAGGCCGGCGGCGTGGATCTGCGACGCTTCGACGTCTTCACGGTTCACGCCCGTGTTGCCGATGTGCGGATAGGTAAGGGTGACGATCTGGCGGCTGTAGCTGGGGTCGGTCAGGATTTCCTGGTAGCCGGTCATCGCGGTATTGAACACGACCTCACCGGTGGTGTTGCCTGCGGCGCCGATGGAAAAACCTTGGAAGACAGACCCGTCTGCGAGCGCGAGGACGGCCGGAATCGCGGGACCGGAAAGAAGAGGCAGCAAGGGTAACTCCTGAGATTGTTACCGCCGCGGCTGGATGACCGGTAGACCTTTGCGCGCCAAACTGACCGGCGCGAACACCCCGACTCATTCGGTACGGAAGCGTGGCTGGGCCTGTTGGGAACGAGGAAGAGGAATGGGTATGCGCTACGGCGGATAAAATTGGCTAAACCGCTCGATTATAGCGCAAAAGCCTCCCTCCGGCAAATCGTAGATTGCCGAAAGTTGGCGCCAATAGCACCGGCACCGCACCGAATTGGGACCGAAACGGGGTGCAAGCAAGGCGGGAACGCCGGCCGCCAAGGCCGCCGGCGTCGAGGGGAATTACAGGCCCAGGGCAGCGATACCGGCCTTGGCGATCTGCACGTCTTCCGAGGACTTCACGCCCGAGACGCCGACGGCGCCCACGTAATGGCCATCGACCACCACCGGCACGCCGCCTTCGAGCAGGCCGTCCAGGCCAGGAGCGCTCAGGAAGGAGACGCGGCCGTTGTTGATCATGTCTTCATAGATCTTGCTTTCGCGGCGACCCAGGGCAGCGGTGCGCGCCTTGGCCGGGGCGATCTGCGAGGAGATCGGGGCGGCGCCGTCCATGCGCTGCAGCCACAGCAGGTGGCCGCCGTCATCGACCACCGAGATGGCCACGTTCCAGTTGTTGGCACGGGCTTCGGCTTCAGCGCCGGCAGCGATCTTCTTGACGTCGTCCAGCGACAGGAACGGTTTGGTTTGCATGTTTGCTCCGATAGGCAGAAAAAATTGAACGCTGATTGTACGGCCAGAATATCTTTTTTGACATCCCGCCCGGCCAACTCATCCTTGTCCGTTAGATGAAGATTTTTGCATCATCCCGGCCCTGCCAATCTCTTTTCTCATGCATCGAGGAAACTTTCCGCAAAAACGTAAATCATTTAGCCGAAATATTTTCCTACCCCGTGTAGGAAAAACACTGACTGGGAGAAGGCAGCAAAATCGCCGCTTTTGCCCCGTAATTGATTTCAATTTGACAAGCTGGCACGAATCCAGCTTTTGACAAGCCGTAAGATTTACCTTACAGTCCCGCAATCCTATTCTGAGAGGATCCCGATGACCCTACGCCGATCTGAACGAATCCGACGACAAACCGCTCGTGCGTGCGCGCTCGCAGCCGGCATCTGGATCAGTGCATCGGCCTATTCCGCTGACCTTTCCCTGGCAGCGCAGGATCTTCCCCCTCCCCAAGCCACCTCCCCGCAAGCCCAGCAGCTGATCAGCAAGACCAATCTCGCGATCGCCCGCCTGCAAGACATCACCAACCGCGCCTCCGAACTGGCTACCCAGGCCCTGGCCATGCTGGGCATCAATTACCGCTACGGCGGCAATTCGCCCGATACCGGCCTGGATTGCAGCGGACTGGTGCGCTACGTCTTCAAGGAAGCATGGGGCACCGACCTGCCGCGCACCTCGCTGGAAATCAGCCGCGTGGGCGAGAAAATCGGCAGCGACAACCTGCAGCCGGGCGACCTGGTGTTCTACAACACCCTGCGCCGTGGTTTCTCGCACGTGGGCATCTACCTGGGCGACGGCAAGTTCATCCACTCCCCCTCGGCCGGCGGCCAGGTGCGTATCGAGAGCATGGACGAGTCCTACTGGAAGAAGCGCTTCAATGGTGCACGCCGCATCATCGCAGGCGAAGACGAACAGAAATGATCACCATCGCGGTGCAGACCGCATGGTAAAAGGCCGCTGGAGACAGCGGCCTTTTTTTTCGTTCATATCACGGCCAACAACGGCCGAGCCCTCAATTGCCGCCAGTCGCCATCAACTTGAGCTTGCGCTTGATGTCCGGCATGGCGGCGGTAGCGGCCTGCTCCCCGGCCAGGATGGCCACGTTGCGGCTGGCGAAGTCGCTACCCTTCATCGAACCCAGGCCCGGCTGCAGGACGATGTCGGCATTCTTCAACTCATACTGGTTGATGGTCTGGCCCATGATGGCAAAGGTCTGCAGCAGCACGTCGATGGAGCTGCTGGAGGCCGCCTGCGCCTCGGGATTGGCCGAGATGTTGACCGCAATCACGAAGTCCGCCCCCATCTGCCGCGCAAAGCGCACCGGCACCGGCGACACCAGCCCGCCATCCACATAGGTGTGGTCGCCGATCCTGACCGACTGGAACACGCCCGGCACGGCCGACGACGCCCGCACGGCCGTGCCGGCATTGCCGCGCTGGAACAGGATGGGCTGGCCGGTACGCAGGTCGGTGGCCACCGCCCCGAAGGGAATCTTGAATTTCTCGATGGGGACGTTGTGCACGGCCTTGTTGACGTAGTTCTGCACGCCCTCGCCCTTGAGCACGCCACTGACCTTGGAGAACAGCGGCACCGACCAGTCCGAGATGGCCGCCTCGTCCATGGCCAGCGCCAGCTTCTGCAGCGCGAAGCCATCATTGCCGGCCGCATAGAGCGCCCCGACCAGACTGCCGGCACTGGTACCGGCCACCACATCGACGGTGATGCCCTGGGCTTCCAGCGCCTTGATCACGCCGATGTGGGCAAAGCCGCGTGCTGCGCCGCCGCCCAATGCCAGGCCGATCTTGATCTTGCGCGGGGTGGGCGCGGCCGTGGCGCTGGGAGCGACGGGCGTGACGGCAGGCGTGGAAGCGCTGGCCTCGACCGGCTTGGACGAAGCGCCGCCCGGCAGCAATGAGGTGGTACCACAGGCAGAAAGAAGGAACACCGAAGCGATGGCCGCAGCCATCAAGCGAGAGGAGAGGCGCATGACGCGAGGAAAAGCAGTGACGAAGCCCGACATTGTACTGCAAGCGCCATGCCCGTCCGGCGGGTGCGGGAGGCGGTGGTGTAGAATGCGGCCCCTGGCTTTACGATCCGCTCCAGCCCATCCAGGCATCACAGGCATCCCAGGCAGCACAGGCACATGAATATCGTCATCAACGAAGAACTGAAACAGTACATCGATCCCCTCACCCCCAATGAATACGCGGCGCTGGAACGCAGCCTCCTGGCCGAAGGTTGCCGCGATGCGCTGGTGCTGTGGGGCGATGTGCTCATCGATGGTCACAACCGTTACGAAATCTGCAGCAAGTACGACCTGCCCTTCAAGACCATCCAGAACGACAGCTTCGGCTCGCTGGAAGACGTGCTGCTCTGGATGATCGACAACCAGCTCGGCCGCCGCAGCGTCTCCGACTTCCAGCGCGGCATGCTGGCCCTGCGCAAGCGCGACATCATCGCCGCCCGCACCAAGGCCGAGGCCATGCCGGCCAAAAGCACCGCCACGGAAGAGAGCGAAGGCGCAGGCGCGGCTGCCAGCGACGCGCCTGCGGCCAGCGACGATCCCTGGCACGCCGACGACAACACCGGCCGCATCAAGACCCGCGAAGACATCGCCCGCGCCGCCGGCATCAGCAGTGCCACCATCGGCCAGATCGACCGCATCCGCAAGACTGCCGCCCCTGAACTGGTGGAAGCCGTACGCAGCGGTGCCATTTCCATCAACGCCGCAGCCGCCGTGGCGACCCTGCCCAGCGAGGCGCAGGTCAGTGCCGTGGCCGGGGGCAAGAAGGAATTGCGCGAAGCCGCCAAGAAGGTGCGCGAGCAGAAAGCCGCCACCCGCACCCCGCGCGCGCCCAAGGCCGATGAGGCGATGACGGAAAACGCCATCCCGCTGGTGGACGGCCAGGAAAACGAACTCACCGCCACCCTGCGCCGTGAAATTGCCTCGCTGCAGGCGCGCGTGAGCCGCCTGTCGGAAGAGAACCAGGGCCTGCGCGCCGAGCTGGCCCTGCTCAAGGGCGGCACTGCCCCGCAAGACTGAAGCGCCCTCCCGCATGGCCACCTTCACCATCGCCCAGCGCGCCGAGATCGAACTGGAGATCCGCAAGAGCCGCTTCATCGGCATCGTCATGCCGGTCCCCGGCCGCGAGGCCGCCATGCAGGAAATCGCCCGCATGCGCGACACCCATCGCAGCGCCACCCACGTCTGCTGGGCATTGATGGCCGGTGGCCAGTCCGGCATGTCCGATGACGGCGAACCCTCAGGGACGGCCGGACGCCCAATGCTGGAAGTGCTGCGCCATCACGAACTCGATGGCGTACTGGCCATGGTGGTGCGTTACTACGGTGGCGTCAAACTCGGTGCAGGCGGCCTGGTGCGCGCCTATACGGATGCGATTGCGACTGCGCTCAAGAGTACCGAGCGCACCGAACGCGTGGCCCAGGCCGAGATCGAGATCGGCGTGGTCTATTCGGCCGAACCGCAGCTGCGCCACTGGCTGGCCCAGCAGAAATACGAATTGCTGGACAGCCGCCACGACACCCTGGCCCATCTTCACCTGCGCCTGCCCGAAGCGGCGCTGTCACAGGCTGAAGAAGCGATCCGCCGGCTCTCTTCGAACGCCGAGATCAAGCGCATCATCTGATCCATCCGCGCGCGCAGGGCCGCCTCCGGTGGCCGCGCCCACAGCATGTCGAACTCGGCCACCAGCAGGTGGTAGTCGATTTCGGTCAACGGTGTTGAAGCCTCCATGCCCGCCTCACCGGTCCCGCGCCACACTGCGCGCCACCACGATGGCCCATGCCGGCGCCAGCGTGAACAGCGCCAGCAGGACCCGCGCGGCATGCGCCGTCGCCTGCGTGCCGCCCTCCCCCAGCCCTGCCTGATTGGCGACCAGCCCGGCCAGTGCCGCCCCCAGCGCCATGGCAAACAATTGCACGGTCGTGATGGCTGAAGAGGTCAGGTTCTCTTCGCCAGGCTGCGCCGCATGCAGCGCACGTGCCACCAGATGCGGCCAGCCCATGCCGATGCCCAGGCCCGTGGCCGCCAGCGCCAGCACGACCAGGCCATCGGCCAGCAGGCCTGCGGGCAGCCACTGCGCTGGCATCAGCAGCGCCAGCAAGGCCATGCCCAGCGTCATCACCCAAGGCCCGAGACGGATCATGCGCAATGCCGCCCGTCCGCCCAGCCCCGAGCCGCCCAGCGAGCCCAGGCTCCAGCCCGCTGCCATGGCCGCCGTCGCATACCCGGCGCCCAGCGGATCATAGCCATGCAAATTCTGCAGGAAATACGGCAGGAAGATTTCCACACACGTGCCAATGACCAGCAAGCCGATGCAGGCCATCACGCCACCCATGATTGTGTTCGGCCGGTAAGCCGCGTGCGGCAACAGGTTCACACGATGACGCAGGTCAATGCGGGCCATCCACCCGGCCAGCACCAGCCCCGCCACGACGCAGGCGGCGGCCAGCCAGTCATCTTCGGTCTGTGCGGCCAGCGCCACCAACAAGACCGATGCGGCCAGCAGGGCGATGCGTCCCAGCGGTACGGCCTGTGCCGGGCCGCTCAGGCTGCGTACCGTCGCCGGTCCCAATTGCCGCCACACCAGCCAGGCCTGTGCGGCCAGCAAGGGCAACAAGGCAAAGAACGCCACCCGCCAATGGCCGCCAGCGGCAAACAGGCCACCGACGGCGGGGCCCAGCAAGGTCGAGACACCCCACATGCCGGACACCAGCGCGATGGCACGCGGCCACAAACGCGGCTCGAACACCAGCGGGATCAGGGCATACGCCAGCGCTGCCAGCAGACCGCCGCCCACGCCCTGCACCGCCCGCCCGGCCAGCATCCATGCCATGCTGGCAGCGCTGCCACACAGCAAGGCACCGCAGCCGAACAGTGCCAGTGCCAGCAAATAGGTGGCGCGTGCGCCGATTGCGCCCATGAGCTTGCCGGTCAAGGCAGAACCGGCGATGGAGGCGGCCACGAAGAGCGTCACGTTCCAGGCGTAGTAAGCCAGGCCACCGATATCCCTTACCACCGAAGGCAGGATGGTGGTGACGATGTGCACGTTGATCGCATACAGGGCGACCCCGCCGGTCAGCGCGACGGCGCGCCAGCGGTGCGGCCCCAGCAGTTCGCCCCAGCCGGCCGCAGCCGTTGCGGCGCCTGGGGAAAGGGACGAGGTGGAAGAACGGGTCATGGCAACAAACCTTTCTTTATGCAGCAAACACGATGCGTGGCCCGGGACCGCATCGACAAGGACGAGGCACCGGGATATTATGCAAGCCATTCCTTGCTTAATTACCCCAAATGGTAAGAGCATTTTTTTAATTAAACAAGTAAACACTTGGAAAATAACATGCGCGAAGAAAGCTCTGCTGCCGACACCGGCCCCAGCACGGCCGAACGTCTCCTGCTGCGCCTGAAGACACGTGGGCCGGCATCCACCGCCGAACTGGCAGGCGAGCTGCAGGTCACGCCCGAGGCGGCGCGCCAGCAATTGCAGAAGCTGGCGGCCGAAGGCCTGATCTGTCCGCGCCAGGTCCAGACCACGGTGCGAGCCGGAAGGCCGCGCCAGGATTGGGAGTTGACCGGTGCCGGCCATCGCCGCTTCCCGGACACCCACGCCCAGCTGACGGTGCAATTGATCGGCTCGATCCGCCAGCTCTTTGGCGAGCCCGGCCTGAACAAGCTGATCGACCAGCGCGAGCAGGACATGCGCGCGGACTACCTGCTGCAGTGCGACGGGATCACGGCGCCCGCCAAGCGCCTGCAGCGACTGGCCGAGCTGCGCACCGCCGAGGGCTACATGGCAAGGGTGGAAAAGGATGGAAGGGATTGGCTGCTGATCGAAGACCACTGCCCCATCTGCGCCGCCGCCAGCACTTGCCAGGGGTTTTGCCGTTCGGAGCTGCAGCTCTTCGGCGAGGTGCTGGGCAAGGAGTTCGCCATCACCCGCGAGGAACACCTGCCCACAGGGGGCAGGCGCTGCGTCTATCGTATCCGGCGCTTGCCAGCACGTTGAGCACGGGACTGCCGTCACCGCCGTAAATGTGCGAAGATCGCGCTCGCCGCACCGCCTCGGGGGAGGCCGGACGGCCATCGTCACCACGCCACCGCACCAACACACCAACGCCAGGGGAAGCCATGCCGCCAGACCAGAGTGATTTCGATCCCGTTCTCTTCATCAAGGATGGGCCGTCAACGCCCTTGCGCGATCCCAAGCAATATCCTTACATGCTCAATGACAGGGGCGTGGGCAGCCAGATCGAGACCCCCGTCGGCGTGCCCATCACGCTGGCACCGGAAGCACCGGCCCTGGAACGCGGTGCGACCTACCGCGACATCGCCCATTGGCAGCGCACCGTCACGCCCAAGGACTGGCCCCCTTACGAGATTACCGAATTCGATTTCCGCGTTCCCGAGGTGCGCTACGAGCCGCTGCCCGCGACCGCGGAGAGCGCCCAGGCCTTCGGCGCGACCCTGCTGCGCGACGGCCAGTGCCTGTACTTTCCCTACGAGGGCCTGGTCATGGCCGAATACACCTACGGCAAGTGGGCCGGTTATGAATCGCCCTACCTGGGCGATGGCCGCAGCCGCGAGCTGCTGACCTGGAACGCCACCGACCTGGAGTATCACGATTTCGCGCACATCTTCTTTTCGCGCGGACCCGAGCCGCTGGTGATCACGGTGGCGCGCTGGCGTCCTTACGTCAATGAAATCAGCCTGGCCGACCTGTGGGTGGAACCGGGCGACGCCCTGGTGATCCCGCCCAAGCGCATGGCGCCGCCGCCCCTGCCTGGCATGAGCGAACAGGAGAAACGCCTGCTGGTGGTGGACATGCACAACAACCGCAATTCAGCCCAGGCCTGCCGCCGCTATGACGGTCCACCCGGCCTGTTCACGGTCACGGTGCTGGCCGATGCGGCGGTGATGTCGGCACCGCTGACCCGCCCTTATTATCACGAAGAAAAACAGCCGACCTGGCACGGCATGTTGCGCTAGCGCCTGTTCACTGCGCTGCTTTACTGCTGGCCCAGTTCCCGGTACAGGTCATTGGCCCGCATCAGGTGCGCGCGCATGGCTTCGGCGGCGGCATCGCCGTCATGCGCGGCGATGGCGTCGACGATGCGCTGGTGCTCGGCCAGGGTCAGTTCCTCGGCGCCGGGCGCGCGCACCAGGGTGGTGTAGAACTCGCTGGCCCAGCGGAACATCGATTCCACCACCGAGGGAAAGATCGGATTGCCGCTGATGTCGGCGATCTCGCGGTGAAACGCCATGTCGCGTTCAATGAATTCTTCCAGGTTGACCATCGAAGCGCGGTGCGCGGCGATGGCCTCGCGCAGGCGTGCGACCTGCTCTTCGGTGGCGCGTTCGGCCGCCATGCGGGCGGTGCTGGTTTCCAGGAACACGCGCGCTTCCTTCATATGCCTGAGCATGTCCGGCTTGGTGCGCAAGAGATGCTGCGCACCAGCCGCGATCTGGGCGATCAGGCGGTCGGCCGTGGGGTCGACCACACGCGCCCGTTCACCATGGGCAATCTCCACGAAACCCGAGCGCTCCATGGCCTGCAGCGCTTCACGCACGGCCGGGCGGCCGACGCCGTACTGGTCCATGAGGTCGCGTTCGGAAGGCAATTGGGACCCCGGCGGAAATTCCCCTTGATGAATGCGCGCCATCAGGCGCTCCAGGACTTCCTGGTATAGCTTGCGTCGCTGTATCGGTTCCGGCATGGCAGCACTGTCTCAATTGTAGGTTTCGTTGGACGCGCACTCTATCACAATCCCGCGCCAGGACTGTGATTGCGGCCGCCCGTCGATCCTCTTGTTTCAGCTGCGCCGTCCCTCCAGTACATCGCCGAAGAAGCTGCGTGCACCGACCTGCCCGCCCTTGAGCACCAGCTGCAGGCCATCA
This sequence comes from Herbaspirillum sp. CAH-3, assembly GCF_009668275.1. Lineage (NCBI taxonomy): Bacteria > Pseudomonadati > Pseudomonadota > Betaproteobacteria > Burkholderiales > Oxalobacteraceae > Herbaspirillum > Herbaspirillum sp. CAH-3. Next base: position 245,989 of record NZ_VSWE01000002.1, on the reverse strand, counting down.
CGCCCCGGATGGTCCGAGCACGCCCGGCACAAGGGCGCCCCGGGTGCCAGCCCGGCGCAGACCGACAGCGCCGCAATGTCCAGCGCACTGGCCACCTCGCCCGAGCTGTCGCCGCCGGCAATGGCGATGCGCTGCAAGGGCTTCGCATCGAGCAGCCGGCGCATCGTGGCGGCCAGTGCCAAGCCTACCTTCTGCGCTGCCTCCTGGCGCGCCAGCCCGGCAGCAGCGGCCATCGCATCAAAGCCGGTCACCTGCGGGTCATCCGGCCCTTCCGCTGAAAACACCAACGGACTGCGGCCTTCCCGCAGTGCCGCCACGGCGGCCGAGACCAGCCGCGCCAGTTCGGTCTCGCGCGTGGCCTCGGACAAGACCGCCGGCAGGTCCATGCGCAAGCAGACGAAGCCATGCTCGCGCGCCCAGCCGATCTGCCCTGCTGTGACCGGCGAACAACTGCCGCTGACGGCCGCGATCACCGGCACCGGGCCAGCCTGCGGCAACCCGGACTCGGGCGAGATCCAGCCACGGGCACGCCAATAGGCCGTGAGCGCATATTGCAACCCCGATGAAGAGGCCGTGAAGACGCCCGCCCCGCGCCCTTCCCAGACCAGCCGCCCGGCTTCGCGCAGGGTCTCCTCATCGAGCACGTCGATCATCACCACCGGTACATCCTTGCCACGCAAGGATGGCAAGCGGGCATGCGCAGCCTCCGCGCCCTCGCGCAACTGCAACATGTTTACCAGTTCGATGCGGCGCGCCGTCTGGCGCCGCAGGTGGCGGCGCAGATCGGACTCGTCCATGGGCGTGACGGGATGACGGGCCATGGTGGGGTGGCGATCAAGCCGGTAGCCTTCACCGTCGACGGCCGCAAAGAGATGGCCGAAGACCTGATAGCGCTTCAGCCGTGGCGCCCCCACGATCATGGGGGAGAAGTCGCCGGGCATGTGGCGCACACCCAGGTCGATGGCACGACCGATGGAGCCGATGGCGGGCGAAGAGTCAAAGGTGGAGCACACCTTGTACTGCATCAGCGGAGCACGCAGCGAGGCCAGCGCGGCAAAGGGCGCGCCCAGGTGTTCATCCATCCACTGTGGCGAACGTCCGCGCGAGGCACCCGCGATGCCGATGCAGCGCGCCTCGGGGAACCGCGCCAGCAGTGCCGCATCGGGCGTACGCAAAAACAGTACGCTCGACAAGCCGGCCGCGCTCATCACCTCCATGGCATCGGTGGAGCCGGTGAAGTCGTCACCGTAATACGCCAGCAGCAAACCCGGTGGCAGGCCGTCAGGATCGGTCAGCAGACTCATTTCCAGAACTCCAGTGCTGCCTGCAGGGCCGGATGCTTGCCCGCATGCTGCTGCAGCGGCACGCCTTCGATGGCCGCCACCCAAGCCTCGCGCAGGGCCTGCACACCGGCGGCCACGCCTTGCGGATGGCCGAAGATGCCGCCGCCAGCCGTGTGGATCAGGTCGGCGCAGCCGATGGCCGCGTAAGTATCAGCGGCCTGCAGCCCGGTCTGGCCCGAGCTGAACACCGGCATGGTACTGACCATCTCGACACCGGGGACCACTGGCTGCAGTACCGAACGCGCCGCGGTGATCACGCTGTCGTCCGGTTCGCTGAATTTGTTGCGCAAGCCATTGACATGCATGTGGTCAGCCCCGGCCAGTCGCCACAGCTGCTGCCAGGGCGCGTAGTCCCAGCCCAGTTGCGGGCTGCGCGTGAGATAGCCCCAGCCGGCGCGGTGCGCGTGGATCGGCAACTGCGCATGGCGACGCAATTCCTGCAAGCCGACCAGGCCGATGGAATTCAGGACCGCCATCACGCAGGTACCGCCTTCGGCCAGCACCAGGTCGTGGCGACGGCGCATCTGGTCGAGGTCGCCGGTCAGGTTGAAGGCCACCATCACCTTCTTTCCGGTACGCTCGGCGTGCTCGTTGACCACCCGCATCACCGCACGCACCCGTTCATCGAAGGGACAGCGGCCACCATCGGCCTGCAATTCATCGTCCTTGATGAAGTCGATGCCACCGGCCACCAGTTCACGCACCTGCTCAACCGTCTCCTCGACCGACAAGCCGATGCTGGGCTTGATGATGGTGCCGATCAGCGGGCCGTGGGTCACGCCGGTCAGCTTGCGGGTGCCGGCGATGCCGAAGGCGGGGCCGGGATAGGCCTCCACGAAGGCGCGCGGCAAGCGTAGCCCGGTCAGCCGCAGGCCCGAGACCTGGCGCAATTCGAACAGGTTGCCGGCCACCGTGGACATCAGGTTGGGCAGCGAGGCGCCGGTGTTTTCCAGGGGCCATGACAGTTCCAGCCGGCATTGCGTATAGCGCGCAGCGGGCATGCCGCCCGGCAGGCTGGGCGTGGTGCTGTGGCCGAGGATCTCCAGCTTTTCCACCCGCGCCCCGGAGCGCTCCTTCAGGGCGGGCGTTTCGGTGGCCAGGGCCACGAAGGTGCCGCTGGATTGTTCGCCGGCGATGACCTCGGCCGCGCGGGCCGGATCATCACCCGTTTCCAGCCAGTAGCTGGCGTAGATGCGTTCCATGCGCGCTCCCGGTCAGGTGATGCGGCGGATGCTCTCCGCGATCTCGTCGTGGTCGAAGACCTTGAGCCAGTCATCGCGCAAGAGACGTGGTAAGCCGTTCTGTATGGCCTTGTTGCAGGCATCCGAAAACGCGCCCGGGATCTCCTTGAAGATCACCGCGCCCAGGATATTCATGTGGCCCAGCAGGAAGTCGCGTGCCGCCTCTTCCGGCACACCGCGGCGCACGGTCTCGTCCATGGCCTGCTTCATCGCGTAGAGCAGCGTGGCGCAGACCGTCTCCGACAACCCCGGTTCGAGGATGGCCATCTGCTCCACGGTCAGGCGATAGCTGCGCAGGATGGGCTGGTAGATGACCTTGGCCACGTCTTCCCCGAGATCGAAGGCCGACTCCGGCCCCTGCATCAGGGCGCTGGTGATCGATTGCCGGGCCGCACCACCGCCGAAGAAATCGCGTCGGCCTTCGGCCGTGGTTTCATCGTTGAAGATGGGTGGATGGCATGGGTGCGCCACGAAGTAGACCAGGTCCGGCCGGTCCGGCAGGTGGCCGGCGAAGGGCGCGGCGGCGTCCAGCGTCATCACCATCACGCCGGCACGCAGCTTGGGCGAGATCTCGGCGGCGATCCTGCCGATCAGGGTATCGGGCACGGCCAGGATGACCACGTCCACATTGTCCAGCGCGGCGTCGATGCCGACGCACTCCACGCCGACTTCATCGCGCAGGCGCTGCTGGCCGGCCGCGCTGACTTCCACATGGGCCACGCGGTAGTCGGATTTCTTCAGGTTCTTCGCCAGGCGCACGCCCATCTTGCCGCCTGCGCCGAAGAGTGCAATTTTTTCCTTCATATCATTTCTCCTGTCATCGTTGGCGGCCCGCTCCTTCGTTGAGCGGGCCGATTGTTTCCACGTACCGATCTCACTCGGCGATCACGCGTCCCTGCAACTCGCTGGCCTCTTGCCTTGCCCCGGCACCGATGGCGAAGATCACCAGGGCCGATACCGCCATGAGCGCACCTACCACGAACATCGGCGCCTGGTAGTTGCCGGTGGCATCCTTGATGGCGCCGGTGATGAAGGGCGCCATGAAGCCGGCGGCGTTGCCCACGGTGTTGATCAGCGCAATGCCCGCCGCCGCAGCTGCCCCCGAGAGGAAGCGCGCCGGAATCGACCAGAAGGCCGGCAAGGCCGAGAAGATGGCGCAGGCGGTCACGGTAATGGCCAGCACGGTCGTGGCCGGGCTTTGCATGTAGAGTGCGGCCGGGATGCTGATGGCGCCCATCAAGGCGGGCAGGCCGACGTGCCAGCTGCGCACCCCGCGCCGGGTGGCGTCGCGGCTCCACAGGAACAGCGCGACAGCGGCCGGCAGGTAGGGGATGGCCGTGATCAGGCCCTTCTGGAAGACATTGAATTTGCTGCCGAACTGCGCCTCGAAGCCGCCGATGATGGTCGGCAGGAAGAAGGCCAGGGCATAGAGGCCATAGATCAGCCCGAAATACACCAGTGCCAGCAGCCACACGCGCGGATTCTTCAGCGCCGCCCCGGCATGGGCCACGTGCTCGACGCGCTTGCTGCTCTGTTCGGCTTGCAGGGCGGCGGTCAACCATTGGCGCTCGGCCGGCTCCAGCCATTTGGCGTCGGCCGGGCGGTCAGCCAGGTAGAACCAGGCGATCACGCCCACCACGATGGCCGGCAGCGCCACCCCGGCAAACATCACGCGCCAGCCTTCCAGGCCGAACAGGCCGTGTGCCTCGATCAGCAGGGCCGCCACCGGTGCCCCGATGACGATGGTCAGCGGCTGGGCCAGGTAGAACAGGGCCAGGATATGGCTGCGGTGTCGTGCAGGGACCCACAGGCTCAGGTAGAGGATGGCACCGGGGAAGAAGCCGGCCTCGGCCACGCCCAGCAGGAAGCGCAGCACGTACAGGCCCTCCACGCTGCTGACCCAGGTAAAGAGCAACGCCACGATGCCCCAGGTCACCATGATGCGGGCCAGCCAGCGGCGCGCGCCGTATTTGTGCAGGGCCAGGTTGCTGGGGATCTCCAGCAGCACGTAGCCGATGAAGAAGACCCCGGCCGCAAACCCGAACTGGGCGGCGGTCAGGGCCAGGTCACGGCTCATGCCATTGGGGCCGGCGAACGAGATCGCCGTGCGATCCAGGAAGTTGATGAAAAACATCAGGCCCACGAAGGGCACGAGCCGCATTGCGACCTTGCGGATGGCCGATCTTTCGACGGCGCTTTGGGGCGTCTCCATTGTTGTCTTGTCTCCTGTCGGGTTGAGAGGCTGTGCCTGTTCAACGACAACCTCTGCGGGTGAGGCCAGGAAACGCGGGGGCTGTGCGCCTCGCGGTCGCCTGGCTGCCTTGGTTGCTTCTTTGTTATTTCTTTGTTTTTCCAGAAGGCAACACACAGATCAGCTCTGAGAAGCCCAACTGGTATCATCACTATACCATTACACCAGAACAGGCTACCCGAATTATTTGCATGGATGAGGTGAATATCCTTTCACCTCGCCCTGCATCCACCGTGGTGCGGCGGTTTGCGACGGGGCAGGATTCGAACAGGGCATGGGACAAGGGCGAACGAGCGCGGCCGGCAACGGCCGCCTGGACGGCGCAGGTGAAGCACTGCGCCTCAGAGAGAGGACAGAGAAATACGGGGCCGGATGGAGACCAACCCTCCCTGGCCGCTACGTGCAGCGACGGCCGGGCACCCGGACAGGTTCAGGCAGCCTTGGCGCCCTGGCGCAGCAAGCCCACGAAGGCCTCCCCCGCCCTGGACAACTGCCCACCCTTGCGCGTAACGATGCCGATGGTCTGCGACATCGACCGCAGCGTCACCGGCAGGATGCGCAGCATGCCGCGCTTGACGAACATCTCGGCCACCGCCGTGGGCAGGATGGAGACCATGTCAGTGCCCTGCTGCAGCAGGGCCACCGTCACGAAGGTGGAGGCGGTGGAAGTCGCATTGCCGGGCATGCTCACCCCGGCCAGGTCCATCTCGCGCTCCAGCACCGCGTGCAGCGGCATGTGGCTGGGATAGGTGACCCAGCGATAGCCGGCCAGTGCCGCCAGGCTCATCTGCTTGCCGCGCACTCGGGGATGTTCGCCCGAGACCACCACCGAGAGCGGCTCTTCCGACAAGGGCTGGTAGTGATACTTGCCAGGATTGTCCGAGACGCTGGCACGCGCCACCAGCAAATCGAGATGGCCTTCGTCAAGGAGGCTCAGCAGCTGCACGCTGGTCTCTTCCACGATATCGATGGAAAGCTCGGGATGGCGTCGCTGCAAGGCATCCACGGCCGGCACCACCAGTTCCGGCAAGGCCCCCATGACCGCCCCGATGGCCAGGCGTCCGCCGCGTCCGGAGCGGATCTGCGCCATTTCTTCGCAGAGCGACCCGAGATCGGTGGCCATCAGCCGCGCGTAGCGGATCACGCAGTGGCCGAACTGGTTGGGGATCAGGCCGGATTTGGTCCGCTCGAACAATTGCGCATCCAGCATCGATTCGAGCTCGGCCAGCGACTTGCTGGCTGCCGACTGCGTCATGGCCAGGGCGCTGGAGGCCTTGTGCAGGGACTGGTGATCATCCAGGGCGATGAGCAACTGCAGCTGCTTCATGCGCAGGCGGGACAGGAGACTGTGGAGGCTTTGCTGGCTGGGCGCGGGTTTCATGGGTGATTCCAAAAAGCGATCACATGATGGAAAGTCTTCACTATACAGTCCATCGGGCCCCACGTATATTCATCGCCATCGCACACCGCCATCGCTGTGATGGCCCACGACAACCAAGACGGAGACTCCATGAGCACCCCCATTTACCGCGGCGTATTCCCGGTCGCCCCGACCATCTTTGACGAAAACGGCAAGCTGGACCTGGAAGGCCAGAAGCGCGCCATCGACTTCATGATCGATGCCGGCTCCAACGGCATCTGCATCCTGGCCAACTTCTCGGAGCAGTTCGTGCTCTCCGACGAAGAGCGCGTGCTGGTGCAGGATACGGTCTTGAAACACGTGGCCGGCCGCATCCCCGTGATCGTCACCACCACCCACTTCGGCAGCCAGATCTGTGCCGAGCGCAGCCGTGCGGCGCAAGATGCCGGTGCGGCCATGGTGATGGTGATGCCGCCGTATCATGGCGCCACCTTCCGTGTGTCGGAAAAACAGATTTACGAGTTCTTTGGCCGCGTCTCCGATGCCATCGACATCCCCATCATGATCCAGGATGCGCCGGTGGCCGGTACGCCCCTGTCGGCGCCCTTCCTGGCCCGCATGGCCAAGGAGATCGAGAACGTCTCCTACTTCAAGATCGAGACCGCCGGTGCCGCCTCCAAGCTGCGCGAACTGATCGAGCTGGGCGGCGACGCCGTAGTCGGCCCGTGGGATGGCGAAGAAGCCATCACCCTGATCCCCGACCTGGATGGCGGTGCGACCGGTGCCATGACCGGTGGCGGCTATCCGGACGGCATCCGCAAGATCGTCGACGCGTATTTCGCGGGCGACACCGAGAAGGCCGCCGAGCTGTACATGCAGTGGCTGCCGCTGATCAACTACGAGAACCGCCAATGCGGCCTGGCGGCGTGCAAGGCGCTCATGCTTGAAGGCGGCGTGATCAAGTCCGACATGCTGCGCCATCCGCAAGCCCCGATGCATCCCAAGGTGCGCGAAGGCCTGCTGCGCGTGGCGCGCCGACTGGACCCGATGGTCCTGAGCTGGGGCAAGTAAGACCGCTCACGCCTGCCATGCGCAGGAGGCGATCTGCATCATGAACAACGGGAGCTGCGGCTCCCGTTGTTCATTGCGCGGCCACATGGGCGCACAGGCCCCGCGTGCATCAAAATAGTTTGTAGTTTCCCCAAAACATTGGCGTCATTTCCAACAACGGCCGTCCTCTCCCCCATCATCGCGCCTTCACACCGGACGCCCTCTCCTGGCTTGCATCCGGATTTCCTGAACTGCTCCCCTGTGAAGACCATGCATCTCGAATTGAGCTACCCTTCGCCGCATGCCACGCTACCCGGCGTGGCCGATCATCTGCGCCAGTTGCTGCCGCTGCTTGACTGGCTGGCACTGCAAGGACTCGCCGTGGAAAACTGGTATGCGCCGGCCGCGGAAGCCGGCTCGCCGGAATACCCGGCCTGCCCGCCCGCCTTCGCCGGAAATGCGCCCACAGCCGCCGCCATCGCGGTCCTGCATGATGAGGACGCGATGCGGGACGATGACCGTTTGCGCCCGCTGGCCTTGTGGAGCGGTGAAGAAGACGGCGCCGGTGCCTTCCTGCTGCATACCCTGGGCACGCAGCGCTACGGCGAGCCATGCCACCTGCTGTTGCAAAGCCAGTTCCTCCCGCAACTGGAACAGCAGGATACGCTGCTCGCCCTGGTCAGCGCCCTGGTGCAATGGTGGCCGGCGTCCCGGGTGGAGATCGGCATCAGCAGTCCGCAAGAAGAGGACGCGGGGCACGATGAGAATGCCCTCCTCGATGATCCCCTCGGTGCGATCTGGATGCGCTATCTTCCGCGGGTGATCGATGCGTCTGAAGTCCCTGGCAGCAACCGCCTGCATGCGGTTCATGCGGCCGATGGCAGCCGGCTGGGAACGCTGGTCCTGGCGGTGGATACGGACAGGTTTGATCCCGCCAATGAGGCGCATCGCCAAGCCGCCCGCGAACTCGCCGCGTGGCAATGAATGCAGCCCGCGCAGGATAACTTGCAACAGGGCGGGCAAGCACGCAGCAGGCGGTTCTGTGGCATGCTTGCCCTTTATCCCTGTTGAGGAAAATTCATGTCGCAGCCCCTTGCCGCTACCGCTTCCGAGCACTTCCGTCCGGTCGCCCTGGAATACGCCAGCCGCCTCATCAACCATGGCCCGACGGTGCTCATCAGCAGCGCCCATGGCGCGCATCGCAACATCATGGCAGCCGCCTGGTCGATGCCGGTCGAATTCACTCCCCCGCGCATCGCCGTGGTGATCGACAAGAGCACGTGGACGCGTGAACTGATCAAGCAGTCAGGCAGCTTCGGCATCATCGTTCCCGGTGCGGCCCGGATGGACCTGACCTACGCGGTCGGCAGCGCCAGCGGACGCGACGAAGACAAGTTCGCCCGCCACCAGATTGCTGCCCGCACCGGCCCGGTGCTGGGCATGCCGGTCCTGGAACAAGGCTGTGCGGCCTGGCTGGAATGCCGCTGGCTGCCGCAGGGCCAGACCGAAGATGCCTACGACACCCTGTTCGGTGAAGTCGTCAGTGCCGCTGCCGATGTGCGCATCTTCGAGAACGGCCACTGGAACTTCACCGAAGGCAACGCCGACCTCCACACCCTGCACCACCTGGGCGCGGGCAAGTTCGTGGTGGCCGGCAACCAGGTCCAGGCACGCCAGGACTGAGGAGTCGGACAGCAGCCTCAGCAGGCCTGGATCGCTTCGGTGAAGCAGTAGCCCACGCCATGCAGGGTGCGCAGCGGCAGGTCACACATGGTGCTGTCGCGCCATTTGCGGCGCAGCCGGCTGACGGTCTTTTCCAGGATGCGCTCGTCGAAGCTGACCCACTCCATCCCGAAGGCATGCGCGATGGCGCAGCGGTCGGCAGCATGCCGGGAGCTCTCGGCCAAGGCCTTCAACAACGCCACTTCACGCGAATTGATGCCCACCGCGTCATGCCGTGGCGCGCGCAGCGTGCGTGCGCCCACATCCAGTTGCCACGCCTGCGGCATGACCCGCCGCAGCATGGCATCGAGGTAGGCGTTGAGCAGTTCGAGCCGGTGCGGCAACACTTCGCAGAAGTCGGCACCGCGCTCAAGTCCCGTGATGCGCACCGTCGCACTCTCATGCGTGGCTGCCAGCAGCAGGATGCCCATGCGGGCATCGGCGCTGCGCAATTGCTGCGTGAGCTGGTAGCCCGCCGCGCTGGCGCATCCGACGTGGATGATGGCGATATCGCTCTTGCGTATCGGCATCAGCAACTGCTCACCCTCGGCGCGTACCCGGCTGACACTGTGCCCCTGCTCTTCCAGAAAAGTGCAAAGATTGCGGTTGCGATAGTTCATCAAAATATCTTCTACCAACAATATGCTGGCCATTTGTCTCTCCCTGATCTCATAGCGACGCATGTTCGATGGCGGACCTTGGACACCGGTCCGTTCTGATGGTGAGTAGGGACGCCATCGCAGTTGCAGGGATCGGTCCCGGCAGCGGCAGCGGCAGCGATGCCATGCTCACCACGGAGAGGCAATCTAGCGCAAGAAGCCCGTGATTTTCTCTCCAGGTTTTTGCGGGGTCGCCGACTGAGTTTGCTTCAGGGAAGAATATTTGGCAGTACCAATTAGGGCCTGTTCACATTAAATCTGCGAGTGCGCAGTTTTAATGTGAACAGGCCCTAGCATCTGCTGAGCCGGCCACTGCCTGAAAATCACAAGCTGGCAGTTCATCGATATCGAATTTTTTCGACAATTTCCTCGACGATGTTTTGCCCATCGACCGCATAGTTTTGATCGCAGGAAAAATATTTCCTGCCAGGCCATTTTCGCTTCGTGTCTCGAACATTTCGCGGTAACTTCCCGCTCATTCAAGATGAGGCAAACATGGTCTACAAATCGATACACCCGGTGTACGCCGGGCCTTTGGCGGGGCAGCGCATCCTGGTCGTCGACGACGCCGAGGAAGATCGCATGCTGCTCTCCGACTTCCTGCTGTGCCATGGTGCGCGGCTGTACGTGGCACGCGATGGGCAGGATGGCTATCGCAAGGCGCAGACGGTGCGGCCGGACCTGATCCTGATGGACATCCGCATGCCGGTCTATGACGGACTCACCAGCGCCCGCCTGCTCAAAGCCAATTCCTCCACGCGCAACATTCCGCTGATCTTCCTCTCGGCGGCTGCGGCCACCGAGGAAAAGGTCAATGGCCTGAGCGTCGGTGCCGTGGACTACATCACCAAACCCTTCGATTTCGAGGAAGTGCGGCTGCGGCTATGCGTGCACCTGCGCTCACCCGTGCATGTGGACCTGCCACCGGTCACCCAGACGCCCGTCGGCCCGGTGCCACAAGGCGGCTCCAGTACCTTCGACATGGTGCTGTTCCAGGCAGCGCGCCGCCTCATGATGGACAAGCTCGACCAGCCGCTGGGACTCAATGCCCTGGCGGCGGCGGTGGGCACCAATGCGCGGCGGCTGTCGAGCGCCTTCAAGCATTGTGCCGGAGTGACCGTCTTCGACTTCCTGCGCGAAGAGCGGATGAAGGAAGCCCGCCGCCTGCTCTCTGAAAGTACCCTCGACATCGGCGCCATTGCGCTGGCGCTGGGCTACAGCAACACGGCCAACTTTTCCACGGCCTTCCGCGAACGCTTCGGCATGCCGCCCAGCCAGTTCCGGCGCTGACGAGAGGACGATGTCACGCTTGCGCGCAGCACTGCTGTGGTCTTGGCTGCTGCTGTGCAGCCTGCTGTCGCCCCTGGTGCTGGCCTCACCCGCACCGCCCTCCATCGAGCTGGCCAGCATCGCCACCCACCAGGTCATCACGCCGCAATTGCAGGTGCTGCGCGACGCCCGCGCCAGCGAGCTGCTCTCGACCGCGCTGGCCAGCGGTCCATGGGAAGCCATCCACATACCCATGCTGCAGGAGGGCTACAGCACCGGCGCCTTCTGGCTGCGCGGACAGGTCCGCAACGACAGCAGCGAGCATGTCACGCGCTGGCTGGCGATGGGGTCGGCACGCTTGCAGGACGTGCGGCTGTACTGGCTGCCCTCTTTGCCCTCATCGTCCGCGCACACGGCCGATGATGTCATCCCGCGCTACGCCGGTACCCTGCATCCGATCGCCCGGCGTGAAATCGCCAGCCGCACTCCCCTGTTCCCGCTGACGCTGGCCCCGGGTGAAGAGCGCCAGTGGGTGCTGCGGGTGACCGGTGATTCAGCCATTGATCTCAATGTGGCGCTCTGGGAAAGCGCCGCGTTCCGGCAGGATGAAGGACGCGAACTATCCATCCAGGCCTTCGTGCTGGGCGTGTCGGTGTTGCTGGTGACCTATGCGCTGATCCAGGGCATCGCCTGGCACGACCGCGGCTTCGTGCTCATGGCCGCGTGGATCGTGACGGCGCTGGCATACATCTGGACCTTCCAGGGGTATCTGCAGCTGTATCTGTTTCCGCAAGGCGGCGCCTGGCTGGTGCGCACACCGGCCACCCTGGGCTGCCTGGCCACACTGCTGTACGTGCGCATGAGCTATGTGCTGGTCGGCCTGCAGCGCCTGCGCCCCTGGAACAGCGTCTATGCTGTCATCCAGGCGCTGCTGATCGCGGTGATCGGCGCAACCGCACTGGGCAACTATCGCGTCACCGCCCCGCTGGCCAACGCCACCGCTGCACTGGCCTATGTGATGTGGCTGGCCTCGCTGCTGCACGCCTGGCGCGCTGGCCTGCCCCATGCCCGGGTATTGACGCTGTCCTTCGCCCTGGCCTGGCTGGGCATGTCGGTCAAGCTGCTGGAACTGAACGGGCTCGTTGATCGCAGCCTGCTGCCGGACTGGCATTTCGCGGCGCTGTTCCAGATCGGGCTGTTGTGCATGACGGCCCTGGTGATCATCGGCCGCGCGCTGGAACTGCACCGCAAGCATGACCAGATGCAATGGGCCATGCTCTACCTGCGCGTGCGTGAGCAGCTGAAGCTGGAACAGGCCGTGGCCGCGCGCACCCGCGAACTGCGCGAAGCGCTGGAGGCGGCCGACCAGGCCAACCGCGCCAAGACCGGCTTCCTCACCCGCATCAGCCACGACCTGCGCACGCCGCTGACTTCCATCCTGGGCTTTGCCGACATGCTGCAGACCGGCGGCGACGAGCGCGCGCGCCACGGCCGCATCATCGTGCGCAGCGCGCGGCACATGCTGGCCATGGTCAATGACCTGATCGACTATGCACGCGGCGACCGGCCCGACCTGCCGCACCCGGCCCCGGTCTACGTCCACGCCCTGCTGCAGGAGATCGGCCAGGAAGCCAGCCTGCTGGCCCAGCGCCAGCACAACGCCTTCCGCCTGCAGGTGGCGCCGACGCTACCGCCGGTACTCACGCTCGATGCGCGCCGCGTGCGGCGCATCCTCGGCAACCTGCTGGACAACGCCGCCAAGTACACCCGCGATGGCCGCATCGTGCTGCAGGTGCAATGGCATCCTGCCTCGGCGCAATCCGGCATGGGGGTCATGGAAATGCAGGTGCGCGACACCGGCTGCGGCATTCCGCTGCATTTCCAGAAACGGGTGTTCGAACCCTTCGAACGCGCCCATGCGGACCGCTCGCAGCCGGGCATCGGCATGGGCCTGGCCATCGTGCGCCAGTGGATCCAGCAGATGGGCGGGCAGGTGGCACTGTCGAGCCGGCCCGGCGAAGGCACCACGATGACGCTGCGCCTGCCGGCGGCCATCGGCAGCGAGCACGACGTGGCCCGCCATGACGCCCCGGAAGACGCCAGCGGCCGCCTCCTGATCGATGGCGAGGGGCGCCTGGTGCTGGTGGTGGAAGACCATGCCGACATCGCCCAGTTGCTGGGCGACCAGCTTGGCAGCGTCGGCTTCGCGGTGGAGCTGTATGCAGATGCCGAGCGCGCCATCGCCCGCATGGCCGCGCCCGATGCGCCCGCCGTGGCGCTGGTGATGACCGATTTCCAGTTGCCGGGCCTGCATGGCGATGCCGTGCTGGAGGCGGCGCGGCGACTGCTGCCCGGCATACCGGTCCTGCTGCTGTCAGCCACGCTGCAGCCCGAACGCGGCCAGGAGGACGGTGGACAGTTCGATGCCTGCCTGCTCAAGCCGGTCAATTTCCTGGAACTGCAGGAGACCATCGGCCGGCTGCTGGGCCTGCAGAAACAGGAGCCCTCCTGCGAGGACGGTACCGCCCCGCCCTTGCAGCGCCCCGCTCCGGCCGACCTGCAGGAGGCGCTGGCGCTCATCGAGATGGGGGCGGTGTCGGATTTGCTGGACTGGTGCGATACGCTGCAACGAAGGAACCCGGTCTGGACGGGTTTTGTGACCATGGCGCGGCAACTGGTCATGGATGCGGACCTGAGCACGCTGGAGGCGCTGTGCCAGACGGATCAGCCGGTGCAATCCGTCGATGAATGAGGGGAGCGCGATGCGATGGCCGCTAACGCCCATCCAGATACTGCCGGGGCAGTCCGCCAATGGGACAGCAAAGTAACTTGATCGAAAAAAATGAAGATTGGATGATGAATTGCGGGGATCGCAGGGCTTATCCCTGAAGAACAAATATGATATCATTTTTTGATATCAACCCAAGCCATGAAAAGCATCCATCGACGAACTCTTCTGGCCATCTTCAGCGATCCGATGGCACGTTCGCTCCAGTGGCGCCAGATCGAAATGCTTTTCCTGGCCATCGGTGCGCAGCTGGTAGAGGGACGCGGATCGCGCGTGCGCTTCATGCTCGGTGACGCCATGGGGACATTTCACCGTCCACATCCGGCCAAGGATGCAAAGCCTTACCAGATCCGAGATGCCCGTACCTTCCTGCGCAACGCAGGATTCGACCCGGAGAAAGGAATGAGGGAATGGGAACAATGATCTACAAGGGCTACGCGGCCCGAATCGAATACAGCGATGAAGACGAAAGTTTCATCGGCCGTATCGCCGGAATTCAGGATGTCGTCGGATTCCACGGTGACTCTGTTGTCACATTGAAGGCGGCGTTCGAAGAGGCGGTCGACGATTATCTGGAAGCCTGCGCCAAGGTGGGCAGGGCCCCGCAGAAACCGTTTTCGGGAAAGTTCATGGTGCGCGTCACACCTGAAATCCACGCGCACGCAGCCACGATGGCGGAGGCACGCGGCATGAGCCTGAACGCTTGGGCGGCACAAGCACTCGCGCTCTATCGCTGACAAGACCCGGGCGGAAAATCAATCCCGCTCCCGGCTGCGTTCATCCATCCGCGATGACTCGCCCTCGGGACGGCTGCGCGCCAGTTCCGCATTGCGCTGGTTGATCTGGTACTGCTCCTCGGCATGCTGGAAGGCCAGTTGCTCCTTGGGCGAACGGCTGCATGCCCCCAGCGTCAAGGGCAGCAACACAGCCAGGACCAGGACGGCGATCGACGCCAACGGGAGGGGGGCCGGTTGGATTGTCACGGATAGTCTCCAAATTTATATTTCTATCCGGCAATATACCCCTCACAAATACTCACTGCAAGTCTCTGTTCCGGCGCTGCTGGCGCTCAGCGGGCCCGTCACCGCGGGAGGGAGGCCCAGGCGCTCAATCCCGGGCCGCGATCCAGTCCCAGGTATCGGCCGCCGTCATCGGGCGCGCGATGCCATAGCCCTGACCGTATTCGCAACCGAGATGATGGAGGATGCGGCGGCATTTCTCGGTCTCCACGCCTTCGGCCACCACCGCAAACCCGAGCTTCTGGCCCAGGTGGATCATCGAGGGCACGATCTGCTGGTCCGAATAATTGCTTTCCATGCTGCGGATGAAGGACTGGTCGATCTTCAGGTAATCCGCAGGAATGTTCTTGAGATAACTGAGGTTGCTGAATCCGGCACCGAAGTCATCGATGGCTACCTTTACGCCCAGGCGCTTGATCTCCTGGATGCGGCCGTAGAGTTTCTCCGGGTTCTTGCTCATCGCGCTTTCGGTGAACTCGATCTCGATCAGGCCAGCCGGAATGCGATGGCGACGCAACTGCACTGCCAGCGTCTGCACCAGATCATCGTTGTCGAAGTCGCGCGCCGACACGTTGATGGCCACTGGAATGGCCCGCCCCTGGCGGGCCCAGGCCGCGGCCTGTTCGATGCCATGCTGCAGCACCCACAAGGTGACCTGGCGAATCAGCGCGGTCTTCTCGGCCAGTGGAATGAAGAGCGCCGGCGAGACCACGCCATGTACCGGATGGCGCCAGCGCAGCAGCGCTTCCACCCCGGCGCACTGGCCCGAGGACAGCGCAATCTTGGGCTGGAATTCCAGCCACAGCTGGTCTGCCGAAAGCAATGCTCCCGGAATGGCCGAGAGCAATTCGAAGGAATGTTTCTGCTGGCGTCCCAGCGGCTGCTCGTAACTGCAGTGCAGTACGCCGGACTCGCGGGCCATGTCGGCGGCCGTCAGCAGCGAAGGCACCAGTTCACCGACTTCACCGCACTGGGCCAGGGGCACGATCCCGACTGAAATCTGCAGCCGATGCGGAATGCCCTGGTGCTCCACCGTGCCGGCAAAGGCGCGCTCTACCCGCTCGACCTGGGGCTGCCAGCGATCCCTGCGCTCCAGGTAGGCGAAGGTGGTGGTGCCGATGCGATAGAGCGCAACCTCGCCGAGCGCCTGCCGCAGTTGGTCCATGGCCTGGATCAGGAAACCCTCGACATAGTCCCAGCCCAGCGCCTTGATCATGTCGCGCAGGTAGATGCGGTCACAGATGTCGACCACCACCGCCGTGAGCTTGCCCGACAGCCCCCCGCCTTCCGGCCCGAACGCGGCCAGCTCCTGCAGGTCCGCGTCCAGGCGGCTGCGGTTGGGCAGCGCAGTCAGGCTATCCATGTAACTGGCTGAGCGCAGTGTATCCAGGCGAGCCATCACCACGGCCGCCAGCTGCCGCAGCGTCAGCCGCTCGGCCCGAGTGAATTCCGTACGCGGGGAGGTGCTGATCACGCACAGCGTACCCAGCCTGACCCCATCGGCGGTCTGCAGCGGGGCACCGGCATAGAAGCGGATGCCAGGTGCACCGGTGACCAACGGATTGTCGGCAAATCGCGCATCCTGGCAGGCATCCGGCACCACCATCACTTCGTCCTGCCCGATGGCGTGGCTGCAAAAGGATTGCGAGCGCGGCGTGCCGGGTGCCTCCAGGCCGCGCCGCGACTTGAACCACTGACGCTGCTCGGCCACCAGCGAGACCAGCGCAATCTCGGTCCCGAAGAGCGAACAAGCCAGTTCCGTCACAAGATCGCAGAGCACATCGGGCTGCGTGTCCAGCACACAGTAGCTATCCAGTACCGCAAGGCGCTGCTGCTCATGCGGTGTTGGCGCGTCCTGCTGGAGGGTCGCCGTCAGCGCGGGCGACAGGCGGAGGAGGTCTGCGTGCATGTGGTCGCCCTGTTCAGAAAGTGACCCATTCGTCAGAGGCGCCGGCCGCGTGGCGGCTCGCCAGGACGGGTGCCAGCGGCTTGCCCAGGCGCGGCTCCCGCACCAGTGCACGCGGCGTCACGGCAAGCGCAGCCGGCTTGGCGGGCACGCTGGCCGGCGCTGGTGCAGCAGCGACCGCATCCACGGCGTGGTCCTGCGCAGCATGGCCATCCAGGCGGAACACACTGACGGCCTGCGCCAGTTCCTGTGCCTGTTCCTGCAGCGCTTGCGAGGCGGCAGCGGCTTCTTCCACCAGGGCTGCGTTCTGCTGCGTGACCTGGTCCATCTGCCCCACCGCCTGGCTGACCTGTTCGATGCCGGAACGCTGCTCTTCGCCTGCAGCACTGATCTCGTTGATCATGCCGGTCACACGCTGTACGCTCTCGACGATCTCGCGCATGGTGTCGCCGGCCTCGTTGACCAGCACGCTGCCGGACTCCACTTTGGCCACGGAGTCGCTGATGAGGGACTTGATTTCCTTGGCAGCGGCCGCCGAGCGCTGCGCCAGGCTGCGCACTTCGGTGGCCACCACCGCAAAGCCACGGCCCTGCTCGCCGGCGCGCGCCGCTTCCACGGCGGCATTCAACGCCAGGATGTTGGTCTGGAAAGCAATGCCGTCGATGACGCTGATGATGTCCACGATCTTGCGCGAGGACGCATTGATTTCTTCCATCGTTTCCACCACGCGGCTGACCACGCCGCCACCGCTGCTGGCGATGTCGGAAGCGGCCTGCGCCATGCGGTTGGCTTCACGGGCATTGGCGCTGTTCTGCTGCACGGTGGAGGTCAGCTCTTCCATCGAGGAGGCGGTTTCCTCCAGGGAGCTGGCCTGCTGCTCGGTACGCGAGGACAGGTCCAGGTTGCCGCTGGCAATCTGCGAAGAGGCAGTGGCAATCATGTCGGTGCCACGGCGCACGCCGGAAACGATATGCACCAGGCTGGCATTCATGTCCTTGAGGGCGCCCAGGAGTTCACCGGTCTCATCACGCGAACGCACCTCGATGCGCGCGGTCAGGTCACCGCCGGCCACCTGGCGGGCCAGGCGAACGGCCAGCGCCAGCGGACGGGTGATGTTGTTGGCCAGCCACCAGGCCAGCAGCATGGCCAGCGCCACCGAAATGATGCCGCCGATGATGAGCGTATTGCCGGTCACCGATTTGAGGGCGGCGGCTTCCTCAGCGCGGGCTGCCATCAGCGAGGACTCGGCATTGTCCATCTCGCCCAACAGGCGGCGCATGTTGTCCATCTCGGTCTTGCCCTTTCCGGCCTGCTCCAGCGTGGTCACGGCCGCCATCTGCTCGCGGCCCTCACGCACCGCACGGCGCAGGGTGATGGCCGGCTCGATGGCGGTAGTGAGCCAGCGCTGTTCGGCCTCCGTGATCAGCTGCAGTCGCTGCTGCTGGGCCGGATTGTCGGCGGTCAGCTCACGGGCTCTTTCCAGGTATTTCTTGAAGTTGGCGTTGCCCAGCTGGTACGGTTCCAGCGAGGCCTCATTGCCGGTAAGCGAAAATCCGCGCTGGCCGGTCTCGATGTTGATGAGGCTCTCGATCATGCCCTGCAGCTGGTCGCGCACGTCATAGGTATGCACGTTCCAGTCATTGGCTGCACCCAGCCGCGCGAAATTGGCATACGCCACACTGACCAGGATGACCAGGATGGCGGAAATCATGCCGAAGCCGATATAAAGGCGGGTGCCGATTTTCAGGTCCGATAGTTTCATGATGGTTCTTTCAGGGGGACTGCAAGGTTTCTCGAATGGATCGACACGTGTCCACGGGGAGCGGGCCGATTCTTGTTGTTGATCACGATGTTTCACATCCAAGCAAAAGCGTGACATACTGGCAAAAATCACAAAAACAAACAGAAATATTTACCAATCTCTTGCAACAAATTTGCTTTGCAACGACTCTGAACAGATATATTTAAAAAATATCCGTACATTTCGAAAATATTTTCGTTAAAAACATGACAATGACGAACAAACAAGCCCCCTCTCCTCCCCCGGCGGCCGCCGAGACGATGGAGCTGTCCGACCTGCCGCTGCTGCGCCCTGGCGCGGTAGCGCGCCAGCTGGGCATGTCTGTGGAGACCCTGCGCGCCTGGGAACATCGTTACGGCATCACCTCATCGCAGCATAGCGGCGGGGGGCAGCGCCTGTATTCGCAGGAAGACCTGCAACGCCTGGTGTGGATCAAGGCCCTGGTGGATGCCGGCCATCGCATCGGCAAGCTGGCCACCCTGGCCCCGCAAGACCTGCAGGCGCTGGCACAGGCCCTGCCCGCAGAGGCTTACGCGACGGCAGGCGCAGGTCATGGCGAGCACCCTTCGCACCCGCCCACTCGGCTGGCGCTGGTCGGCCCGTGGATGGCCGTCAAGGCGGTGGCGCAGGCACTGGAGCATCGGCAACTGCGCGTAGCGGCCGCCGTCGAAAGTCTTGATGAACTCGACCTTGCACAGGTCGACGCCGAGCTGCTCGTGCTGGAAAGCACGGTCCTCGACAGCGATCTCGACCAGCGTCTTGAGCGGCTGTACAACACCTCCATCAAGCTGCCCATGCTGATCCTGTATCGCTTTGGCTCGCCAGACATGGTGACGCGCCTGACCGAGGCCGGGCATCGGGTCGTGCGCAAGGCCGTGGAAGGAATCGATGTGGAATGGCTGTGCGAGATGATCCGACGCATGGAGCCGGCCACCGGCCACGCCGGGGGCGAGGAGGACGCCTTGCCGGAGCCGCGCTTCAGCGAGAGCACCCTGGCCTCGGTGTCGGAGCAGTCCGATCGCATGCAATGCGAATGTCCGCGCCATCTGGCGGAACTGCTGACGGCATTGGCCGGCTTCGAGCGCTACAGCCGGCAATGCGAGGATGACAGCGCAGAAGAAGCCGAACTGCACCGCGAACTGCGCATCGCCGCCGGACGCGCGCGGCTGCCCCTGGAAGATGCCTTGCAGAAGCTGGTCCGCTTCAAGGGGATTGCACTGGGCTAGGCAGGAATGCGGAAAGAGGCGTCGAAGAAATCACGTCCCCAATTCCGGTCCGAACAGACGCGCTAATTGACACCTGAATTCGGCCCCGATTTCTGCGCTCAATTCACGCCTGAATCCTGGCCTTGATGCCGGCCACCATTGGGCCGCGAAGACGTAAAAAACAGCGCGCCCAATGGACGCGCTGCTTGTTCACACTGTGCTACCGGGCTAGCGCAAGCTCAGAACTGCTCCCAATCTCCCTCAGCGGCCGCCGGCTTCAAGGCCGGTTGCGCCGCTGGCAAGACCTTGGCGGGGGCACTCGCCTTGGGGGCAGGTTTGCGCGGCAAGGCCGCCGCACGCGGCGTGACATCCACCGTGCGCGGCGCACTCACGGGTGCCGCACGATGCCCTTCATGGCTGCTCAGCTTGAAGATGCTGACCGTTTGCACCAGGCGGCCGGACTGTTCCTGCAGCGATTGCGCCGCCGCTGCCGCCTCTTCCACCAGCGCGGCATTCTGCTGGGTAACTTCATCCATTTGCACGATGGCCTGATTGATCTGTTCGATGCCATCGCTCTGCTCGCTGCTGGCGGCAGTGATCTCGGCCACCACATCGGTGACGCGCTTGACGCTGGCCACCACTTCATCCATGGTCGTGCCGGCCTGCTCGACCAGCCGGCTGCCGCTATCGACGCGCTCCACCGACGCATCGATCAGGGACTTGATTTCCTTGGCTGCGGCCGCGCTGCGCTGGGCCAGCGTGCGCACTTCGGAAGCCACCACCGCAAAGCCGCGACCCTGCTCGCCGGCCCGTGCCGCTTCCACGGCCGCATTGAGGGCCAGGATATTGGTCTGGAAGGCGATGCCGTCGATGACGCTGATGATGTCCACGATCTTGCGGGAGGCATCATTGATCTGGCCCATCGTCTGCACCACTTCACCGACCACGCTGCCACCTTGCATCGCGACCTGCGAAGCGGTCGCGGCCAGGGTATTGGCTTGACGGGCATTGTCGGCATTCTGCTTGACGGTGGAGGTCAGTTCCTCCATGGCCGAGGCGGTCTCTTCCAGGGCGCCGGCCTGCTGCTCGGTACGCGAAGACAGGTCCAGGTTGCCGGTGGCGATTTCGGCGGAGGCGGTATTGATGGTATCGCTGCCCTGGCGCACTTCGGTCACGATACGGTGCAGGTTCTGATTCATGGCCTTGAGCGCCGCCAGCAGTGCACCGGTCTCATCCTTGGCGGTATCGTTGATCTGCACCGTCAGGTCGCCGGCGGCCACCGCCGTAGCAACGTGCACCGCCTCGTTGAGCGGACGGGTGATGGAGCGCGTGATCAGCAGCGCGCACAGCGCCGAGAGGAGGATGGCAACACCGGAAAGCACGAGCACCGTATTGACGGCGTTGGAGGACTCATCAGCGCCTTTGGCCACGCTTTGATCCATGAGCGATACCTGGAAGGCGACCAGTTCCTTGAGCACCGCGAAGTACTTGTCCTGCGCCGGAATCACTTCCTTGAAAAGAAACTCTGACGCTTCCACCGTCTTCCGCTGGCGCAGCAAATCAAATGCCTTGTCGCGCGGCTTGGCGTAATCGGCCCGTACCTGCTTGAGCTTGGCAAACAACTCCTTGCCTTGGGGAGTATTAAGCCGCTTTTCCAGATCCGCCATGAGCTCGGTCACCTCGCGCGTACTGTTGAGAGAACGCTCGACATACTTGTCCAGAGTGGCTTGGTCAGGGGCAATGATCGCATTGCGCAAGGCGCGAGCGGCGGCGTTGACCTTGTCGCTGATCTGATTGACCAACGCCACCTTGGCGTATCGGTCATTGACGATTTCATCGGTGATGGCGCTGACCGCCCACAGATTCTTCACCGCCACAAATCCGATCACGCACATCACCACGATGAGTCCGGCAAAGGCCGCGCCGAGCCGAACACTGATCTTGATATCCGAAATTTTCATACTACCCCCTTGATCGTTTTACACCTGAGCCATCCCAAGAAACCCCTGGTCCCGGCACGCCTGTCGGCACCGAAACAGGTTGACTATAAACGATTTATTTAACGGATTCGGTGAAAATGTTTTTAAAGCGATTTTTCGTGGTTTTTTCACGGCAGAGTTGCCAAGCCGATTATTCAAACGTGAACAACGGTGAGGATTGATGCGCGGAAACCGCCGTTCCTCAAGGAAATTGCTGGTGCAAAGCAACAAGCCGGACTTCCCCCAAAAGCAACACCCGGCTTAACGTACATCAAACTTCACATGCTTTCCGGGTCAATTTGTATTGCAAAAAAGGAAATCAAAATACATCTGCAGTAAAATACAAATGGTGAATTTGATTAATTTGATTCCAGATTGACATGACTCACCAGAAGTCAGCCCGGAGTAAGCCATGCCCCTCAAACGTCTCAACAACAAGGTCAGGATCACTTCGCTGGTGCTGGCCATCCTCGGCAGCGCACTGTTTGGCTATGCGCTGCTCAATGGCAGCCTGACCAGCAGGGAAGCGGCCCTCAAAAGCGGGGAAACCGCCACCCTCAACATCGCCACGGGCTTGTCGACCCAGGTCAACCTGAGCTTTCGCGCGGCCGACCTGCTGATCCAGGAAATCGCCGAGCTGGAGGGCAACCGCAGCCTCCCGCAGGCTGAACTGCAGCGTCTGCTGCAAGACCTGCTCACCCGCCAGAGCAGGCTCTTCCCGGAGCTCGACAGCCTGCTGGTCATCGATGACCAGGGCCGCATCCTGCACCGCTGGCCCAGCCAGCCGGCACCGACCGGCCTGCCCGGCATGGAGCCGGCGGCCGCGATGGCACGCATGCAGGCCGGCCCTGAGGGCCGCAGCAGCGGCCTGCTCATCGGTACCCCCGTCATCAGCAGCGTGACCGGACACTGGGTCATTCCGCTCACGCGCCAGCGCCTGCGCCAAGGCAAGCCGGCTGGCACGATCCGCGTGGGCGTCAGCCTGGATCATTTCATGCGCCTGTTCAACGAAATCAACATCGGCAAGCAAGGTTCGCTGGTGCTGGCCAGCACCGATGGCAACATGCTGCTGCGCCGCCCCTACAGCGCCGAGTTCCTCGGCAAGAGCATGGCCGAGCTGCCGCTCTACCGGGACCATGCCCGGCAGCGCCAGTCCGGCTGGGCCGTGATCCAGTCGGCCCAGGACGGCGTGCTGCGCCTGAACTATTTCACGCGTGTGCCGGACTATCCGCTGTTCGTGACGGCGGCGCTGGCCCATGAGGACATGCTGGCCGACTGGCGCGAAGCACAGCGTGCGCAATTGATGGTGATCGTCGCGGCGGGGCTGCTGGTGGGCCTGCTGACGGCCTATCTGGTGCGCGTGGTGCGCATGCGCGACCGCGCCGAGGAAGAAATCGAGAAGAAGAACCTGTCCCTGAAATTGCTCACCGAAAACCTGCGGGCGCAGGCCATGCTCGATGGCATGACCGGCATCCCCAACCGGCGCTACCTGGATGAACAGCTGCAACTGGCCATGCAGAACGCCAGCCGCAGCAAGAGCGCCTTGTCGCTGGTGATGTTCGATGTCGATTACTTCAAGAAGTACAACGACCTGTATGGCCACATCCAGGGCGACTACTGCCTGCAGGACATCGCCCGCGTGCTGCGCGCGGTACAGCGCCGCCATGGCGACCTGGCGGCGCGCTATGGCGGCGAGGAATTCGTCCTGCTGCTGCCCGATACCGACCTGGGCGCCGCCCACCGCATCGCGCAGAAGGTACTCGATGGGGTACGTGCCCTGGAGATCCCGCATGAAGGCAATGCTGGCGGCGTGGTCACCATCAGCGCCGGCGTGATGACCTGCGTGCCGCGTCCGGACATGCGCATCGAGGATCTGTTCGCCGGGGCCGACCGTGCGCTGTACCGCGCCAAGGACAACGGCCGCAACCGCGTGGAGGACTGCCAGCTGCCGCGACCGGTGAAGGCGGCGGCCGCTGGCAGCACCGCTGCCTCATCGGGAAGTAGCGGCTGAGAGCGTTCGCTCAGCCCAGCCGTGCCGGACTCAATGCTGCGGCATCGACACCAAAGCGTGCGATATGCGGTGGTACAGGTTCGCCCCGGATCAAGGCCGCATAAGTCTCCCCTGCCGCCGGTGAAGACTGGATACCATAGCCCCCCTGCCCGGCCGCCCAGAACAAGCCGGGCAGCCGGGTGTCATAGCCACCCACGAAACTGCCATCGGCCACGAAGGAACGCAGTCCGGCCCAGACATGCGCGGGACGAAGGATCTCCAGCGTGGTGCCGTTCTGGATGTGATCGATGGCAATGGCGATATCCAGTTCCTCGGCCTGCACGTCGTGCGGTCCGACCGGATCGGCATTGGCCGGCGAGCCCAGCAGCAGGCCGGCATCGGGCTTGACGTAGAAGGATTCATCGACCGGCATGAACATGGGCCAGTGGGCGCTGTCGGCTGGCGCAGCGAAGGTGAAGGCCGAGCGCCGTTTCGGCACCAGCCCGATGGGTGCCGCCCCGGCCAGGCGGCCGATCTCGTCGGCCCAGGCACCGGCCGCGTTGACAATGACGCCCGCGCGCAACTCACCCTGACTCGTCTGCACATGCCACGTGCTCTCTGCCTGCTCACCGTCATGTTGCAGCGACTGCACCTCTGCATTGCACAGCACGCGCGCGCCTGCTGCCCGCGCCCCGCGCAGGAAGCCCTGGTGCAAGGCATGCACGTCGATGTCGCTGGCGTCTTCCTCATAGACCGATCCGATCAGGTCGTCTTCACGCAGCACCGGCACCATGGCGCGGGTCTGCGCCGCGTCCAGCCGCTGCACCTTGTCGGAGACCGAACGCACCAGGGCCTCATGGGCGTCGAGTTCTTCACGCAAGGCGGAGGTGGCGTAAAACAAGGCGCCCCGCGGCGTGAGCAGGGCATGTTCCGTAAATCCTTGCGGCGGACGATCGAAGAACGCGCGGCTGGCGCAGGTCAGCGCACGCACCTGCGGCGGACCGTAGCTCTCCATGTAGAGTGCGGCCGAACGGCCGGTGCTGTGGTAGCCCGGCTGGGATTCGCGCTCCAGCAGCAGCACGCTGCCGTGACGCGCCAGCCAGTATGCGATGGAGGCCCCGGCGATGCCGGCCCCGATGATGAGATAGTCGACGCGGCAATGCTGGCTCATGAACAGGCCCCCTCGATCAGGTCAAAGCGCGGCGATGACCGCCACTTCCACATCCAGCCCCGGCGCCATCAGCAGGGCCTGCACGCAGGCACGCGTGGGCGCGTAGCCGGCCGGCACCCAGGCGTCCCACACGGTATTGAAGGCCGCGAAATGGTCGGGGCTGGAGAGCCAGACATTGGCGCTGACGATGCGCTCACGGCCGATGCCCTGGGCCTGCAATTGCGCATCGACCTTGGCCAGCACTTCGCTGGCCTGCTGCGCAATGGAAGCACCGGCGTGGTCCGCCACCTGGCCGGCGACGAAGGCAAAACCATTGGCCAGCACCAGCTGGCTCATGCGGGCATTGGTATTGAAAC
This sequence comes from Herbaspirillum sp. CAH-3, assembly GCF_009668275.1. Lineage (NCBI taxonomy): Bacteria > Pseudomonadati > Pseudomonadota > Betaproteobacteria > Burkholderiales > Oxalobacteraceae > Herbaspirillum > Herbaspirillum sp. CAH-3. Next base: position 220,879 of record NZ_VSWE01000002.1, on the reverse strand, counting down.
GTTGGATGGTATTCATGGAATCGGTCGAGGTTGAAATTGACTAAATGATTTATACCGCCGCCTGTCCCGCCACGGCAGTGGCCTGCCCATCGAAGACGGGAGGATGGGTGACGATGGAGGTCAGCGGCGCGTGGACCGCCTTCAGTTGTGCCAGGTCAGGACGCGGCCGGCACAATGCGGCATCGCCCGCAAACGCCGCCTCCAGCGCGGCGGCCCAGGACAGCAGGCGGGCATCGTCGCGGAAGGCGCCGGTGACCTGCAAGCCGAAGGGCATGCCGCGATGGTCGCGGCCGCAGGGCAGCGAGATCGAGGGATTGGTAACAAGCGTGACCACATAGGTCAGGGCCAGCCAGCGATAATAATTTTCCAGCGCCACGCCGTTGACCTCCTTGAGATACAGCTCGCTCCAGGGGAAGGGAGATACCGGCGTGGTCGGCGAAACGATCAGGTCATAGCGCGCATACAGTTGCTGGAAGCGGCGGAACAGGCGGGTCTGCTCACCCTGCGCCCAGGCGCAATCGGACAGGCTCATGGCCGCGCCCATCTCGTAGTTGGCGCGGGTGTTGGTGCCGAGCGAGGCAGGATCGCGGCGATAGGCCGCCTCGAAACCGGCCACGAAGGCTTCGGCACGGATCACGTCGAAGGCGCGATGGGCCTCGCCCATGTCCATCTCCACCGGCTCGCAGACCTGCACGAAACGGCCGATGGCCGCCATCTTCTGGCGGAATGCCGCGCGGATGCCGTCGTCCACCTCGCACACGCCGAAGTCTTCGGTATAACCGATGCGCAGGCGCGACAGCTCCACCGGCGGCAGCGCCGCGAAGCTGCCTTCATCGACGGCGTAGCTGAGGGGATCACTCTGATGCAGTCCCAAGGTGGCGCGCAATTGCAGCACGGTATCGGCCACATTGCGGCCCATCGGGCCGACCACCGAGATCGGCGTCCAGCCCAGCAGCTTGCGTTCGCTCGGCACCAGCCCCGGTGAAGGACGGAAGCCGACGACGCCGCATTTGGCCGCCGGGATGCGCAGCGAACCACCGGTATCCGAACCCGAGCACAGCGGCAGCAAATCCACCGCCAGTGCCGCCGCCGAGCCCCCGGAGGAACCGCCCGCATTGAGCAGCGGATTGAAGGGATTGCCGGTGGCACCCCACACCGTATTGCGGCTGTTGGCACCGGCGCCCATCTCGGGCACGTTGGTCTTGCCGGCCACGATGGCACCAGCCGCGCGCAGGCGCGCTACCAGTGCATTGTCGCGTGTGGGCACATTGCCGCGATAGATGGGAGAACCGTAGGTGGTGAGCAGGCCCTCGGTTTCTTCGAGATCCTTGATGCCGATGGGCAGCCCGTGCAGCAGGCCCAGCGGGCGACCGTCGATCACGGCCTGCTCGGCCGCGCGCGCCTCCTGGCGGGCGCGCTCGAAGCAGGTGGCGGTCACGGCATTGATATGGGGATTGAGGTCTTCGATGCGGGCGATGCAGGCGTCCAGCAATTCGACCGGAGAGACTTGCTTGCTGCCGATCAGCTGGCGCAGTTCGACGGCAGTTTTTTCGACGAGGGAATCAGACATGAATTTCCTTGAGAGTGGATCAGGCCGGCAGCAACTGGCTGCCGGTCTTGCTGGTACGGATGAACAAGCTCACCAGCACAGAGAAGAGGGCCGCACCGATCAGGAAGGCAAAAGCGTAATCATAGTTGGCAAAGGCGCTCACCAGGAAGCCGATCACCAGCGGCGAAATGAAACCCGCCAGTTGCCCGCCCAGGTTGACCATGCCCACGCCGCTGCCCACCAGTTGCGCCTGCAGCAGCTTGGTCGGCAGCGCGATACAGGTGGCCAGAACGAAGGACTTGAAGAAATAGGCCAGGCATTGCCAGGCGATGACGCCCTCGACAGTCGCGGCAGTGTACATGCAGTAGACGAAGACTGCGGTGAGCAGCGAAGAAGCGATCAGCAGCACTTTCTCACGGCCGTCGAAGAAGCGCACCATCACCCAGCCGCCTATGGCAGTAGACAGCCCCGCCATGATGTAGGGCAGCGGCAGCAACAGGCCCACTGCCTTGAGGTTGAGACCGCGCACGGTCATCAGGTAGGTCGGCATCCAGCTGTCGAGTCCCTTGTTGATGATGGACAGGCCAAACCACACCGCCACGATCTTCCACATCAACGGCATCTTGAGCAGGGCCGCGAAGGCTTGATTGTTGATGGCTTTGGGACCGTCCTTGCCGGGCCGCACCGGCCGCACGCAGAACCAGTACACGAGGGCGAACACCAACCCGGCAACGCCGATGGTATGGAAGACCGCGCGCCAGCCGAAATGCATGATCAGCGGTGCAATCAGCAGCGGGGCCAGCATGCTGCCGATGTAATTGGAGGATATCAGCAGCGAGGACATCTTGGGCCGTTCCTCACGGCTGAAGTTTTCGGCCACGCCCTTGATGCTGGCGGCCGGAAACGCGCCCTCGCCCAGGCCGAAGGCGAAGCGGATCACCACCAGGCTGGTAATGGACCAGGCCATGCCGGTCACGCCGGTGAAGACCGACCACAGCAGGATGGAGATGACGATCACGGGCCGCGATCCATAGCGGTCTGCCAGCCAGCCGCCGGGCAGTTGCAACAGGGAATAGCCGAGGAAGAAGCTCGACAACAGGATGCCCAGGTCAGAAGGCTTCAACGCAAATTCGCTGGCGATCTGGGTCGCGGCGAAGGTGATGGCGGCACGGTCGATGTAGGACACGCACCAGCCCAGATACAGCAACACCAGTACCAGATACTTGTAGCGTCCCTCACCCTTCGCCTTCGTCATTGCAGCCTGTGCAGCATCCATGAAGCCTCCCTCGCGACGCGGCGGCAGGCACCATGCCGCCGATCCGTGAACGCATCCTAAGCCGGCATGTGGTTTGCCACAAGTACAAGTTTTCGAATTATCGATTGCCGAATCAGCAAACCGTTTCCACAAGTCACGGAGGTAAATCATCCGTACGCGCGTGCTGCAGGAGACGGCCGTACGCCACTTCCTCGAAGTGGTGCGGCGAGGTTCCATCACCGAGGCGGCCACTACGCTCAACGTGGCCTGGTCAGCCATCAGCCGCCAGATCGCGTGGCTCGCAGCCGAACGCATCGGCAACGAGCTGGCGGCTTTGAAGGGCTTGCGCCGGGGTGAAGTGAAACTGGCTACCATCGTGGACTTTGCGCTGGAATTCGTGCCAGCGGCGCTCGAACAATTCTGCCGCCAACACTGGGACATCCGCTTCCAGCTTTCGGTGGGCAATGCACTTCACGTGGCGCAACAGATCCGCGACAAGACTATGAAAACCCTGCAGCTGGAAATCCAGTCCCTGGCCGGCCGCATCCTGCCCGATGCGGCGCGCGCTTTCCTCAACGCCCTGATTGCGCGCGCCAGCGGGCGGCACTGAATGTTTACGCCACCTGTGCGCCTTGCAGCACCAATAACGGCGCCAGGTGGAAGGAATGTTCCAGGCGCGCCTGCGGGTCTTCCATGTGCTCGGCGATGACGCCCATGCAGGCCGCCACCAGGCAACGCGCCACATCGATGGGCGTGAGCCCGCGCCGCAACTGGCCGCGCTCATAGGCGATGTTGATGGCGGCAGTCAGGTGCTGCAAGGTGCGCAGGCTCAGCGATTCGATCCGCTCACCCAGTTCCTCGGGCAGCTCGGGCGTGCCGCGATAGCGCAGCACCACTTCCATGCGGCGCCGCTGCCGGACGTTGCGCAAGAAATCGAGCAGCTTCAACCACAGCACTTCGCGCAGCAACAACAAGGGCTGCTCGCTCTGGCGATACACCGCCAGTTCCGGACCGATATCGAAGGGCCAGACCAGGTCATCGAAGACCGCCTTGACCAGCGCCACCTTGTCCGGGAAGTGCCAGTAGACGGCACCTCGCGTAAAGGCGGCGCTGGCCGCCACGTGTTCCAGCGTGGTGGCCCGCACACCGCGCCGGGCAAACGCGGCCAGCGCGGCATCGAGCAGGATGGCGCGGGTCTTGTCGGCGCGCGGGCTCATGGCGCGGCCGTGGCCAGGTCACTCGCCACCGGCTGGCCGGAGCGTTCCACCCAGCCGCCGCCGAGGGCCTTGTAGAAGGTCACCAGATTGGTCCAGCGCGACAGGCGCGTACCGATCAGGGTCTTCTGCGCCGAATACAGCGTGCGTTGCGAATCCAGGACGGTCAGGTAGCTGTCCACGCCGTTGTTGAAGCGCGCCTGCGAGAGCCGGTACGAGGCGTCGCTGGCCTCCACCAGGTCCTCCTGCGCCTTCAGCTGGCGGCCCAGGGTATTGCGCTGGGCCAGTGCATCGGAGACTTCCTGGAAGGCGGTCTGGATGGCCTTCTCATACTGGGCCACGCTGATGTCGCGGCTGATGGTGGCGATATCCAGGTTGGCCTGGTTGGCGCCGCCATCGAAGATCGGCAAGGAGATCTGCGGCACGAAACTCCACGAACCCGAGCCGCCCTTGAACAGGCCGGCCAGCCGCGCACTGGCTGTGCCCGCATCGGCAGTCAGGCTGATGCTGGGATAGAAGGCCGCGCGCGCCGCACCGATGTTGGCATTGGCGGCACGCAGCGTGCGTTCGGCCTCGACGATATCGGCGCGTCGCTGCAGCAGGTCCGAGGGCAGCCCTGGCGGAATGGTCGCAAGCGGACTGGCAGCGGCCAAGGCGGTATCGGGCAAGCCTTGCGGCAGCAGGCGGTCCGGCAGGTCCTTGCCCACCAGCAGCACCAGGGCATTGCGGTCCTGGTCGACCTGGGCGGTATAGCTCTCCACATCCACGCGCGCACTCTCCACGCTGGTCTGCGCCTGGCGCAAGGTCAGCGCCGAGGATGAACCCAGCTCGAAGCTGCGCCGTGTGAGTTCGTAACTGCTGGCCTGGCTGGCCAGCGTGTCCTTGGCCAGGCGCAAGCGGTCTTGGTCGGAGGCCAGCGTCAGCCAGGCGGTAGCGACTTCGGCGATCAGGCTGATCTGGGTGCTGCGGCGCGCCTCGGCGGTGGAGAGGAAGGATTGCAGCGCCTGCTCCTTGAGGCTGCGCACCCGGCCGAACAGGTCCAGTTCATAGGCGCTGAAACCCAGCGTGGCGGTATAGCTGCGCGCGGTCAGCGCACGGCCGGTGGACGACAGGTCGGCCGGTGTGCGGCTGGCCGATTCGCTGGTGGCGGCGTTGATGGTCGGGAACAGCGCGGCGCGCTCCACGCCATATTGGGCGCGCGCCTTCTCGATGTTGAGCACGGCCACGCGCAGGTCGCGATTGTTGGCCAGACTGAGGCTGATCACCTCCTGCAATGTCGGATCGGTGAAGACATCACGCCAGCCGATATCAGAAACCGCCATGGCCGCTGTGCCACCGGCGGCGTTGGCGCTGTGGTCGCCCGCAAACTGGCTCGCCACGGGGGCAGCGGGCCGCTGGTACTCGGGCATCAGGGTGCAGCCGCCCAGCAGCATGGCCAGCAGCAGCGGTGTCACCAGCGCGCGGGGGCGATGCGCGGGGCGATGGGTCAGGGAAGGATTCATGTCAGTGCTCCGGGGAGATCGCGGGTTGGCCTTGCGGCGCGGAGGAAGGCTTGCGGGCAAACAGCTTCATGATGATCACGAAGAAGAGCGGCACGAAGAACACCGCCAGCACCGTGCCCGAGAGCATGCCGCCGATCACCGCCGTGCCCAGCGCATGCTGCGCGCCGGCACCCGCACCGCTGCCCAGCACCAGCGGCAGCACGCCGAGGATGAAGGCCAGCGAGGTCATCAGGATAGGACGCAAACGCATGCGCACCGCATCCATGGTCGCTTCCACCAGGCCCTTGCCGTGTTCGTGGAGATCCTTGGCGAATTCCACGATCAGGATGGCGTTCTTGCAGGCCAGGCCGATGGTAGTCAACAGGCCCACCTGGAAGTAGACGTCATTCATCTTCCAGGTCAGGATCGCGCCCAGCAGTGCGCCGAACACGCCCAGCGGTACCACCATGATCACCGAGAAAGGCACCGCCCAGCTTTCATAGAGCGCCGCCAGCGCCAGGAACACGATCAGGATCGAGATCGAATACAGCAGGCCGGTCTTGCCGCTGGAGGCCTTTTCCTGCAGCGACAGGCCGGTCCACTCATAGCCGATGCCGGGCGGCATCTTGGCCAGCGCCGCTTCCACGATGGCCATGGCTTCACCGCTGGAGGCCGCACCCGGCAGGGCCATGCCGAGGATTTCCATGGACGGCACGCCGTTGTAGCGCTCCAGGCGCGGCGAACCGGACGCCCAGCTGGCGGTCGAGAAGGCGCTGAAGGGAACCATGGTGCCGGCGCTGTTGCGCACGTACCAGCGGTCCAGGTCCGAGGGCAGCATGCGGTATTGCGCATCGGCCTGCAGCATCACCTTCTTGACGCGGCCCTTGTCGATGAAGTCGTTGACGTAGCTGCTGCCCCAGGCGGTGGCGATGGTGTCATTGATGTCGGACATGGCCACGCCCAGCGCACCGGCCTTGTCGGTATCGACATTGAGGCGGAACTCCGGCGTATCTTCCAGGCCATTGGGGCGCACGGCCACCAGGCGCTTGTCCTGCATCAGCGTACCCAGCAACTGGTTGCGGGCCTGCATCAGGGCGGCATGACCGAGGTTGGCTTCATCCTTCAACATCAGGTCGAAGCCGGTGGCATTGCCCAGTTCGGACACCGCCGGCGGCGCGAAGGCAAACACGCGGGCATCGCGAATCTGCGCGAAGGCGGCACCGGCCTTGGCCGCCACATCGGTCACCGACAGTCCGGGGCCCTTGCGCTCATCCCAGGGCTTGAGCTTGATGAAGGCAAAGCCCATGTTCTGGCCGCTACCGGCGAAACTGAAACCGGAGACGGCGAATACGCCGGCCACCGCATCCTTCTGGTCCACCAGGAAATGATGCTCGACCTGTTCAATGACTGCATCGGTACGCGCCTTGGTGGCACCGGACGGCAACTGCAGGATCGCAAACAGCGTGCCCTGGTCCTCATCCGGCAGGAAGCCCACCGGCAGCTTCATGAAACCCGTCACCACCAGCGCCAGCAGCACCGCGTAAGCGGCCATGTAGCGCCAGCCGCGGCCCAGCATGTGGCGCACGATCCCCTGGTAGCGCAGGTTGCCGCGATCGAACTGGCGATTGAACCAGCCGAAGAAACCGGTGGTGGCCAGCGCATGGCCCTTGGCTGCGGGCTTGAGCAGGGTGGCGCACAGGGCCGGGGTCAACACCAGCGCCACCAGCACCGACAGGGTCATGGCCGAGACGATGGTGATGGAGAACTGGCGATAGATCACCCCGGTCGAGCCGCTGAAGAAGGCCATCGGCACGAACACCGCCGCCAGCACCAGCGCCACGCCGACCAGCGCGCCACTGATCTGGCCCATGGACTTGCGGGTGGCCTCCTTGGGCGGCAAGCCCTCCTCGGACATCACGCGCTCGACGTTTTCCACCACCACGATGGCATCGTCCACCAGCAAACCGATGGCCAGCACCATGGCAAACATGGTCAGCGTATTGATGGTGAAGCCGAAGGCTGCCAGCACGCCGAAGGTGCCCAGCAGCACCACCGGCACGGCGATGGTGGGGATCAGCGTGGCGCGGAAGTTCTGCAGGAACAGGTACATCACCAGGAACACCAGCACCACCGCTTCGATCAGGGTGCGCACCACTTCCTCGATGGAGATGCGCACGAAGGGCGTGGTGTCATAGGGCTTCTGCACCTTCATCCCGGCGGGGAAGAACTTCTCCAGCTGGGCCACGCTGGCGTCGATGGCCTTGACGGTATCGAGCGCATTGGCACCGGTGGCCAGCTTGATGGCCAGGCCGGCCGCGGGCTTGCCGTTGTAGCGGCCGACCGAGGTATAGCTCTCGCTGCCCAGTTCGATGCGGGCGACATCGCGCAGCTTGACCCGCGCACCACCGGAGAGCGTGCGCAGCACGATGTTCTGGAACTGCTCGGCCGTGCGCAGACGGGTCTGGGCGGTGATGGTGGCGTTGATCTGCTGGTTCTCGGCCGCAGGCAAGCCACCCAGCTGGCCCGACGAGACCTGTACGTTCTGCGCCTGGATGGCGTTCTTCACGTCCAGCGGGGTCAGGCTGTAGCTGTTGAGCTTGTCGGGATCGAGCCAGATGCGCATCGCATATTGCGAACCGAAGAGCGTGGTATCGCCCACGCCTTCCACCCGGCTGATGGCGTCCTGGACATTGGCGGCCACGTAGTCCGACAGGTCGGAGCCGCTCATGCTGCCATCTTCCGAGGTAAAGGCCAGCACGTTCAGGAAGTTGGTGGCCGACTTGGTCACGGTGATGCCCTGCTGCTGGACTTCGGAGGGCAGCAAGGGCGTGGCCAGGGAGAGCTTGTTTTGTACCTGCACCTGGGCCGTATCCGGATTGGTGCCGTTCTCGAAGGTCAGGGTGATGGTCACCGTCCCGGACGATTCACTGGTGGAGGCCATGTAGCTGAGACGATCCAGCCCCTTCATCTTCTGTTCGATGATCTGGGTCACGGTGTCTTCCAGGGTCTTGGCCGACGCCCCCGGATAGTTGGCGGTGATGGCGATGGCCGGTGGCGCGATGGCCGGATACTGCGCAATCGGCAGGGTCAGCACCGAGATGGCGCCGGCCAGCATGACGATGATGGCGAGCACCCAGGCGAAGATGGGGCGGTCAATGAAGAAGCGAGCCATGATGTCGTCCCGCCTTTCAGTTGGTGCCGCTGGCGGTACCGGCGCTGGCCACCGTGGCCTTGGGCGACCACGGCACCACCTTCACCTTGGCCCCGGGCTTGGCGGACTGCTGGCCGTCGACCACCAGCTGGTCGCCTTCCTTCAAGCCGCTGCTGACCAGCCACTTGTCGCCGATGGCGCGGTCGGTCACCAGGGCGCGCTGCTCCACCACGCCTTGCGCGTTGACCACGAAGGCCACCGGCTTGCCGGCACCGTCGCGGCTGACTGCCTGTTGCGGCACCAGCAGGCCCTGCTGGCGCACGCCCTCCTGCAGCACGGCGCGCACATACATGCCCGGCAGCAGGTCGGCCTTGGGGTTGGGGAAGACTGCGCGCAGCGTGATGGCGCCGGTGTCCTGGTTGACCGTCACATCGGAGAACTGCAGCGTTCCTTCCTGCGCGTAGGTACGGCCGTTCTCCAGGATCAGCCTGACCTTGGCGCCGTTGCCGGACTTCTGCAATTCGCCATTGGCCAGTGCTTCCTTCAGGTTGAGCCAGTTGGTGCTGGACTGGGTCACATCGACGTAGATGGGATCGAGCTGCTGGATGGTCGTCAGCGCCGTGGTCTGGCTGGCGGTGACCAGGGCGCCCGGCGTCACGCTGGACTTGCCGATGCGGCCCGAGATGGGTGCATCGACCTTGGCGTAATCGAGGTTGATGCGGCTGGTCTGCACGTTGGCCCGGGCCGAGCCGACGTCGGCCTCGGCTTCCCCCAGGGAGGCGACGGCGTCATCGTAATCCTGCTGGCTGACCGCCTTGATGGCCACCAGCTCCTTGTAGCGGCTGGCCTTCAGGCGCGCCGTCTTGACGCTCGCCTCGGCCTTGGCCAAGGCGGCCACGCTGCTGTCATAGGCGGCCTGATAGCTGGCCGGATTGATCTGGTACAGCACCTGCCCGGCCTTGACGTCGCTGCCCTCGCGGAAATTGCGCGCCTTGACGATGCCATTGACCTGCGGCCGCACGTCAGCAATCTGGTAAGGCGAGGTCCGGCCCGGCAGCTCGGTGTGCAGCTCTACCGGCTCGGTGCGCACCGTCATCACGCCCAGCACGGGCGTACCTGCGGCCGGTGGCGGCCCGCCCGGCGGCTTGCCGCAGGCACTGAGGACACTGAGGATGGCCAGTGCAGCGACGGGCCGTAGAAGGGGTGTGGTGCGCATGAAGGACTCTCCGGAAAGGGAAGAAGGTTTTTATAACGATACCGAACTGTACAGTATTATTAATTGACAGTTCTTCCCCGGTCAAGCAATACTGAACACATCTGTACGAAAATGACACTTGTAAAGAAAACGGAGACAGTTCGATGAGAGTCAAGACCCCTGCGCGGCGCGAGGCCATCCTGGCCGTGGCGGCCGACGTCTTCAAGGAAATGGGTTTCGAGGGTGCGTCCATGGCCGAGATCTCGGCCCGCATTGGTGGCTCCAAGGCCACGCTGTATGGCTACTTCAAGTCGAAGGAGGAGCTGTTCGTGGCGGTGACCCACGGCGAGGCGAAGAAGCAGATGGAACCTGCCCTGGCCGCACTGGACCAGGAGGTGGACGATCTGGCGAAGACCCTGCAGGTCTTTGGTGAGAAGGCGGTCAGCTTCCTGTGCCAGGAAAGCACCTTGCAGACGCACCGCATGATCGTGGCCGAAGCGGGCCGCAGCGACATCGGTCGGCGCTTCCACGAAGAGGGACCGAAGATGGGGATGGAGCGCATCGCCGCCTTCCTGAAGAAGCAGATGGCAGCCGGCCGCCTGAGAACGGCCGACCCCATGCTGGCGACCCTGCAGCTGTGCGCCCTGCTCGATTGCGAGACGGTCAAGCCGATGATGCTGGGGCTGGAGACCAGCATCTCCCGGCCGCGCATGAAGCGCATGGTCGGCCGCGCGGTAGAGACCTTCCTCGCGGCCTACGCCATGCCTTCCGACTGAGAACGACGGTCCTCAGAAGGTATGCCGGATCCCCAGTTGCACGCCGGTCTCGCTGGCGCCCGCATCCGGGCTCAAGGCCTGGCTGGCCGTGAAGCTGGCACCGGTCATGCGATAGGCGGCGGTATTCTGGTTGACCAGCCGTGAGGCCACCGCATACAGCCGCGTGCGCTTGGAGAGGTCGTAGTTCACGATCAGGCTGAACTGGCGCGCGTTGTTGTTGTAGCGCGAGCCGTCCTTGACATAACCGCCACCGGCACCGACCGTAGTCTGCGCATTGATGCGGTAGTCGGCCGAGAGGCTGTAGGTGTTGTGATAGTCGCCCGCCGTATTGCCGACCACGGCACCGGCAGGATCGTACTTGCCGGCCGGGTTGGTGAAAACATTGCCGGTGGTGGCCGAGATCACTTCGTTGGTGCGGAAGAAGGCCAGGTAGACCTTGCCGCTGCCATACTCAACATTGCCGCCCAGCATGAACTGTTTCACGCTGTTGGTGTTGGTGGCGTTGTTGGCGTTGAGATAGGCGCTACCCACGTAGAGCGGTCCCTGCTGGGTCTGCATGCCGATCTGGTAGACCGCATTGCCGGCGGTGCTGCCGGCGCGCTCGCCGACCGAGTAATGCAGTTCCAGCGTGGTATTGGCAAACTTGGGCGAGATGTAGCTGATGTCGTTGTCCACCCGCGCCAGCCAGTTGGCGAAGTTGTTGTAGGCCGAGCCATAGGTGGCCGCACCGAACGCATCCATATTGCCCGAGTAGAGGAACATGACGCTGTTCTGCCGCCCCACGCGCACTTCGCCGAAGCCGCCGCCGAGGCCGACCCAGGACTGGCGGTCGAAGTAGCGATAGCTGTTCTGCAGGCCGCCGGTGCTGGGATCGAAACCGGTTTCCAGATTGAAGCTGGCGCGATAGCCGCCACCCAGATCCTCGACGCCCTTGAAGCCGAGACGGCTGGTCATCTGGCCGTTGTTGCCCATGGCCCAGAGCGAAGTGTCCTTGCCGCCGACGGTGCTCTTCTGGTAGGCCGTATAGACGTCCACTACGCCATAGATGGTCACTGAACTCTGCGCGAAGGCAGCGGGGGCAGCGGCCAGCAGCAGGGCTGCCGGGATGAGACGGATGGGGTGTTGCAACTGCATAAGGAATCTCCTCCTGTGGTTGAATCGGTCTGGTTGATCCAGTGTTCTTGTCAATGTCGATGGCCTGCATCAAGGGCGCGCTGCCGGGCAGCGCACGTGTCAGTTCAGCTCGGCGTGCGCCTCTTCTGCGTGGGCGCTCTCTTCTTCCCCTCGCGGTTTCCTGCCAGGTTCGTCCTGCGGGTCACATAAAATCAGTCGATGTATTTCAGGCCGGCCGCTTCCAGCGGCGCGCGCATCTTGTACATGTCCAGCCCCAGCACGCCGGCGGCGAGCTGGGCGCGCTTCTCGCCTTCCAGGGCTTCGCGCTTCTGCGCCACCTCGGCCACACGCACGGCATCAGCGGCAGGTACGGCCACCACACCATCATCATCGGCCACGATCACGTCGCCCGGATTGACCAGGGCACCGGCGCAGATCACCGGCACATTGACCGAGCCCGGTGTGGCCTTGATGGTGCCCTTGGCGCTGATGGCGCGGCTCCACACCGGGAAGCCCATTTCCTTCAACACCTTCACGTCGCGCACACCGGCATCGATGATGAGGGCCCGCGCCCCGCGTGCCATGAAACTGGTGGCCAGCAGGTCGCCGAAATAGCCGTCGGTGCACTCGGCCGTGATGGCCGCCACCACGATGTCACCGGGACGGATCTGCTCGGCCACCACGTGCATCATCCAGTTGTCGCCGGGGTGCAGCAGCACGGTCACGGCCGTGCCAGAGACGGTGCTACCGGGAAAGATCGGACGCAGGTAGGGCTTCAACAGGCCGGTGCGGCCCTGCGCCTCATGCACGGTCGCCACGCCGAACTGGCCGAGCTGTCGTACGGCGGCGGCATCGGCGCGTTCGATCTGGCGCTTGACCACGCCAAGCTGGTTGATCAGGGGAGTGCTCATGCTGTCAGTCCTTTCGCGTTGAGGGCGGCATCCAGGCGCGGGTAGACGCGGCGGGCATTGCCTTCGTAGATCTGGTGGCGCTCTTCGCGGCTCAGGGCGGCGGCCTCGATGTAGCGCTTGGTATCGTCGTAGTAGTGGCCGGTCTGCGGATCAATGCCGCGCACCGCTCCGATCATCTCGGAGGCGAACAGCACGTTCTGTACCGGGATCACGCGCGTGAGCAGGTCGATGCCCGGCTGGTGATACACGCAGGTGTCGAAGAAGATGTTGTTGAGCAGATGCTCCTCCAGCAGCGGCTTCTTCATCTCCTGCGCCAGGCCACGGAAACGGCCCCAGTGGTAAGGCACGGCACCGCCGCCGTGCGGGATCAGGAACTTCAGCGTCGGGAAATCCTTGAACAGGTCCGAGGTCAGGCACTGCATGAAGGCAGTGGTATCGGCATTGAGGTAATGCGCACCGGTGGTGTGGAAGCAGGCATTGCAGCTGGTGCTCACGTGGATCATGGCGGGCACCTCCAGCTCCACCATCTTTTCGTAGAGCGGATACCAAGAGCGGTCCGACAGCGGCGGCGCAGTCCAGTGCCCGCCCGAGGGATCGGGATTGAGATTGATGCCGACGAAACCATATTCCCGCACGCACTTTTCCATCTCCGCAATCGAGGTGCGGATATCGGCCCCCGGCGACTGCGGCAGCATGGCCGCACCGATGAAGTGATCGGGAAACAGCTGCGCTACCCGATGGCACAGCTCGTTGCAGATGGCCGCCCAGGTCTGGCTGGTCTTGAGATCGCCGATGTGATGCGCCATGAACGAGGCGCGCGGCGAGAAGATGGTCAGATCCGCACCGCGTTCGCGCATCAGTCGCAACTGGTTGCTTTGGATGGATTCGCGCAGTTCGTCGTCGCTGATCTTGAGCTCGGCCACCTTGGGACCGAGTTCAGGCGTGTTCAGGTTGGCGATCTGCCGGTTGCGCCAGTCTTCCAGCGCCTTGGGGGCGGTGGTGTAATGGCCATGGCAGTCGATGATGAGGGAGTCTCGCATGGGATTCAGGAATGTTCTGTCAGGAGTTCGGCGGGAACCAGGACTTCCCCGCGCAGGATGGGACGCGCCGTGCGCAGCAGCGCGGCACGCAGGATCTGTTGCTGGTCATGGGGATCAAGCTCCAGCGCGACGCTGAATTCGCCGCTGGGATGCTCCACCGAGACGGTGCGCTGCAAGCCGCTGCCGGCCAGCGCCAGCCCCTGGGCTATGGAGCCTTCCAGCACGCAGGCGGTGGCGACGGTGACGGCGGCCAGTACACCGATGGCCTCGTGGCAGACATGCGGGATGAAGCAGCGGGTGCTGATCGTGCCACCCGCCAAGGGGGCAGACAGCAGGCACATCTTGGGATAATTCCTGGCGCTGACCTCACCCAATCCCATGAGCGGACCGCAGGCCAGCCGCAAAGCCTCCAGCCGCTCCTTCAGGACCGCGTCGGCATTGAGGGCAGCCACGCTTTCATCACCGGTCAGGCCGAAATCAGACGCGCGCACCAGCACCATGGGCATGCCATTGTCGATCAGGGTGGCAGCAGTCTCGCGCTGCTCACCGCCGGGGGTGGCGTAGCGCACCCGGTCTTGCACGCGCCCCGTAGGCAGCATGGCAGGGCTGACCGAGCCCGCCGTGTCGAGGAAGTTGATGCTGACCGGTGCCGCCGATCCCGGCACGCCATCGATACGGGTATCGCCCCGATAGCGCAGGCGGCCGCCCGGTGTCTGTACCGTCACATCGCACTGCATGCCGGTGTTGAGTGTGAGAATGCGCGCGGTGGTGGTCTCGGGACCGGCAGCGATCAGGCCGCGCTCGATGGCAAAGGGCAGCACGGCAGCCAGCATGTTGCCGCAATTGGGGGTGGTATCGACGCGGTCCGATTCAGGCTGCAACTGTGCGAACAGGAAATCCAGGTCCACCCCGGTCACACGGCTGCGGCTGACGATGCCGGCCTTGCTGGTCAGCGGATGGGCACCGCCGAGGCCATCGATCTGGCGACGATCGGGAGAACCCAGCGCGGCCAGCAGCACGCGATCGCGCGCAGCGACATCCTGTGGCAGGTCGTCGGCCACGAAGAAGGGACCGCGCGAGGTGCCGCCGCGCATCAGGGTGCAGGGAATGGCCAGCAGGTCGGACGCGTCAGCGTCGCCAGGAGCAGGGAAATCAGGATCAGGCACGGCGCTTTACCTTTGAAAACAATGGCGTCGAGTATGCGTGAGCGCCTTGTCGGCTTGGTTGCGTTGTGGGCCTTCCTCTGTTCTAATTTTCTAATCGCGCTCAGAAATCAATGTCCCCGGATCGTCTCGCCATGGCCCTGCTCAACCTGCGTCACCTGCACGTCTTCAATGTTGTCGCCACCACTGGCGGCGTGCGCCGCTCCTCCGACACGTTGCTGCGCGCCTCCTCTGCGGTGGCGCGCTCGGTGGCGGCGCTGGAGCAGAGCCTGTCGGCGCAACTGTTCGAGCGCAAGGGCCGCGGCATGCTGCTGACCGCCGCTGGCCAAGCCGTGCGGCTGCGCGTCGAACGTATCGAAGCCGAACTGCGCGAGGTACGCGACGATGCGCTGCGCCTGCGCGACCGAAACGGCCAGCCGGTGGGCAGCCTGGACGCGCTGTTCAACGAACGCCGCCTGCATGCCGCCGCGCTGCTGGCCGAAACGCATCACATGCCCAGCGTGGCGCGCCTGATGGAAGTGTCCCCCTCGGCGGTGAGCCAGGCCCTGTCGATGCTGGAGGGCATCCTCGGGCAGGCGCTCTTCTTTCGCACCGCACACGGGATGTTGCCCACCGATGCGGGCCGCCGCTGGACCGAACGCTTCGGCCGGGCGCTGGCCGAGCTGCGCCATATTCCGGAAGACATCGCCGCCCTCGACGGTGTGGTGCAAGGCACGGTGACCGTCGGGGCCTTGCCGCTGGCGCGTTCGCAACTGCTGCCGGCGGCGATGACGCGGGTACTGGCGCGCCATCCGCGGCTGCAGATCCGCTCGCTGGAAAGCCCCTATGAAGAACTGGCCGCCGGCCTCATGAGCGGACGCATCGATTTCATCGTCGGCGCATTGCGCGCCTTTTCCAGTGACACCTTCGACATGCGGCCGCTGGTGGCCGACAGTGCCGCCCTGATCGCACGGGCCGGGCACCCGCTGGCGCGCCGCAAGAAGCTGTCCCTGCGTGATCTCGACGGCTATCCCTGGGTGCTCTCACGAGCCGGGACGCCCCTGCGCGATTCCATCGAGCAATTCTTCCGCGACAGCCGCTGGCCGGCGCCCCGTCCAGCGGTGGAGACCGGCGACCTGGCGTTGCTGCGCGGACTGCTGGTGGGCAGCGACATGCTCACCGTGATCTCGGCCCATCAACTGCAGCATGAGATCGCCACCGGGCAGCTCACCACCCTCCCCTTCGCCATGCGCGGCATGGAGCGCCGCATCGGACTGATGCAGCGCAAGGGTGCGCATCTGTCGCCCGGCGCCCGGGCCCTGCAGGAAGCCATCGAAGCGGTCGCCGCAGCACTGGACTGAACCGCGCACGCCCGCAGCAGGCGGGCCCCAAGCGGTACGAGCGCGCTTGCCCGGATGCATAAAAAATCCATCACGATTAGCAAATGGCAACGCTCCGGTAGCCGAAAGCAATACTCGCCAGCCCTCCCCGTCTTACACTTTGTGCCAAGTCGAGGCACGCTGGTGCTGCCTAGACAGGTAATCCCCAAGCCGCGTGCAGACAAGCCGGCAGATCCCGACAATTCGACACCATTACGGAGACTTAATGAATACAGCACAATCGCTGGACGTGCGCTCGCACATCAACGGGCGCAAGATGTCCGGCTACCAATGGCTACTGCTGATCCTGTGCTTCCTCATCGTGGCCACCGACGGCATGGACGTGGCCATCATGGGCTTCCTGGCACCGGCCATCACCAAGGAGTGGGGCATCTCGCGCGCAGCCTTCGGCGTGGTCATGAGTGCCGCGCCCATCGGTCTGGCCGTGGGTGCGCTGCTGGTCGGTCCGCTGTCGGACCGCTATGGCCGCAAGAAACTGCTGATGACGGCGGTGGCCTGGTTCGGTGCGTGCAGCCTGGCCTGTGCCTTCGCGCATGACGTGGTCACGCTCTCGGTGCTGCGCTTCCTGACCGGACTTGGCCTGGGCGCGGCCATGCCCAATGCCACCACCCTGCTTTCCGAGTACGTCCCCGAGCGTTCGCGCAGCACGCTGCTGGCGATCATGTTCACCGGCTTCAACCTGGGCTCCGGCCTGGTCGGATTCCTGGCCGCCGCCCTGCTGCCGGATTACGGCTGGCGCACCGTGCTGATGGTCGGCGGTGCCATTCCGCTGCTCTGCCTGCCGTTCTACCTGTGGCTGGTGCCGGAGTCGGCGCGCTTCATGGTGGTGCGCCACTATCCCGCCGAGCGCATTGCGCGCACCCTGGCGCGCGTCTGCGGCAGCCAATTCGCCGCCGGCCAGACCTTCAGCGTGAGCGAACCGCCGGTCAAGGGCGGCCAGCCGGCCAAGGTCCTGCTCTCGGACGCCTATCGCAAGACCACCCTGTCGCTGTGGGGCACCTACTTCATGGGCTTGCTGGTGATCTACCTGCTCTCCGGCTGGCTGCCCACGCTGATCAAGGATGCCGGCCTGCCCATCGAGAAGGCGGCCAGCATCACGGCACTGTTCCAGCTGGGCGGTACCGTCGGCGCGCTGGTGGTAGGCTTCCTGATGGATCGCTGGTCGCCCAGCCGTGCCATCGCCTGCGCCTACATCGCCGGTGCCGTCTTCATCCTGCTGCTGGCGTCCGGCAGCGTGCAGTCGGGCATGTTTGCGGCCTACGTGCTGCTGGCCGGCTTCTGCATGAGCGGCGCACAAACCGGACTGAACGCCTTTGCCCCCTCCTGCTATCCGACCGTGGTGCGTGCGACCGGCGTATCGTGGATGCTGGGGGTGGGCCGCTTCGGCAGCATCCTGGGCTCCTTCGCCGGCGGCGTCCTGCTGTCGATGGGCTGGGGCTTTGGTGCCGTCATCGCCATTCTCGCGGTCCCGGCGACGCTGGCGGCGCTGATCATCGTCTTCATCCAGATGGGACAGCGTCCGGCGGCAGCGGTTTGATCAAGCTGCTGCATCAATCACATCGGATTCATCTGTTACAGGAATAAATCGTCATGGCCAACATCGTCGGCGCCATCGCCACCTCCCACACACCGACCATCGGCTTCGCGCTGGATGCCAACAAGCAGCACGATGCGGTCTGGGCGCCCATCTTCAAGGCTTACGAGCCGGTGCAGCAATGGCTGCAAGAGAAGCAGCCGGACGTGCTGCTGGTGGTCTACAACGACCACGTGACCTCCTTCTTCTTTGACCATTACTCCGCCTTTGCGCTGGGGGTGGGCAGCGAGTACCAGGTCGCCGACGAAGGCGGTGGTGCCCGCAAGCTGCCGCCGGTGGGCGGCCAGGCGGCGCTGGCGCGGCATATCGGCAGCTCCCTGATGGCCGATGAATTCGACATGGCCTTCTTCCAGAACAAGCCGCTGGACCATGGGTGCTTCTCGCCGCTGTCGATACTGTGGCCGCACCAGGAGGGCTGGCCCGGCCAGATCATCCCGCTGCAGGTAGGCGTGCTGCAGTTCCCGATCCCCACCGCGCGCCGCTGCTACAAGCTGGGCCAGGGCTTGCGCCGCGCCATCGAAAGCTATCCGGAAGACCTGGACGTGGTCATCGTGGCTACCGGCGGGCTGTCGCACCAGGTGCATGGCGAGCGTGCGGGCTTCAACAACACGCCGTGGGACCATCAGGTCCTCGATCTCCTGCAGCATGATCCGGAGGCGCTCACGCGCCTGACCCACGCCGAGCTGGCGACCCTGGGCGGACTGGAGAGTGCCGAAGTCATCATGTGGCTCATCATGCGCGGGGCCATGCCGGCAGGCGTGAATTGCCTGCATCGCGAGTATTACCTGCCCTCCATGACCGGCATCGCGGTGGCCGTCTATGAACCGGCGGTGCCGGCCGATGCGGCCTTGCAGGCGGCCGAGGTGGCGCGTCATCGCGAGCACGTGGCGCAGCAGCTCAAGGGTATCGAGCAACTGCAAGGCACCTATCCCTTCACGCTGGAGACGGCCAATACGCGCTACCGCATCAACCGCTACCTGTACCAGCTGATCCAGCCGGCGTTCCGCGAGCGCTTCCTGGCGGATCCGCAAGCGACCTATGCGCAAGCTGGTCTGTCGCAGGAGGAATGCGACATGATCAGCCGCCGCGACTGGCAGGCCATGATCCGTTATGGCGTGATCTTCTTCCTGCTGGAAAAGCTGGGCGCGGTGGTCGGCGTATCAAACCTGCATATCTACGCGGCGATGCGCGGTCAGTCGCTGGAAGAATTCCAGAAGACGCGCAATGCGCCGGGAGCGCTGTATTCGGTGGCAGGGGCGGCATCGGACAAGGCTGCGGATTGGAACAAGACCGGGACCCGGTGAGCGTGTTCTTCCTGCTGACGTAAACCGCATCGCGCCCTCCCTCGGAGCGGCGCGATTTTTTATGGCCGTTGCCATTCAAAGAAAATCAGCACTCCATCAAAACACCCGAGCTGTCTTGACTATGGCTTGGCGAAAGCCACTACGCTAATCGTCCGAAAAATCGAATTACTTCCATTGAGAAAGTGCCTCGCGCAACGGAGACTGTCGCCTTCGTCGCCCGCGGCCTTGGCTGTACCGAGGAGTCCATGGGCATTGGCCGCATCAGGGACATCCTCCTTCCAAACGGGCAGGCGCGCTTCGCATCAGGTGCTGCGATTTTCTCCTGTTTGTTCACTGGCATGTTCCCGACTGCGCGAATTCTCTCTGGAAGCCGCATCGCATGCCCTCCCCCTCGCCGAATCATTCACCACGCTCCCACGCGCGCATCACGCAGCATCGCCGGCTGCTCCAGCTGGACTCGCCACTTGGTCCAGACGTCCTCTTGCCACAACGGCTGATCGCCACCGAGCGACTCAATGATGGCTACGAAGTCACCCTCGATCTGCTGAGCACGCATACCGGCATCGCGCTGGAGCAGTTGATTGCGCAGCCAGTCACGCTGTGGATCCGGCAGCATGAGGGCGAGACCCTGCCCTGGCATGGCTACGTGCATACTGCAAAGCGCCTGGGCAGTGACGGCGAACTCGATTTCTGCCAGCTCTCGTTCTCTTCGTGGCTGCATTTCCTGCGCTTTCGCAAGGACGCCCGGATCTGGCAGGACAAGCGGACCGAGGACATTCTCGCTGACGTCTTCAACAACCATCCGCAAGCACGCGGCCATTACCGCTTTGTCCTTGAACGAACTTACGTCCCGCGCTCCTATTGCACCCAGTACGAGACCGACTGGCATTTCGTCCAGCGCCTGTTGGAAGAAGAAGGCTGGTTCGCCCATCACGAGCAGCGGGAAGATGGCAGCGGCCACGTTCTGGTCATCACCGACAATACCTGGAACCTGCCCGGCTTGCCCCGGCAAGGCATCGCCTTCCACGGCGCCGCCCCCCGCGACGAGCTCGACAAGATCCTGCATTGGAGCGCCAGCCGCACGCTTTCCTCGAAGTCATGGCGAGGGCGCACCGACGACTACAAATCGCCTCGCATGCAGAAGGAGGCCGAAGAACAGGTGATGCCCGAATACGGCCACCTGCCCGCGCAGCTGGAGATGTATGAATACACCGGCGCTTACAGTTTCAGGCTGCAGGAAGACGGCAATCGCCAAGCCGATCTGCAAGTTGAGCAATGGGAGTCTGCCATGCAGCGCTACGCAGCCGTCTCGGGCGTGCGCAATCTGGCCTGCGGGCGCTGGTTCAGGCTGGAAGAACATCCCCAGTACCGGACCGAGCCCGACAGGGAACGCCAGTTCGTCATCCTCGCCATCGACTGGTTCATTGAGAACAACCTGCCCCTGTCGCATCAGGCACTGGATTTTCCGGGCAGCCTGAAAGGCACACTGATGGCCTTCAAGGAGTCGATCCGGCGCGAACGGCAGGTCGATGAAACGGACAACGAGCACACCGGCCATTGCTTCAACCGCTTCGAGGTACAGCGCCGCAAGCTGCCGTTTCGTGCTGCGCGCACGCATGCCAGGCCGCTCATGCTGCCGCAGACGGCCATCGTCGTGGGGCCGGCCAGTGAGGAGGTCTATACCGATCACCTCGATCGCATCAAGGTCCAGTTCCGCTGGGACCGCATCAATCCCGGCAACGAGGCGGCGTCCTGCTGGGTACGGGTGAGTTACCCCAATGCCGGCCAATCCTGGGGTGCCCTCCAGGTGCCGCGCATCGGGCAGGAAGTCATCGTGTCCTTCCTCAACGGCGACCCGGACCGGCCGGTGGTGACCGGTCGCTTGTTCAACGGGGAGCAGCGTCCGCAGTGGCATACCGACGGACGGCTCTCGGGCGTGAAATCCAAGGAGTTCGGCGGCACCGGGTTCAACCAGATGGTGATGGACGACACCCCTGAGCAAAGCCGGATTCATCTCTACAGCACCAATACCCATGCGCAATTGAATCTCGGCCACCTGGTCAGCCAGACGGGCAACGAGCGTGGCGGCTTCTTCGGAAGCGGCTTTGCACTGAGCACCGATGCCTACGGCGCCATCGTCACGCACAAGGGCTTGTACATCAGCACCTATGGACGACCAGGCGCACAGGGTACGCAACTCGATGCCAATGAGGCTACCGGTCAGCTGAAGTCCGGCGCGGCCCTCAGCCGGACCCTGTCGGAGACAGCAGCGAAAGCGGGCGCTGAAGCGCTCGCAGCGCATGAGTCATTGTGCGATTTCATCGATGCCACCCAGGCGGATTACGCGGATCCGTCGCAGGCGCAGGCCAATCGTTTCAAGCAGGCCGTTCTGCTGGCGGCCTCCCCGGATGGCATTGGCCTCACTACCCCCAAGGGGGTGCATACGCATGCTGGTGCGGAGCTCACGCTGTCATCGGGAACGGATACCAGCATCGCTGCCGGTAAAAGCCTGCTGGCCAGCGTGGCCGAGAAGATCAGCCTGTTCGCCTTCAAGGCCGGGATCAAGCTGTTCTCCGCCAAGGGCAAGGTGGAGGTGCAGGCCCAGAGCGACGACCTGGACCTGATTGCCGAGAAGGTGGCCCGGCTGCTGTCGACGAGCGGGCGCGTCGAGATACATGCAAAAGACGAAGTGTTGATATCCGCCGGCGGGTCCTTCATCCGGATCAACGCCTCCGGAATCACGCACGGGACGGCTGGCACATGGGAAGCCAAGGCATCGCAGCATGCGATGACAGGTCCGGCGCGCGTGTCGTATGCGATGCCATTGCTGCCCGCGAGCGACTTGAATCTGCCCAAGCGCTATCCCTACTCACAGTGAGTTTTTCTTCAACGAGGACATCATGCTGATCAGTCCCCCTTTCCTGCCGCCGCGCACGGAGCAACAGAGCGAAGACGAATGGCTCGACCTGGCCATGAATGGCGATGCACCCGGCCGGGGTGCTTTCCCGGTCAGTTTCAATCTCGGGTGGCACGGCGGGATTCACCTGACCGCTCCGAGGACAGGCAACGCGCATGAGCCGGTCAGGGCCATTGCGGATGGCACCATCGTCTTTGTGCGCCCGCCTACGAAAGGCTTGCCCAACCTGCCGCCTGAACATCCTCTCATGTACAACGGTGCCACCAGCGATGGCGTGGTCGTCATCAGGCATGAAGCCGAGATTGGCGAAGGTGAACAGGCGCGCGTCGTCTTCTTCAGCCTCTACATGCACCTGCATGCCATCGCACCGGCCGCGCGGGTCAATCGCTTCGTGCATCGCAAGGAAGTCATCGGGAACGTAGGCTACATCGATGGAGAGATGGGGCGCATGCACTTCGAGATCATTTGCGACGATGCGAATCTCGCCAGGCTCACGGGCCGCGCTTCAGGTCCGTTGCCGCTCACGTCGGACGGACGAAGCGACGTCATCTTTGGCGAAATCCATTTCCACATCCCTGCCGGGACGCCGGTCTACGACAAACAGCCGCTGGCACATTCCGCGCAGGCATTGACGGCAGCACCAAAACCAAGCCGTCCATCGCGCGACAAGGAGCCCGATCCCCCGGTTGCGCTCTCTGCCGTCCACATCACCGCCAGTGACATGATCCTGGGCGTGCGCTATCCCGGCGCAGAGGGCAACGTCGCCAGCACCGGAGAAGCGGTGCTCACCACTTACGCGATGGACGGGACCAGGACCGGCACGCCGGTCAGGGAAAAGGATGGCGAAGCCGATCTCTACAAGCATGCGGTCCGGATCGCCAACGCCTGTCCCGAAGCGCAGCGCCCTGCCCCGAGCGCCGTGTATGAACTGCTGCGCTTTGGCCGCGTGATCGGACCGGACAAGCTGCCATCCGCCAGCCTGCCCCATTGGAGAAAGCTGTCTTATCCCGGCGGAGAAGGCTGGATCAACCTGAATGCCGCCAACATCCGCAAGTTCAGCGATGCAGATTTCCCGCACTGGAAGCAGTGGCGCCTCATCAATGACGATACCGATCAGGATAGCCGCTGTGATTCGCGGACGATCCGGGGCTGGCTCGATACCGACAAGGATGGACGTGTCCAGCCGGCAGAAGCCAGGTCCAGGATGGCCGAGGTGGACATGGCCTACAAGCTGCGCCGGGTCATCGCGCGGTTTCCAACTGAGTGGGAGAGCAGCACGATCGAGGCGCGCTGGGGATGGTTGAAGACCAGCACGGCGGAAAATCCGACGCCGTTGAGCAATACGGATTTTGAGGCCTTGCGTGCGCATATCAGCGCCCTTGCCTTCTGGCCCGGGGGTACTGAGCTCCCCAGAATTCATTGGCACTGGCATCCGAAGGAATTCATTCGCCACTTCCGCAAATGTGCGTGGCTGAGCGCAAAGGATCTGGCGCGCATCTATCCGGATGAGAAATATCCGTTGAAGGCGTTGGAGGCAGAGGGACGCCAGCGTACCCCGGCCTCCATTCGGGAAACTTACCGCAAAGACCTCAACAAGGTGATGCGCAAGTACCTGATCAATTCACCGGTGCGGATGACACATTTTCTGGGTGAGGCGGCGGTGGAATGCATGTACCTGGTGATCATGGCGGAGGGGGCGGTCAGTTTTGCCAGGAAACCGACGCATGAGAGTTTTCAGCCGGAGGATGCGGGGTTCTATGCCCCCGAGAAACCGGGCTATCTCAAGTATCTGTCGGGGAAGCTTGGCAACATCGAGCCCGAAGATGGGCCCAAGTTCAGAGGGCGTGGGATCAAGCAACTGACGGGGAGAGAGAACTACGCCAAGTATTGGGTATATCGAGGATGGCTCTCACCCACCTCATTTGCAACAACTTGGTGGAAACCATCCGAGCCCAAAAAGGCACCGAAAATCCCGGACCCGCAAAGACTTTCGATCAATGTTTATAACGCAGTGGATTCGGGCGGATGGTACTGGACTGCTGGAGCTAGAGATAACCAATTCAAAACAATCAATTTGAAAATAAATTCCCTCGTTATCGATCAACCTTTGGTCAAAGAGGTAGCAATAGCAATCAACGGAAAAGATCCTCTTACGCAAGAACCTAACAATTTAGTTGAACGCGTGAAGGAAACTCAATGGACCAAATCAATCACTATGGATGGAGTGTAAATGCAAGCAACCCAGAAATCGGTGTTCCTTTTTTTTCTTATTTTTACGAACTCCGGCGATGTTCAGGCTTTGTCTCAAAGTGACTTGGATCTGGTCAAAAGAGACCTGAATATTCCAAAGACGTGGACCATCTCGCAAAAGGCATCTCCATGGAATAGCAGTACTGGCGACACATATTGCACGGTTCTGATGTCCACCGACCGAAGAAAATGGCTAGGGAATTTCTGCATTTCATCCAGCTCACAAGTTCGCTTTGACGTGGGCGTCTGGGACGAAGTACCTGACGAAGAGTATTGGGGTGACCGCAGCAAAGAAGAGATCGGCTATTGGAACGTCACCCCGATGTTCATCTATCCGATGACGCCATTCATTACCCACCCCATCAAGAATTATGCCGCGGAAATTGACTGTAATTTGGGGGATGGAATCGGCTATAGACCTACCAACACCTGTCACAGCGCCTATTACCAACTCCGCGAGGGCGTGTTCATTTACAGCATATTTCATCTCTCCGATGATGTAAGGCGCAAACAGAAGGCGCGAATCTCGGACATTAGAAATCTATGGATTCATGTCGGCAAAAAGATCGAGGGGAGATCTAACCCAAAATGAAGAAGCAGACGGACGAGAGAGTGCTGCGGACCACAAAAAATCGCATCTCCGGCGCAAAGCCCAACACCGACCGCGGAAGAACTTATATGCAAGCGATCAGAATATTGCTCTTTGCCTTTCTACCGATATTTGCAGACCCTGCTTTTTCGCAAGTCCTTTCCAGAAATGAGGCAATCGCGCTTACCCGGGATTTACGCTTTCCCAAAGCGTGGCACATGTCCAAAAACATGAAACTAGTTAGCAAAGACTATCCAGATAGCTACTGCACCGTCTTCCACTCTACAAAAACGAAGAAGTGGCTAGGCGAACTATGTATCTCGTCCAATAAGGACTTTATCTGGACGATGGGTTTCGCTGAGACAGTCCCCGACGAAGAACGTTGGGGCGATCGGGATGAACAGCAGATCGGTTATTACACATTTACCCCCCTCTTCACCTATCCAATGACACCCCTAATGGCCGATCCGATACAAATTTACGCTGCCGAGTCAGACTGTTATCTCGACGACGGCCCGGTGTATCGAGCTACCAGCATGTGCCATACCGCGCTTTATGAACTGCGTCCCGGCGTCTTCATCTTCACCGCCTTTGACTTCTTCGACAACGTCAAGCGCAAGCAAAAAGCGCAACTATCAGACATCAAAGACCTATGGATTCAAGTAGGAAACAGGATCAAAAAAGAATCAAGGTACTGAAACACCGCAATACCCCACCGTTTTCTCCGACTGGCCCGTCGCTAGGCTCCGGGCCATATTGGGCGGCACCCGCTCCGCCCGGACCAGTCCCACTAATCTCTCGCAAGATCAACCCACCTGATAAACCCCCTTCAACATCTTGCGCACAATCGCCTCAAAGAAAATCACCGCAAACCCGTCATTGCGAATGAGCTGCTGCGTCAGGTCCGCACATTTCTGCCTCACCGCATCCGGCAACAGCTGATCCTCGCCCGCCATCGACCGTCCCGCCACCTGGATCTCGGCCGCCCGCTGCACCGTCCACAGCAGGAAGAAGGCGCGCTGGATATCGCTCTCGCACACCGCCACCCCGTGATTGCGCAAGACCAGGATGTGCTTGTCCCCGAGGCTCTGCAGCATGCGCTCCTTCTCCTCCGCAAACAGCGTGATCCCCTCGAACTCGTGATACCCGATGCGCCCGAACAATTGCGCCCCATAGAAATCGTTGTGCTCGAAACCGCTCTTCTTCATCGTCACCGCCGAGATCGGCGTGGTATGCGTGTGGATCACGCAGCGCAGGTCATCACGCGCACCATGGATGGCACTGTGCAGCGCAAACCCCGCCGGGTTGGCCTTGTAATCCGACGGTTCGGCCAGTTGCCCATCCAGCCCGACCTTGAGCAGGTTGGCCGGCGTGACTTCGTTGTAGTTCAGCGCAAAGGGATTGACCAGGTAATGATGCTCCGGCCCCGGCACGCGCACCGAGATGTGGTTGAAGATCATCTCCGTCCAGCCCAGGTAATCCACCAGCCGGTAACAGTGCGCCAGCTGGATGCGCAGCGCCCATTCTTCGTCGCTGCAGTGGGATGGCTTATCTGCGCCATAGCTGAATTGCATGATATTCATCGATTTGACTCCTGAATTCGTCAATGAGGTGATCGCGCTCAGGCGGCTCGTGCCGCCGGCTGCGGTTGTTGTGTCTGCTGCGCTCTCTGTTGTCCTGTCTGCCCTGTCTGCTGCTGCGCCGCCTCGCCGCGAAAACGCGCCAGCGATACGATAGCCCGCGTGATCGGCATCGGGATGGCATAACGCGCGGCCATCTCCAGCACTGCATCGCCGATGGCCGCCAGCTCCAGTGGCCGTCCGCGCTCCAGGTCCTGCAGCATCGAGGTCCGGAACGCCCCCATGGCCTCGCCCAGCTGCAGGAAGGTCAGTGGATCGATGTCCACCCGCGCCCCGTGGCTGGAAGCCACCAGCAAGGTCTCGCGCATGATCTGGCTGACCACCTCGCGCAGCTCGGGCAAGCCGTACAACTGCTGCAGCGTGCCCTGCGTGATGACCGACAGCGGATTGGTGCTGATGTTGGCAATGATCTTGGTCCACAGCTTGTCGCGAATGCGATCGGTGGCGCGGGCTTCGATACCGGCAGCTTCCACCGCCGCCCGCACACGCATGAGGCGCTCGCTCATCGCCCCGGATGGCTCCCCCAGCACCATCAGGTGCGGATTGACCGAGCGGATCACGCCCGGACTGTCGACCTCGGCCGTGATGAAGAGCACGCTGCCAATGAGCCTGTCCAGCGCAACCGCATTTGACAGCGCACCGTCCGGGTCCACGGCCTTGACGGTTTCGCCATCGAAGCGCCCGCCCTCGCGGTGGAAATACCACCACGGCACGCCATTGTTGGTCGGGATCACCACCGTCTCTTCGCCCACCATGGGCGCGATCTGGGGCAGCAGGGCTGACATGTCCTGACTCTTGGCGCACAGGAAAATGACGTCCTGCATGCCGAACTCCGGCAACTGGCTGGCCGCCGGACGCGCGTGCGTGGTGCCGTGCAGGTCATGCAGGGTCAGGCCGCGCTCGCGGATGGCCTGCAGCGTCTGGCCACGCGCCAGTACGCTGACCTGGTGGCCGGCCGCCGACAGGCGCACGGCCAGGGTGCCGCCGATGGCGCCGGCACCGGCGATGCAGATGCGCAAGGGTTCAGCAGGTGATGCAGCAGAGGGGGAAGTTGCGTTGCTCATGGCAATCACTCAATCAATCAGGAAAATGTTCAGCCAGCCAGCTTGTCCTGGTGCTTGCCGGACAAGCCCAGGTAAGCCTCGATCACGCGGCGGTCATGGGCCAGCTGGCTGGCCGGGCCATGCATGCGGATCTCGCCGTTCTCCAGAACGTAGCCATAGTCGGCCACCTGCAGCGCGGCGCGCGCGTTCTGCTCCACCAGCAGGATGGAAACGCCCCGCCGGCGCAGCTCGGCGATGATGCGGAAGATCTCGCGCACGATCAGCGGTGCCAGCCCCAGGCTGGGTTCGTCCAGCATCAGCAGGCGCGGCTTGGCCATGAGCGCACGACCCACGGCCAGCATCTGGCGCTCGCCGCCCGAGAGCGTACCGGCCTGTTGCGTGCGGCGTTCACGCAAGCGCGGGAAGAGCGTGTAGACTTCCTCCAGCGTCGCCGCGTAATCACGCTGGCCGGTGCGGTAACGCTGGAAGGCCCCCAGCATCAGGTTGTCCTCGATGTTCATCTCCGAAAACAGCTCGCGCTTCTCCGGCACCAGGGTCATGCCGGCCGCCACCATCTCTTCGACCTCGGGCGAGTGGCGGATGGTGCCGTCAAAGGCCATCGCCCCGCGCGAGGGCAGCACGCCCATGATGGCCGAGAGCAGCGTGGTCTTGCCCGCGCCGTTGGGGCCGATCACGGTGACGATCTTGCCCTGCTCCACCGACAGGTCGATGCCCGACAGCACCTGCACCCGGCCATAGGCCGCCGACAGGTCGCGTACTTCCAATACCTTATTGCCCATGATGTGCTCCTGCTGCGATGGCATTGCCCGCGCCTTCTTCGACCGCTGCGCCCTCTTCCTCGTCGGCCACGCCCAGATAGGCTTCCAGCACGGCGCGATTGTTCTGGATCTCTTCGGGCAAGCCCTCGGCGATCTTCTGGCCGAAGTCCATCACCACGATGCGGTCCACCAGTTCCATCACGAAATCCATGTCGTGTTCCACCAGCAGGATGGCCATGCCCTCGCTGCGCAGCTTGCGCAGCAGGTCGCCCAGCGCCTGCTTCTCGCCCAGGCGCAGGCCCGCTGCGGGTTCATCCAGCAACAGCAGGCAGGGATCGGCGGCCAGGGCACGGGCGATTTCCAGGATGCGTTGCTGGCCCAGCGACAGCGCGCCGGCCTGTTCGTACATCTGCGCCTTCAATCCGACACGTTCGATCTGGCGTGCCGCTTCAGCCAGGATGCGCGCCTCTTCCTGGCGATCCAGACGCAGCATGGACGACAGCACACCGCGCTGGCCACGCAGGTAGGCGCCGATGGCAACGTTCTCCAGCACCGTCATGCGCGGCATCAGGCGCACGTGCTGGAAGCTGCGGCTCATGCCCAGCCCGGCGATATGGCGCGAACCGCGACCGGTGACCTCGTGGCCACGGAACTGCACGCTGCCCGAGGTCGGTGTATCGACACCGGAAATCTGGTTGAAGAGCGTGGACTTGCCCGCACCATTGGGGCCGATCAGGGCCAGCACTTCACCGGCCATCACTTTCAGGCTCATGTTGTTGTTGGCCACCAGGCCGCCGAACTTGCGGGTCACCTCCCGCACGTCCAGCACCACCTCCTGCGGCGCAGGCATGGGGCGGCGCGGCAGCGCTTCGGCGTGCGGGTCGATCTCCAACCGACGGCTGCGCACCGGTACCAGGCGAGCCAGGTAAGGCCACAGCCCATCGCGCGAACGCTGCAGCAGCACCACGATCAGGAGCCCGAAGACGATGGTCTCGAAGTTGCCCGAGCGCCCCAGCACCACCGGCAGGATGCCCTGCAGCCATTCCTTGAGCACCACGATCAAGGTGGAGCCCAGCACCGCGCCCCACACATGGCTGGCCCCGCCGAGTACCGCCATGAAGAGGTAGTCGATGCCGAAGCCCAGCCCGAAGGGTGAGGGATTGACGAAGCGTTGCATGTGCACGTACAGCCAGCCCGACAGGGCTGCCAGGACGGCAGCGATCACGAAGACCACGATGCGCATGCGTGCCGTATCGATGCCCATGGCCTCGGCCATCACGATGCCGCCCTTGAGCGCGCGGATGGCGCGGCCCTCGCGCGAGTCCAGCAGATTGCTCAGGGCCGCCACACCCAGCAGTACGGCCACCCAGATCAGGCCAAACATCGCCCGGTCAGAACTGAGCGCGATGCCGAAGAACGTGATGGAGGGAATGCCCGACATGCCGGTCTGCCCGCCCATGCTCTCCAGCGTGCCGAAGATGAAATACAGGCTGATGCCCCAGGCGATGGTGCCCAGCGGCAGGTAGTGGCCGGAGAGCTTGAGCGTGACGCTGCCCACGGCAAACGCCAGCACGGCCGTCAGCACCAGGGCCACCACCAGGGCCACCCAGGGCGATTGCATCCACAGCAGCGCATCGGGCAGCGGCAGGATCTTGGCCGACAGCGCCGCCGAGAAGTAGGCTCCCAGACCGACGAAGGCCGCCTGCCCGAAGCTGGTCAGGCCGGCCACTCCGGTCAGCAGCACCAGCCCCAGCACCACCAGGGAAGCCAGGCCGATGTTGTTCAACAAGGTCATGGTGAACGGCGGCAGCACGAAGGGGGCTGCTGCCAGCAGGACCACGAACAGGCCCAGCGCCGCGCGCGAGGACAAGCGCGCCACCGGACGTTTGGACGAAGTGGAAGAAGCGGGTTTCATTCTTCTTCCTCCACGTGACGGGTCGACAGGGAACGCCATAGCAGGATGGGAATGATCAGCACGAAGACGATGATTTCCTTGTAGGCACTGGCCCAGAAGGTCGAGAAGGATTCGATGAGGCCAATGGCCAGTGCGCCGATGGCCGCCACCGGATAGCTGACCAGCCCGCCGATGATGGAACCGACGAAGCCTTTCAGGCTGATCAGGAAGCCCGAGTCATAGTAGATGGTGGTGATGGGGGCGATCAGCACGCCCGACATCACGCCAATGAGTGAAGCCAGCAGGAACATGGCCTTGCCCGCGAACACCGGCGAGATGCCCATCAGGCGCGCGCCCATGCGGTTCAACGCAGCAGCGCGCAAGGCCTTGCCATAGAGCGTGCGCTCGAACATCAGGAACAGTCCGACGATGAGCAGCAGCGATACGCAGATCACCCACAGCGCCTGGCTGGAAAAGCGCAGGCTGCCCAGTTCCAGGCTGGCCTCGGTGAAGGGCGCCGTGCGCGCGCCTTCGGGGCCGAACACCAGCAATGCCACGCCGACCAGCGCCACGTGAACGGCGATGGAGACGATCAGCAGCACCAGCGGCGAGGCCGAGGCAATGGGCTGGAAGGCCATGCGGTACATCAGCGGGCCCATCGGCACCAGCAGCAGCAGGGTCATGGCGATCTGCGCCAGCATGGGCAAGGTGGAGAAATTGAGATTGAGGGCCAGGCCCGCCACGACCACCGCATACACCAGCTTGGCCGGCAGCCACAGGCTGGGCCGGCGGCGGCTGGCGCGCCACATGTCGTAGAGATCGAAGGCACAGGCGCCCAGGCACATGGCCACCAGCAGCCAGGCCACGGTGAGCGGCTGGCCGTTCTGCATCATGCCCATGGTGAGCGCGCCGAAGGAGACGAACTCGCCCTGCGGAATCAGGAGGATACGGGTGACGGTAAAGACCAGGACGATGGACAGCGCCAAGAGCGCATAGATGGCGCCGTTGGTGATGCCGTCCTGTCCCAGCAGCGCCACGATTTGGAGATTCATTGCGACTTCCTTGTGGAGCCGGCGCGCGCTGCCATCCAGCCGGGAACGACGCGCCAGGTTCGGGATGCGTGTGGAGGTGGGGCTCTGCGCCGGCCCGGCGTGGAGGCCGGGGCCGGCGCAGCAGGCAAGGGCCTTACGGTTTGAGCAGGGTCCAGTTGCCACCCTTGACGGTGATCAGTTCGCGCCCGCGTTCATCGAAGCCGCTGTGGTCCGCCGGGCTCATGTTGTAGACGCCCTGGGTGCCCACCACTTCCTTGGTGTTTTCCAGTGCATCGCGCAGGGCGGCGCGGAATTCCTTGCTGCCCGGCTTGGCCTTCTTGGCGGCCACGGGGATGGCTTTCTCCAGCAGCAGGCCGGCGTCATAGACGTTGGCGCCGAAGGTGGCAGGCACGGCGTTGTACATCTTCTTGTACGCTTCGATGTAGTCGGTGGCCACCTTCTTGGACGGATTGCTGTCGGCGATCTCGGGCAGCACCAGCATCAGGCTGGCCGCGAGAATGGTGCCCTCGACCTTGTTCTTGCCCAGCTGCAGGAAGGCCGGCAAGGCCGCGCCGTGGGTCTGGTACATCTTGCCCTTGTAGCCCTGGTCATAGAGCGTGGTCTGCGGCAGCACGGTGGCGGCGCCCGGGGCGGCTACCAGCACCGCATCCGGATTGGCCGCGAGAATCTTGAGGGTCTGCGCGGTGACCGACGTATCGGTGCGCTGGTAGCGCTCGTTGGCCACGATCTTGATGTTGTTCTTGGCGACCAGTTCGCCAAAGACCTTGGCCCAGTTCTCGCCGAAGGGATCGTTGATGGTGATGAAGCCTACCGTCTTGACCTTGGTCTTGACCATCTGCGCCACCAGCGCGTTGGCAATGAGGTCGTCGTTCTGGGTGGTCTTGAAGACCCACTTCTTCTGCTCCGTCATCGGCAGCACCACGGCTGCCGTGCCCACCGGGGCCAGCATGGGCACGCCGGCTTCGGCCGCAAAGGAGATCACGCCCATGGCATTGGGTGAACCGCTGGGGCCGATGATGGCATCGACGTTGTATTCGGAAATCAGTTTCTTGACTTCGGTGACCGACTTGGTCGGATCGCTGGCGTCGTCCAGCGAAATGTATTCGATCTTCAGGTCACCGGCCTTGGCCGGCAGCAGCGGCACGGTGTTCTTTTGCGGAATGCCCACCAGCGAGACCGGCCCGGTGGAGGAGGTGACGACCCCGACCTTGACCTGGGCCATGGCAAGATTGCCGACGACGCTGGCGAGGGTACCGGCAGTGGCCAGGACGGCGGTAGCGGCGGTGGCAATCAGGCGTTTGTGCAGCATGTGTTTCTCCCTTGTTGGTTGAGATGATGGCGGGCTTCCCCACGCCGCCACCGATCTGGACAGCAATCTGGCATCGGCACCAGGCCGATCCTCATCAACGCATGTAGAGCCCGCCGTTGATGTCGAGGCAGGCACCGGTGGCCGAACCCGCATCGGGCGAGGCCAGCAGCAGGACCGCATCGGCGATGAAATCGGGTTCGCCCAGCGTCTTGACCGGAATGGTGGCGATGGTCGCGGCCAGCTTGTCGGCCGGCACGATCTCGCGCACGATCGGCAGGTCCAGCGGGCCCGGCGAGATGGCATTGACGGTCACCCCGGCGCCAGCGAGTTCACGGGCAAAGACCTTGGTCAGCGTCAGTACCGCGCCCTTGGCCGCAGCATAGTGCGCGCCGGTGGCCGTACCGCCGTTTTGCCCGGCCAGCGAGGCGATGTTGATGATGCGTCCGTAGCCGCGATCGGCGAAGCGCTTGCCGAACACCTGGCACGCAAGAAACGTGCCTTTCATGTTGATGGCGGTGACCTCGTCCCACTCCTCGGGAGTGATCTCCATCAAGGCTGCCACACGTGAACGGCCGGCATTGTTGACCAGCACCGCAGCACCGCCCCAGCGCAGTTCGATGGCGTCGCAGGCGGCGATGAAGTCGGGCTTGCGGCGCACGTCCAGGGCCAGCGGCATGGCGGTGGCGCCGCTCACGTCGAGACTGGCGGCCACTGCCGAGACCTGCTCCAGGTCGATGTCGGCCAGCGCCACCTTGTAGCCGGCCGCGTGCATCT
Source organism: Herbaspirillum sp. CAH-3 (assembly GCF_009668275.1). Lineage (NCBI taxonomy): Bacteria > Pseudomonadati > Pseudomonadota > Betaproteobacteria > Burkholderiales > Oxalobacteraceae > Herbaspirillum > Herbaspirillum sp. CAH-3. The sequence goes on along the minus strand of NZ_VSWE01000002.1, from coordinate 187,507 downwards.
TGCGCGCGATGCTTTCACCGAGGCCGCGTGCGGCACCGGTGACCAGGGCAATCTTCTTGTCCATGATCAGCCGCCCTGGATGATCAGGGCACGGCCCACGCGGGCTTCGATCTTGCCGTACTTCCACAGGCGGTGTTCACCGACCATGGTGGTACGGAACAGGTTGCAGGCCGCTACCACCGTATCGAGGTCGGCCACGTCGGCCATGATGTAGAAGGTCCACGGGGCATCGTCGGACTTGCCCACCATGAGGCGGTCATCATCCATGGTGCCCAGCACCTTGATGCCGTCCATGGTGGCCAGCGCCGTCATCATCTGGCCATAGGCCTGCCACACCGGACCGGTCTCGGTGGCGGGAAGGTCGAAGAAGTTTTGCGTCACGCCGACACAGAAGAGGACGCGCAGCGGTTCTTTATCATTGCTTGGGACTTGGCTCATGAGGGCTCCGGGCTGAAAACTTGGAAATCAAAAAAGAGAAAGGACGCAGCGGCTTACAGGAAGCCCGGCATCGGCGGCACGCCCAGCGTGACCGCACCGGCACCGTCATAGATGCCCTCGCCCAGGAAGGCGTGCTGCTTGACCACGGCGGCATCGCGCAGGTAGCGCTGCAGCGGGTGGTTGCTGTAGATGGCAGTGGTGCCGGCCAGGCCGAACATGGCCTGCGTGACTTCATTGCCGACCTTGGCAATTTCGACGGCGGTCAGGCGCAGCAGGCTGACCTGCTCGGGCGTGACGGGATTGCCGGCGAGGATGGAATGCCAGACTTCGCTGGTGGCGTCGTAGAGGAAGGCGCGCGCCGAACGCAATTTCGCTTCGGCCTTGGCCACCTCGATGCGCACATAGGAACGGTCGGCCAGCTTGGGCGCACCGGTAATGGCCACGCGGCCGCCGGACATCTGGTTGATCTCGTCGATGGCGGCGCGTCCCACGCCCAGGTTCACCACGGCCAGCACCTGCGCCGCATAGGCGATGGTCGGATAGCGATACAGCGGTTCATCGATGGTGGGCACGCCGCCACGAATGAAGGTCCACTCCTCGGGGACGAATTGCTGGCTGACCTTGAGGTCATGGCTGCCGGTGCCGACCAGGCCCATCACGTCCCAGTTGTCGATGATCTCGACCTGCTCCGGCGGCAGCACGGCGGTGCGCGGCTTGGAGCCAGCCTGCCCAGGCACGGCCGCGCCGATACCCACGCCCAGCATATCGGCGCCCTTGCAGCCGCTACCGAATTTCCAGGTACCGTTGACCATCCAGCCGCCCTCGACCTGCTCGGCCGGCTGCAGCGGGAACAGGCCACCGGCGAAGGTCAGGTCCGGGCCCTTGGCGTAGAGCTTGGCTTGCGTTTCCTTGGGCAGGGCGGCCAGGTAGACCGAGGCCGAACCGAAGCTGGCGACCCAGCCGACCGAAGCGTCGGCGACGGAAATGCGTTCGATCATCTGCAGGAAACCCATCGGCGAGAGGCCGCTGCCGCCGAAGCATTGCGGGGTGGCGGCGCGATAGACGCCGACCTTCTTCAACTGCGCGATGAAATCCTTGGGCACGAAACGTTGCGCGGCGAATTCCTCGCGGCGCGCGCGGATCTCGGCCAGCAGCGGGACCAGGGCGTCTTCTTCACGGGCGGCCAGCGCGGCCGGGTTCTCCATCACGGACATTGCATTCTCCAGGTGGCTTGCATCAGAATGAAGTCGAGTGTAGGGAGCGGCGTATCCCGGTTCAATCGGGAGCGCTGCAGCTTTTTTAGGGGAATAGGTGAAGCTTTCTAAAGAAAACCCCTAGAACCCATTTCACAAAGCAGCGCCGGTGCGCACTTCCATGCGTGAACTCATCCTTGGCGGCGAGACCGGCCTGCAGATCATGAAGCAATCACCGAGACGAGCGATGCCAGAACAAACCGCTGCACCAGTTTCCCCTGCCCTGCCGGATGACAGCATCCGCTTCGGCCTGGACGATTTCCGCCGCATGATGGAAGCGCTGCCCATGTGCATCATCCTGCACGACGCCCAGACCAAGTCCATCCTCTGGGCCAATCCCTCGGCCTGCCAGGTGCTGGGATTCACGCTGGAAGAACTGCTGCCGCTCAAAGCCCCGGACATGAGCCGGCAGTCGCACGAATACCGCCGCGAGATCGGCCGCAAGTGGCTGCACGATGCGGTGCTCCACGGCAGCAACATGGTGGAGTGGTGCTACCGCGCCAAGAACGGCGACGAGATTCTTTCGGAGGCCATTGCCACGCTGGTGCCGCTGACCGAGCGTGACGTGATCATGGTGCAGTTCCGCGACATTGCGCGCGAGGAGCAAATCCGGCGCGAGATGAAGAAGCTGGAAAGCCGCCTCAAGGAATTCATGCAGGACTCCGACGAAGGCGTGACGGTGCTGCGTTCGGATGGCGGCATCGAATACCTGAGCGACGCCGGGCGCAAGCTGCTGGGCGTGCGGCCGGGCCAGAACCCGCCCAAGAACTTCGTCGAACAATGCCTGCCGGAGTCGCGCGATGAATTGCTGGAACTGCTCACGCTAGCGCTGCCGGATGCGATCAGCTTCCCGCTGCGCTACCAGATCCTGCGCAAGGATGGAGCGGTGCGCTGGCATCATGCGGTGTGCCGCTACATCGAGATCGAGAACGACCTCAAGGGCCACCTGCTGCACTTCCACGACATCACCGACCAGGTCGAGGCGGAGGAAGCGCGCCGCCGCGACCAGGCCTCGCTGGAATACCTGGCGCGCCACAATGCCATGGGCGAGATGGCCACGGCCATCGCGCACGAGCTGTCGCAACCGCTGGCGGCGATCCGCAATTTCCTCGAAGGCTCGGTGTTGCGCCTCAAGCAGAGCGAGGCCCTGCTTGAGCAGGCCGGACAGATCGTGTGGGGGCTGGAGAGCGCCGGACGGCAGGTCGACCATGCCGCCACCATCATCAAGAGCGTGCGCGAATACGTGGTACGGCTGGAGCAGAGCGAAGGCCTGATCGACCTCAATGCCGTGCTGGAGGAAGTGCGCTGGTTCATCGAGATGAAGGCCGCCGAGGGCAAGGTACACCTGCACATCGAACCGGGCACGCAGCCGCTGGTGGTGAGCTGCGAGAAGGTGCTGGTGGGCCAGGTGATCTTGAACCTCGCCTTCAACGCCATCGAGGAAATGATGGCCTTTCCCGAGGGCGCAAGGCATGTGCGCATCAGCACCGCCCGCAGCGCCGGCAATGCCCTGCTGACGGTGGCCGACGAGGGACGCGGCATCGATGCCGGCCATCGCGAGCGGCTCTTCGATGGCTTCTTTTCTTCCAAGGTCAGCGGCAACGGGATCGGATTGGCGCTGTGCAAGAACATCATTGCGCGCCATCGCGGCGATATCTGGGCACAGCCCGGAGAGACCTGCGGCACGCGCTTCTGCTTCACGCTGCCGTTGGTGGAACGCCACAACTAAAGATACCTTTAGCCGCACCACACGGCGCGCCGCCTTGGTGATCGCGCGCACTCGCGTGGTGAAGTTCTGCACGTTTATCCCGTCCACCAGGGGATTCATGCACCGGATTCGAGAGTCGGGGACTTATCTGCCACATGCATGAATCGGGCTTATTCCATCTATCCGCTGCATCAATTTGATCTGGCGCAAATGCGCTTCCTATGATGGGCACACATGACGACTTGTCATGCACGCCACGCAGACCTCCACCGCACCAGGCTGCGTTCGCCGCTGCGCACCGGACTCAACCGGCACGCTGCGCGACCATCACACTGCAACACCACAGGGAGCCTTGTCACATGAAGAAGAAATTACTGGCCGCCGCCTTGCTCGCGGCCGGCACGGGGATGGCACATGCACAGAGCAGCGTTTCCATCTATGGCCTGATCGATCTGGGCCTGACCTATTATTCCAACGCCCCCAAGACCGGAGGCGGCAGCGCTTCGCTGCTGCGCATGGACAGCGGCATCGCCCAGGGCAGCCGCATCGGCTTCAAGGGCATCGAAGACCTGGGCGGTGGCTTGAACGCCTTCTTCACCCTGGAAACCGGCTTCGGCGCCGATGACGGCAGCCTGGGCCAGGGCGGCCTGATCTTCGGCCGCCAGTCCTTCGTCGGCCTGGGCAGCAAGGAACTGGGCTCCATCAGCGTGGGTCGCCAGTACGACTTCATGGCCAACATCGGTGGCCAGTATGCGATGGGCGCACTCTCGCCGGCCGGCTCCTTCGGCTGGGGCCTGCACGCCGATGCCGCGCACGGCACGGCCTTGAACAACCACATCTATGCCGGTGACCGCACCAACAATTCCATCAAGTTCAACAGCGCCAAGCTCGGTGGTTTCAGCTTTGGCGCCATGCTGGGCATGGGCGAAGTGGCGGGCAACAGCAATGCCGGACGTACCGTCAGCGCCCTCGGCCAGTACGACAGCGGCGCCTTCAGCGGCGGCCTGGCCTACACCGACATCAAGAACAGCACCGGCAGCGCGGCCACCCGCATCTACGGTGGCGGTGCGCGTTACCAGATCGGTGCCTTCACCCCCTTCGGCGTGATCACCCAGGTCAAGAACACCGGCACCGGCGCCAAGGCCACCACTTATGAACTGGGCACGGTCTATGCATTGACGCCGCTGTGGGATCTGGCTGCCGCTTACCAGTTCCAGAAGCGCAACCAGGGCGTGGGCAACGCCCAGGCACTGGTGGCGACGGTGGACTACAAGATCTCCAAGCGCACCGACCTCTACGTGGGCGCCGTCTATGACCGCGACAAGGGCTACAACGCCTATCCGGTCTTCGGTGGCGGCATCCAGTCGTCGACCGGCAACCAGACGGCCGTCCGCCTGGGCATGCGTCACCGGTTCTGAGAACGGGCTACTTGAGGAGGGACGGCCGCTGCCGACATCCGGTGGCCGTCCCGCACGCAGGAGAGAACGGCCCGCCGCAGTGGCGGGCCTTCTGCTTTGGGGCGAGATGGATCAGCTGCTGCGGCCGTAGCTCTGCAGCATGTCGATGACGATCTGGCGCAGCCAGGTATTGCCGGCGTCGGCATCGAAGGCCGGATGCCAGTGCAGGGTGATATCCACCGCCGGCAGCTTGACCGGCAGCTCATAGGAAAGGAACACGTCCGGATGCTCGCTGTGGAACAGCTTGGCGATGCGCGCCGGCACGGTGGCCACCAGGTCGGATTTGCCGAGGATGCGCGGCAGCACCGTGAAGTGCGGAATCGACAGGCTGATCTTGCGCTGCACGCCGAGGTTGCGGAACGCGTTCTCGACCTGGTGATGGCTGCTCTCGGCCGACTCCACCAGCACATGCGAGAGCGCCAGGAATTCGTCGAGCTCCAGTTGTTCCCGCGCAGGCAGTGCCGGGCGCTTGCGCATCATGCAGACATAGGTTTCGCGGAACAGCTGTTCGTGACAGGTCACCGCCTTGAGCGCCGGCAGGTTGCCGAAGGCGAAGTCGAGCTGGCCGGTGCGCAGCGCTTCTTCCAGGTGCGCCGGCGGTACCTGCTCCACCTGCAGGCGCGTATGCGGGGCCTGCGCGGTCAGCAGTTCGCACAGCTGCGGCAGGAACATCATCTCGGCCACGTCCGTCATCGAGGCGCGAAAGACGCGCGTGCTGGCGGCCGGGTCGAAGCGCTCGGTGTAGCGCAGCGCATCCTGCACCGCCTGCAGCGCGCGGTTGATGGGCTTGGCCAGTTCCAGCGCCGCCGGGGTGGGCTGCATGCCCTCCTTGGTGCGGATGAAGAGCGGATCGTCAAAGATCTGGCGCAGCCGGCCCAGCGCATAGCTCACAGCGGGCTGCGACAGGTGCAGGCGGTTGCCGGCCAGGGTCAGGCTGCGTTCGTCGGCAATGGCCTGGAAGACGCGCAGCAGGTTCAGGTCCATGTTGTTGAAGGTCGCCATAGCAGTCTCCGGATGGGGTCGCGCGGGGCCTGGGCCCGATGAGTCAAATCAGGGAAAGCGGCGATCACTATCCATGCCGCTTATGTGAAAAATATTTTACATCAATTTGATCTATTTTAAGGCGACTTTTAGAATGCTTCACATCAGCCAAGGAAACCGCCTGCATGCCGCGCCCGACGTGGATTGCCAGCCTGGTCGGCCCCATTTGAACGGATGCGCGATGAGCCCTCAGCCAATTTCTTCATCTCCCTCGCCGACGCCGCGCAAGCGCAACGGCCAGGCGGCCCTCGCCGCCCTGCAGCAACAGGCCCGCATTGCCTGCCTGGGAGCGGCAGGATGAGCCACACTTCCCCGCGCACCGTCCCCGGCACCGGCCACGCCCTGCTCTCGCGTTTTCACCTCGGCGGCAGCGGCCCCACGGTGGCCATCAAGGATTGCATCGACATCGCCGGCCAGCCCACTTGCGGTGGCAGCGCCGCCCTGGCCGATGCGCCGCCGGCCACGGCCCACGCCGACGTGGTCAGGAAGCTGCTCGACGCCGGCTGGCAGATCACCGCACGTGCCAACATGCACGAGCTGGCCTATGGCATGACCGGCATCAATGACTGGAACGGCACTGCCGTCAATCCGCAGGATGCCAGCCGCATGACCGGCGGTTCTTCCAGCGGCTCGGCCTCGGCCGTGGGCGCGGGGCTGGTGGATGTGTCCATCGGCAGCGATACCGGCGGCTCGATCCGCCTGCCCGCGGCCTGCTGCGGCGTGATTGGTTTCAAGCCGACCTTCGGCCGCGTCAGCCGCGCCGGCGCCTATCCGGCGGTAAGCAGCCTGGATTGCGTAGGCCCCTTTGCGCGCAGCATGGACCTCATCATCAGCGCCATGGCCAGCATCGCGCCCGGTTTTGACCGCGCTGCCGCTACCGCAGCGGCAGCACAGGCCCGCGTCAAACTGGTGACGGTGCAGGCCGATCCCGGGATCGCGCAAGCAGTGGCCGCCGCCTTCGCCGCCAGCGGCTGGACGGGCGACGCCTGGACCCCGCAGTACATGCAGGCCGCCTTCGAGGCCGGCATGACCCTCATCAACCGAGAGACGCATGACGCCTTCGGCCACCTGCTCGGCCTGGGCAAACTGGGCGCCGATATCGAGAAGCGCCTGGCGGCCGCAGCCGCCACCACCGATGAAGCCGTGGCCCAGGCCGAAGCCGTGCGTGCGGCCTTCAGCGCCGAAGTCGACGCCGCGCTGACTGACGCCGATGCGCTGCTGCTGCCGACCCTGCCGTCGCTGCCGCCGACGCTGGAGGCGATCCGCCAGGGTACCTCGGTGCTGATGCTGTCCTCGCTGGTGCGGCCCTTCAACCTGTCCGGCCATCCGGCCCTGAGCATCCCGGTGGCGATTGCCGGCAGCCCGCTCAAGGCCGGACTGCAACTGGTTGGCCGCAAGGGGGATGACGAACGCATCTGCGCACTGGGCCTGCACCTGGAACAGGTACTCAAGCAACGGCAATGACCACCACGCGGATCACGCATTGACCGCATCAAGCTCGCCACATCAACACTGACAACGACTGCAAGCCACTGGAGAAAGCCATGAACGCACCGCTACGCTTCCACCCGCGCAAGACCGATTCATCCTATGCCGACCTGGTACAGGATGCGGTGGTGGACCCTTCGCTCTACACCGATCCGGCCATCTTCGAAGCGGAGATGGACAAGATCTTCTACAAGACCTGGATCTGGGTCGCCCATGAAAGCGAGATCAAGAATCCGGGCGACTTCAAGACCGCCCAGATCGGCCGCCAGCCGGTGATCGTGGTGCGCGACAAGACCGGCAAGATCAACGTGCTGGAAAATCGCTGCCGCCACCGTGGCGCCACCGTCTGCGAAAAGCACAAGGGCAATGCCACCGGTTTCACCTGTCCTTACCACAGCTGGTCCTATGGCCTGGACGGCAAGCTGCGCGGCCTGCCCTATCCGGAAGGCTACGAAGACGTCATCGAGAAGGCCGACCTGCCCCTGCAGAGCCTGCGTGCGGAAAGCTACAACGGCATGATCTTCGCCTCCTTCAACCAGGAGATCGAACCGCTGTCTGACTTCCTCGGCCATGCCAAGAAGTGGATCGACCTGTTCATGAAGCAGGGCGCAGGCTTCCCCGTGAAGGTTCAGGGCGAGCACAAGTTCAGCTTCAAGGGCAACTGGAAGATCCAGCTGGAGAACACCACCGACGGCTATCACTTCCCGGTGGTGCACAAGACCTTCCTGTCGTCGGTCGATGAAGAGACCTCCGAGATGCTCTCCTTCATGACCGATGACCAGTCCATCACCCGCTCGCTGGGCAATGGCCACAGCGTCATGATCATGGTGCCGGAACACGTGGACCTGGATGTGGACGATGGCAGCGAACAACTGCAGGAGCGCTTCGCCCACGTCACCGAAGAACTCTCCAAGACCATGCCGCCCGAACAGGTGCGCCGCATCGTGCGCTCGCTGCACGGCGCCGGCTTCAACCTGAACCTGTTCCCCAACGTGGCCATGTCGATGTCCTTCTTCCGGGTGCTGCATCCGGTGTCGGTGGGCGAGACCCAGATCCGCCACGTGGCCCTGGGCATGGACGGCGGCCCCGAGATCGCCAACCGCGAACGCCTGCGCATCCACGAGCACTTCCAGGGTCCGTTCGGTTTCGGCAGCCCCGACGATGCCGAAGCCTGGGAACGCGTGCAGGCCGGTTCGCACGCCGGCCGCGATGCGCCCATCCTGGTCAACCGTGGCCTGAACCGCGAATGGGTGGACGACAACGGCGACAAGGTGTCGCACTCGACCGATGAAACCGGCATGCGCGAAGCCTATGCCATGTGGAAAAAGATGATGGAGAAATGATCACCATGAACCAACAAGACACCCTGCAAGGCATCCCCGCGCCCATGGCGCGTGCCATCGCCTTCATCTGGAAAGAAGCTGAACTGCTGGACAAGAAGGACTATGCCGCCTGGCAAGCCCTGTGGACCGCCGATGGCTACTACGTGGTGCCCATCGATCCCGACACCACCGACTACGCAGCCACGCTGAACTACGCCTACGACAATGCCCACATGCGCAAGATCCGCATCGAGCGCCTGACCTCGGGTCACGCGATGTCGGCCGTGGATGCGGCAGCGACCGTGCGTACCGTTTCGCGCTTCGTGCCGGTGCACTTGTCGGAGGAGCTGGTGGAGATCACCTCGGCGCAGGTCCTGGTGGGCTACAAGCGCCAGCAGCATACGATGTTCGTGGCCAACGTCACGCATCGCCTGCGCTTCACGCCCCAGGGTCCGAAGATCGAGCAGAAGGTGATCCGCCTGATCAACTCCATGGACAGCCTCAACGCCCTGGGCTTCCTGCTCTGAGCGCGCAGCGCCCATTCGCAATTGAAATGAACCGACGAGTATTGGCCTCATGAAACTGATCGTAGACACCGTTACCGACGAAACCGGCGACATCCGTTCCTTCCGCCTGGTGCGCGCCGATGGCGCCCCGCTGCCGGCTTACGAGCCGGGGGCCCACATCGACGTCACCGGGCCGACTGGGATCATGCGCCAATACTCGCTGTGCGGCCCGCTCAAAGACCGCTGCGGCTACACCATTGCGGTCAAGCGTGAACCCGCCTCGCGGGGCGGTTCAGCGGCCCTGCACGATGCCGTACGGGCCGGCACGGAACTGGAAGTGGGCACGCCCCGCAATCTCTTCGCCCTCGATGCCAGCGCACCGGAACACCTGCTCTTTGGCGCGGGCATCGGCGTGACGCCGCTCTTGGCCATGGCCTATCGCCTGTGGGCCGAACAGAAACCTTTCACGCTGCATTACTTCGTGCGCGCGCGCGAACACGCGGCCTTTGCCGACCTGCTGGAAAACGCGCCCTTCGCCGCGCAGGTGCGTTTCCACTACGCGGTCATGCCGGCGCAGATGGAGCATTACCTGACGGCCTGCCTGGAAGCCGGCAGCAGGGAAGCCCACGTCTACACCTGCGGCCCCGCCCCCTTCATGGATGCGGTGGTCAAGTGTGCCGCGGCCAGCCGCAGCGAGGATGCCATCCACCTGGAACACTTCGCTGCACCGGTGGCCCCGGCCGCTTCTGGCGACGGTGCTGCCGGCGGCGATGGCGCCTTCGAAGTGAAGCTGGCCAGCTCGGGCAAGGTAGTGCAGATCCCGGTGGGCATTCCCATCGTCGATATCCTGGCGCGCGAGGGCATCGTCATCGATACCTCCTGCCGGGAAGGCATCTGCGGCACCTGCGTGGTGCCGCTGCTGGAGGGCGAGCCGGATCATCGCGACAATTGCCTCTCCAAGAAGGAGAAGGCGGCCAATGACCAGATCTGCACCTGTGTCTCGCGGGCCAGGTCGGGGATGCTGGTGCTGGATCTCTGAGCACTGCTTTACCTTCTCTCCATTTTCTTTTTTTCAGACAACCGTTCGGACTGAGTAGCGGCTTGGCCGCGTATCGAAGGCGCACAGAGGGGAGCGCCTTCGATACGCCGCTGCGCGGCTACTCAGTCCGAACGGTTTTTTTTAAACGAAACAAACACCCCCGGAAAGCATGAATGCCGTTCAGCATTACGCTGAACGGCATTCATCTTTAACCCCAAGGAAAGAATCTCAGAGCGCCGTACGCTTGACCTTGTGGAACAGCCGATTGAAATAAATGAGGCTGTCCTTCTTCTCATTGACCTTGACCTCGGCCAGCTCCACGAACATCACCGAGTGCGTACCCACTTCCTTGAATTCGCGGATGCGTCCCTGCAGCTTGACCAGCGCATCGGCCAGCACCGGCTGCCCCAGTTCGCCGGGTTCTTCCCAGATATCCCAGCCGAAGCGCTCTTCCATCGGGACCTTGGTGGCACCGGAGAAGTGCATGGCCAGTTGTTCCAGCTCGTCCGAGAGCACGTTGACGCACAGTCGGCCATTCTTCTTGAACACGTCATGCATGGCGCTGCCACGATTGATGCAGACCAGGATCGTGGGCGGCGTATCGGTCACCGAACAGACGGCCGAGGCGGTGATGCCGCAACGGCCGCCTTCGCCATCGGTGGTGATGATGGACACGGCGGCCGGCAGGTGTGCCATGGCATTGCGGAATTCCAGTTGCTCGGGGGCAAGGGGCGCGCGCACCACAGGTGCGGCGGGCGTTTCTTTTTGGATGGCGGTGGTGCTCATGGGATCTCCCTGTTATGCACGCCGATGAAGCACGGCGCTCGATGACAGCAGGTTAAGGCATGCCCATGGTGCGGGCAATCCGTGCCACACGCCCGCCCCACAGGGGATTGCGGCAGACGATCTAGGTAAAAATACCTAGACCATCGTCCGGATGGGGGTGTTACAGTGTCGCTGATCCCAAGAATTTCAGGCCTGCTTTTTGCATAAGTCAAAGCATGACGTGTTGATTTGTGCCGACCAGTCCATCAAGAAATCGAGAGGGTCGGAAATAGCGCCGGTGCAAGCCGGCACCATTTTGACGAGACGAGGAGTGCAGATGGAAACCAACCCGCCGGTGGTCTACATCGTCGATGATGATGAAGCCGTTCGGACTTCGCTGGCCTGGCTGCTGAGCTCGGTCAATATCCGGACCGAATGCTTCGATGGCCCCGAGGCCTTCTTGAAGGCCTATGACGCCAACAGCCTGTCCTGCCTGATCCTGGACGTGCGCATGCCTGAAATCAGCGGCTTCCAGCTGCAGGATCGCTTGAAGGAAATCGGCGCCGACATCCCCGTGATCTTCGTCTCGGGCCATGGCGACATTCCCATGTCGGTGCGCGCCCTGCACAATGGCGCGGTCGACTTCCTGGAAAAACCCTACAACTCGCAACAGATGCTGGAGCGCATCCAGATGACGCTCAAGAACGTGGCCGGCAACATGCAGGCCCGCGAGCGCCGCCAGCAGCTCAAGGCGCGCCTCAAGACCCTCACCGCACGCGAACGCGAAATCCTGGAGAAGGTCATCATGGGCCAGTCCAGCAAGCTCATCGCACGCGACCTCAACATCAGCGTCAAGACGGTGGACGTGCATCGCGCCAGCGTCAAGGACAAGCTGGGCTGCCAGAGCACGGCCACGCTGGTGCGCGACGTGCTGATGGATTTCGGGCCGGAATTTCTCAAGGCGGCCTGATTCTTTCTGATCGTTCCTGAGCCTGCATGAAAAGGGCTGCAGCATGCTGCGGCCCCCTCCGATATTTCCCGCTGCGCCCGATCGGCCTACGCTGCCTGCAAGGCGAAGAAGGCCACGGCGCGCTTCAATTGCGCCGCCTGGTCTTCCAGCGACTTCGCTGCTGCAGCCGCCTGCTCCACCAATGCCGCATTCTGCTGGGTGACCCCGTCCATCTGCCCCACGGCCTGGTTGACCTGGTGGATGCCTTCGGCCTGCTCGCGGCTGGCCGTGCTGATGTCGCCTACCAGCGCATGCGCGCCCTGCACGCTGCCCACCACTTCCTGCATGGTCTTGCCGGCCCGTTCCACCAGTGCGCTGCCGGCATCGACCTTGGACACCGAATCATCGATCAACTGCTTGATCTCCTTGGCGGCCGAGGCCGAGCGCTGCGCCAGGGCGCGCACTTCGGAAGCCACCACCGCGAAGCCACGGCCCTGCTCGCCCGCACGCGCTGCTTCCACGGCCGCGTTGAGTGCGAGGATGTTGGTCTGGAAGGCGATGCCATCGATCACGCCGATGATGTCGACGATCTTGCGCGAAGAGGCATTGATGTTGCCCATGGTGTCGATGAGCTCCTGCATCACCTGGCCACCCTGCCCCGCGATGGAAGCGGCCGACTTGACCAGGTCATTGGCCTGGTGGGCGTTCTCGGAATTGGTGCGCACGCTGGAGGTAAGCTGCTCGATGGAGGCAGCCGTCTCTTCGAGCGCACCGGCCTGCTCTTCAGTGCGGGCCGAAAGGTCGAGGTTGCCATTGGCGATCTCACCGGAGGCCACTGCAATGCTGTCGGCCCCCAGGCGCACGGTGGAAACCACGCCATGCAGGCGTTCGCTCATGCCCTGCAGCGAGGCCACCAGCTGGCCCAGTTCATCCTGGCCCATGGGCTGGGCACGCGAGGTCAGGTCGCCGGCGGCCACGCGCTGCGAAATGGCCAGCGCCGCGTGCACCGGGCGGGTGATGCTGCGCGTGAGCAGCAGCGCGAAGGCAATGCCGCAGGCGAGGATCACGGCTTCCAGTGCGAAGATCTGCCACTGGCTGCTGGCCGCATCGCTCTGGATGTCGGCAGAGATCTCATCGATGCGCGCCCGTTCGAAATCCAGCAAGGAGCGCATCGCTCCCTGGGTATTGTTGGCGATGCCCACGTATTGCTGCTGGTAGAGTTGGTCCACCTTGGCGGCATCACCCTCCTTCTTGGCGGCATAGATCTGGTCGCGGATGGCAAGGAACTGCTTGCGCGCCGCGTTGATGGCCGCGAAGAGCTTCTTCTCTTCCTCGCTGGTGAGCAGTTGCTCGACGTCCTTCAGGGTCTGCGCGGACTCCTTGCTGGAGGCAGCGGCTTCCTTGGCCAGGAAGGCTTCCAGTTCGGGATCGCGGCTCTTGACCACGGTAGTGGTGCGCTGGATGGCGATGAGCAGCAGCGTGTTCCATTGCGAGACCAGGCGTTCGGTCTTCAGCGGCACGTCCATCATCTGCTGCGTCTGCTGCGCCACCGTCTTGAGGCGCCAGATGCCCACCGCCGCCACCACCATGGAAAACACCAGCACCACGGCGAATCCCGCCCCCAGGCGCGAGCCGATACGTATGTTCTTGATCATTTGCTTCTTCCCATCCCACCATGTTGTGTATGGCCCCCGCGAAGACGGACTTTCCCCAGCCGTCCGGTGTGCCCCCTGATGCCCACAGCAAGACCAATGCCAGCCCTTGCCGTTCGGTAACGCCGCCCTGCCATGCGCTCGATTCTAGGAGCGCACCGCCACGGCGACCATATCAAAATCAAGAAACATGGTATGCCGTTACGGCAACGCAATCCGCAAACCCTTGCCGGACAAGGATAGACCAAAATAGCCTGGCGGAAACATTATGCAATGTAAAACATTAAATGTTGTGGTGCGGATGCGATGGCGGACCGGGCCGGGTGGCTTCTGGCAGCGGTGGCCTCCGTGGTTGCGCACGGCCGTGGACGCGCAGCGGGCCAAACTTGGGCACAATGCGCCTTTGCCTTCCCGTTTCCGGAGCCTTGCCGCACCATGCCGACGCCCTCCTCCCCCATCGCCCTGCTGCTGGCCGCCGGCCGTGGCAGCCGCTTTGGCGACCATGAAGAAAAGCTCTTGCAGCCCTTCGTCCATCACGATGGCCGCCCCGGCATGGTAGCCACTGCCACTGCTGCCGTCTTGCTGGAAGTCATGCCGGTACTGGCGGTGGTGCACGCGGAAGGTCCCTTGGCCGCGGCCCTGCGCCAGCTGGGCTGCACGGTCTGCCTGACGGCACCCGGGGCAACGCGTGAGATGAGCGCCTCCTTGCGCTGCGCTCTGCAGCAGAGCGCCGAGGCGCCGGCATGGCTGGTGGCCCTGGCTGACATGCCGCGCGTGCAACCGGACACCGTGCGGCGCTTGCGCGATGCGCTGGCGGCGGGGGCGTCGATGGTGGTGCCGGTGATGCAGGGACGGCGCGGCAACCCGGCCGGCTTTGCGCATGCGCATCTGCCTGCGCTGATGTCACTGCAGGGAGATCGCGGCGCGCGGGCTTTGCTGGAGAGCCCGGCGCTGGTGGAGATTGCGGTGGAGGATGCGGGGATTTTTACGGATGTCGATACGCCGGACGATCTGGCACGACTCCGGCAGAACCAGGGCTGAACTGCCGCCCGGTTCGCGCCGTCCGGATTGCGTCTTGGGGAATCCGCGCCTCAGATCCCGCTGAACCAGTTGTAGCCCTGGTCTTCCCAATAGCCGCCCGGGTTCTGGTTGCTCACGAAGATGGCCACCACATGCTTGGGATTCTTGAAGCCCAGCTTGGTCGGTACCCGTACCTTCAGGGGATAGCCGTATTGCGTGGGCAGGGCTTCCTTGCCGAAGTCCAGTGCCAGGATGGTCTGCGGGTGCAGCGCCGTGGGCATGTCCAGGCTGGAGTAATACCGGTCCGCGCATTTGAAGCCCACGTATTTCGCCGTGAGATCGGCCCCGACCGCCTGCAGGAACAAGCTCAGCGGTACCCCCGACCACTGGCCGATGGCGCTCCATCCTTCGATGCAGATATGGCGCGTGATCTGCGCCGCCTGCGGCAGTGCGCGCAGGCGCTCCAGGGTCCAGCTGCGCTTGTCGCTGACCAGTCCCGAGACCTCCAGCTTCCAGTCGCTGCCATCGATGTCGGGCGCATTGAATTCGTCATAGAAGGCGTTGAAGGGAAACGGATTGGTGATCTGGCTGGCCGCATAGGTCGGCGCCAGCTTCTGGCCCCGGAACAGCAGTGCCTGTACCCGGTCATTCCAGCGCGACATGGCCCACAGGACCTTGTCCACGCTGTCGTTGTCCTGCAGGTCGCAGCCCGAGAGCATGGACAGCGCGCCCACCGAGAGCGCCGAGCGCAGCATCAGGCGGCGCTGCACGTTCAGCAGGGCCGGGCGATGGTCGGCCAGCAGGATCTTGCCGGTCTTCTTCGCCGGGGTGGTCTTCTTGTCGTCCTTGTCTTTCATGATGCATTGGCCTTGTGGTCAGCCCCGCCGGTGAACATGGGAATGAGGGTCTTGGGAACGATGGCCACCAGCGCCAGGTGCACCACCACGAAGGCAGCAATTCCCGCCATGGCGGCGAAGTGCACCTTGCGCGCAAAGTCGAAGCCGCCGAAGAGATCGGCCAGCCAGTCCAGCTGCACCGGCTTCCACAGCGCCAGCCCCGACAGCACCACCAGGATGCCCAGCAGGATCACCGCCCAGTACAGCAGCTTCTGCACGGCGTTGTACACGCCGGGCTGGTGCGGCAGGCGAAAGCGCATGGCCTGCACCGCATCGCTCACCACATCGGCTGCGCGCAGTGGCAGCAGGTGGCGGCGGAAGTGGCCGCTCAAGCTGCCATAGAGCAGGTAGAACAGGCCATTGGCCACCAGCAGCCACATTGCCGCGAAGTGCCAGGCAATGGAGCCGCCCAGCCAGCCTCCCAGGGTCATCCAGGGAGCGAACTTGAAGCCGAAGATGGGCGAGGCGTTGTAGATGCCCCAGCCACTGCTGATCATGCAGGCGATGGCCACGGCGTTGAGCCAGTGGGCAATGCGCACGGCCAGCGGATGAAGAACGGGTGAACGGGGCATCGCGGCACCTGCTTACATCGGCGGGGTGATGCCGTTCTTGCCGGCGCTCACGCTGTTGGCCGTCAGGCTGCCATCGGCGTTCTTGCGGGCGCGCACCACCACCTTGACGCCAGCGGCCAGCAGCGAGCGGTCACCGGATTCAATGTTGACCACGGGCACATCCTCGGGCACCACGATCTTCTTCTCGCCGCCCTTGTATTTCAGGGTGAGGGTACGGCCCTGGCTGGCCACCACGTCACCCACGGTGCCATTGGTCATGGTGCTGTTGGGTGCCAGGTCGAAGGGACGATGGCCGTCACCGGTACCGGCCATGGCAGGCGGGAAGACGTGCACTTCCAGTGCTTTCTGGGAGCCGTCCGGTTGCGGGATGCCGGCCGCGCCGATGTAGCTGCCGGGCTTGATGTCGTTGATGTCGGCAATCGAGATGGCGGCCACGCGGGTGTCCTTGTCCAGCATCACGTTCTGCTCGGCGCCCTTGTTGGTCTTGACCACCAGTTGATCCTTGTTGACCGAGACGATGGCACCACGGATGCCGACCTGCTGCGGCGCCTGCGCCATGGCCGGGGCAGCGAGCAACTGGGTGGCCAGCAGCGCCGGAACCAGCGCAAGACGGAAAACGCGAGGAATGAATATGTTCATCATGGGAATGTGCACCTGAAAGACGTCATTGAAGGGGGAGATTGATTTTAGGCAAAGGAAAACGTCATTCGAATGACGGTTGAATGACAAAAATGTCATTCTTCTCGCGCGCTGGAAGACCGCGCACAAGCGCCCATAGCCCGCACTGCAAGGCGGGCTATGGATGAGGTTGGGAGGGGGCTGGGGCGACGGCCCACAAATGGGCCGACAAACGAAGGGCGAACGGCCTGTGACTGGCCGATCAATGCGCCGGGACTCAGTTGTCCTGATGCGCCCAGTTCAAGCTCAGCGAGACGGGCTTCTCACCCACGCTGACCTTGCTGGTCTTCTTGACGCCGTTGTAGACGGCAGTGATCTCGTAGTCGCCCTTGGGCAGCTTGAGGTTGGTCATGGGGCCGGCGTTGGGCAGGCTGAAGACGCTCTTGCCGTGATGATCGGTCACGTCCAGTTTGACGTTGCTGACGTAGGCACCGTCCTTGGCTTCCGAGAACAGCAGGCGCAGGTTGTAGTCCTTGGCCGATTCGCGCAGCTTGGCCTGTTCGCCGGCGCCGATGCCGCCGTTCATGTAGGCGACCGAACCCTGCATGTCCTGGGCGTAGGTCAGGGGCGCGGCCATGCCGGCCAGGCCGAAGACGATGGCGCTGATGGCGGTGATCTTGTTGATGTCCATGATGGCTCCTTGTCGTGGTTCAGGATGAAAGCGCTGCCGTCGGGGCCGCTCCACTGCTGAGCTGGCCGCCGATGCAGATACTGTAGGTCTGCAGAATTAAGGGATCCTTAACACGACAAAAGATTCCGGGGGTGGAAAAATGCAGGCGCTCTTGCCCGCCCGCAAACTGCCCGGCCCCACCCCGAGCACCGCGTCAGCGCTGTGCCATGTCCTCCGGGACCGGTCGCAACTGTTCTTCAATGCTTGCCAGTTGCTGCGCATGCTCCTCGATGATGTCCTTCTGCACGGACACCGCATCAGACAGTCCCGCCAAGCGGGCAGTACAGTGCCCGGCCACTTCATCGGCCAGTTGCTCCAAGGCCGCCAGTACACTTTGACTCAGCGCTTCGTACAGTTTTTCATAGGATGGCGGCAAGTCGTCGGCAACGCGTTCATAGCCGCTGCCCGCCGGCAGGACCAGCGCCACCGGTGCCGGCGCCGCCAGCACATGGCTGTCCAGCACGGCGCGTGCGTGGCGGTCGAAGGCGTGCAGCAACTGTGGCTGCAAGCGAGCCAGCACGGCATCCACCTCACCGCTGGCGGCATGCTGCTCCAGCAAGGCCGGCACACCGGGCATCACTTCGCGCCAGGCCAGTTGCACGATGCGGGCGCGCTGGGCGGGCAGCGCTGCCTGTTCGCCCTCCAGTAACTGCTGCAAGCCCTTCAGCGCCGGCAAGGTCTGTCCCAGCAGGGGCGCCAGTACATCCTCCTGCAGATGATGCAGCAGCACTTCGGCCGGCTTGCGATCGCGATAGGCCAGGGCCGGTGCCAGCAGGGTGGAGAGCGCGGCATACAGGCGTTCGAAACCGGCGCCGCGCATCGCTTCGGCATCCGCACCGGCGGTACGGGCCACATAGGCGGAGATGGAGACGGGGGCCTTGAGCTGATGCAATGCCACGCCCAGCGCCTGCAGTTTGTCGGCAGCACGCGCGCGGACATCGGCTTCCTGGTCGGCGCGGTTGGCATCGGATTTGTTGCGCAGGCATTTGACGATCTGGCCGTCCACCTCATCCTCATCGATCACGTCGCTGCGCGTGAGCACCGGCAGCAGCGGCTTGCCACGGCGCAGTTCGCGCGCCAGTTCATCGAGCTCCTGCACCTGTCCCGGCGAAGTCGAACTGGTCAGCCACAGCACCGCATCGGCACTGTCCAGGAAACGCTGCGTGAGGGCGGCATTTTCGCCGGTGGCCGAATGCAGGCCGGGGGTGTCCAGCAGCACCAGCCCGTCACCCAGGCAGACGCCCTGCAGGCGCGCCGTGGTTTCGGTAGCGCCCTCATGGAAAGCCTCTTCACTCTCCACCAACTGACCGCCTTGCAGGTGGAAATACTGCACCGCCTGCTGGCGCTGGCGGAAACGCTGCGCGAGAAAGTTGCATAGCGAGCTTTTGCCGGCATTGAACTTGCCGAACACCAGCAGCATGAGCTTGCCCTCGAAACGCTGGGCCAGCGCGCGCGCAGGGGCAAGGGCAATCCACTGCTGCTCGCGGCGCCGGGCCTGGTGGATCCGGTCTTCGTGCAGGGCGGCGATGCGGCGCGCCAGGGGGCTGGCCGATTGCAGGCCACCAGCCGGCAGCGGCGCATCGTCGAAGGCCTGTCCCAAGGCTGCAAGCCACGTACGCAGTGCGGCCAGCACCGGCTGCAGGTCGGCCTCGCCCTGGCCGGTGCGGCCGATGGAATCGATGAAATGCTGTTCTTCGCGGCTCATGCGCCCTCTCCTTCGCGCAGCCGCGCCAGCGCCTGCCGGGCGCGGGCATGCGCGTGCAGCTCGGCCTGGGTGATGGCGATCTGCTGCTGCAGGGCCTGGCGGTCCTCCGACAATTCGTAGTAATGCAGGAAGGATTGCTTCAGCTGCGCCTGCCCTGCGGGCTCACAGAAACGGCGGCGCAGGTCGGCGCGGTATTTGATGGAGATGCCCAGCACGGCCACCATCACCGTATCGAGACTGGCCACCGAGGTCTGCTGGCTGGCCGGCAGGCCCTCCACACCATGCTGGATCAGGTGTGCGCGAATGGCGATGCAGGCGCGCGAATAGGCAACATGGATGCGCGCCCGCTCGCGCTTGCCGGCGGTGAGCTTGAATTCGTCGGCGGCGGTATCGGGCACCAGGGCAGGATCGTCCCCTTGAAATTCCACGACCGGCAGCAGGTCCTGATGCACTTTTTCCAGCACGGCCTGCAATCCCTGTTCGAAATCCTGGCGCTGCTGCTGCTGGCGCTGGCGCAGCGCCAGCAGAGCGCTTTCCAACGCGGCCTGCTGCTGCTCTACCTGTCGGGCGATCTCGGTGAAGAGCAAGCTGCGTTCATGTTGGCGCGCGCCCGGCACCTGCTCGACCACCTCCCGCAGCAGGGCCTGCAGCGCCGGGATGCCGCTACGTTGCAGCAGCAGGGACTTGCCGCCCTCCACACCACTGCGATGCCGCGTCGATGACACCGGATGCAGCGCGAGTCCCGGCATCTGCGCAACGATGGCGGCGCTGACCTTGGCCAGCTGCTCTTCGTCGCTCATCTGGTCCACCTGCGTGAGCACGAACAGCGTCTGCCGCCGCGTGCGCTGCTGATCCTCGCGCAGGGCCTGCAGCAGGTGGCGTTCGGCCGCATCCAGTTCGCCCTCTTTGGCCGCATGCACGAACAGGCGCACATCGGCTTGCAGCCAGGTGGCTTCCTGAGCGTGACTGTCATCCTGCAGGGCGACGTCGGCGTCCAGTCCCGGGGCATCCAGCCAGCGCAGTTCGGCGTGATGGTGCTCGGAGAGCGTGACCGTCTCGCGCCGGTCGGCCACCGCGAACACGTCGCGCCCCATGAGTTCGTTGAGCAGGCGGCTCTTGCCGTGGTTGTACTTGCCGACCACCGTCACGGTCGGCGCGGCCTTGGCTTGGGCCAGCACGCGCAGGCGCGCCAGGTCATGCGCGCGGCCCGGCACCACGGCCAGGACTTCGCGCGCGAGCGGATCAAAGGAATCATGCTGCGGGTTCATTGGGAGTCTCCATGTTTTCATTTTTCCCGGGCGGGACGGCCGATGAGCCAGTGTGCGGCCATGCCGATGACCACGCCCCAGAAGGCCGCGCCCAGTCCGAACAGGGTCATGCCGGACGCGGTAGCGAGGAAGGTGATGACGGCGGGCTCGGCGTGGATGCCGTCCTCGCTCATCAGGCGGATGTTGGACACGATGGCGCCGATCAGTGCCAGCCCGGCCAGGGCCGCGATCAGTTCCTTGGGAAAGGCGGCAAACAGCGTCACGATGGAGGCCGCAAAGGTGCCGCCGATGAGATAGAAGACGCCATTGGCAATACCGGCGATGTAGCGCCGGCCCGGTTCCGGATGCGCATCCTTGCCGGTACAGAGCGCGGCCGTGATGGCGGCCAGTACGATGGTGATGCCGCCGAAGCAGGCCGTCACCAGCGAGGCCAGCCCGGTGCCGGTGACCACGGCGCGCGTGGGCGGATGGTAGCCTGCCAGTTGCAGCACCGCCATGCCCGGCAGGAACTGGCCGGTCAGGCTCACCAGCACCAGCGGCACGGTCAGGCTGAAGAACATGCCGATGCTGAAGTGCGGAGCGATGAAGACCGGCTGCGCCAATTCCAGATGCAGGGCCGCCAGTTCGGTGCGGCCACTGGCGAAGGCCACCGCAAATCCGGTCAGTGCCACCACCACGATGCCGTAGCGCGGCCACCAGCGGCGTCCTGCGAGATAAGCCGCCAGCATGGCAAACACCATCAGCGGCGCCCCCACGCTGGAGCGAAAGGCCTGAACCCCGAACTGGAACAGGATGCCGGCCATCATGCCGGCGGCAATACCCTTGGGAATGAAGGCGAGAATCTTTTCAAAGCCGCCGGTCACGCCGATGGCGATCAGGATGACCGCCGCCATCAGGTAGGCCCCCACCACTTCCGGCATGCCCACCCCGGGAAAGAGGCTCAACAGCAGCGCCGTGCCCGGTGCAGACCAGGCCGTGATGATGGGCATCCTGAACCACCAGCTCAGCAGCAGCCCACTCACGCCCGCGCCCATCGAAATGCCCCACACCCAGGACACCAGTTGCGCTTGCGGTACCTGGCCGGCATGGGCCGCCTGCACGAAGATCACCAGCGGACCGGCATAGGAAATCAGGACTGCCAGGAAACCCGCCACCCACGCGGTGAGCGAGCCTTGTCGTTGAACCATCGAAGCTTCCTTGCGAAATGCAACTGCACGAACGCACAAAAGGTCCGGCACCCGTGGAACGCTTCCCCAGGTGCCGGACCGGCTTGACCGACTACGATCTTAAACGCTGCGCGAGATCGGTGCGGCCGTCACGGTCGGTGCGGCCTCTGCCGTCACGGCACGCTGGCCATGGCGATAGCGCAGCAGGAAGATGCCGATGGCCAGTGCGGCGACCAGTCCCGGCACGGCGAACACCAGGAAATTCATCTTCAGCGGCAGGGCTGCCGCCATCAGTGCACCGCCCAGCAAGGGGCCGACGATGGCGCCCGAGCGGCCCACCCCGGAAGCCCAGCCGAGGCCGGTGGAGCGGATCGCCAGCGGATAGAACTGGGCGGTGTTGGCATACAGCAGGATCTGCGTACCGATGGTCGTGGCACCGGCCACGATGATGAGCAGGTACAGCACCGGGGTCGGGCTGTTGAAGCCCAGCAGTGCGATGGCCACCGTGCCGACCGCGAAGAAGCTCACCACCACCTTGGGCAAGGTGAAGCGGTCACCCAGCCAGCCGCCGCCGATGGCACCCACAACGCCACCGAAGTTGAGCGCCAGCAGGAACGAGAGCGACGACCCCAGGCTGTACCCGGCGCTGGCCATCAGCTTGGGCAGCCACGAGCCCAGCGCATAGACCATCAGCAGGCAGCAGAAGAAGGCGACCCAGATCATCAGCGTACCGAGGGTGCGCTCCTGCTTGAACAATTCCAGCATCGGCGCGCCGGAACCCTTGGCGTCGCTCTGCACCAGCTGCACATCGGCACCCAGGGCCGCCTGCGGCGCGACCTGCGCCAGCATGGCACGGGCCTGCTCCTGCTTGCCTGCACGCAGCAGGAAACCGACCGATTCAGGCAGCTTCCACAGGATCACCGGCAGCAGCACCAGCGGCACGGCGGCAGCGAAGAACATCGATTGCCAGCCGAAGTTGGGCAGCATCCAGATGCCCAGGCCTGCGCACAGCACGCCGCCCAGCGAATAGCCGCTGAACATGATGGCCACCAGGGTGCTGCGCAGGCGCTTGGGCGCGTATTCATTCATCAGCGCCACGGCATTGGGCATGAGGCCGCCGCAACCGAGGCCGGCCATGAAGCGATAGATGCCGAACTCGCTGGGCGAAGTGGCAAAACCGCTCAGGAAAGTGGAGACGCTGAAGAGCACGAAGCTGATCGCCACGCCCTTCTTGCGACCGATGCGGTCGGCCAGGGGGCCGAAGACAAAGGCACCGAACATCATGCCGAAGAGCGCATAGCTGCCCAGCGCACCGGCCTGCACCGGCGACAGGGACCACTCCTTCATCAGCACCGGCAGCACGGCGCCGTAGATGAACAGGTCATAGCCGTCGAACACCAGCAGCAATGCGCACAGGCACATCACCATCCAATGGAATTTCGTGAAACGTGCGCCATCGATGATCTGGCTCACTTCCTGGGTCTTCATGGGTCTCCTCCGTTGTCGTTTGTCTTGCGGGATTGGCGTTGTTATGTGTTCTTGTGTTTGTTGCGCCCAGCGTTTTTCTTGCGGTGATCCTGCGGGTCAGGCCGGTCCCTTCTTGCGCAGATGCGCCACCGCCTTGATCTCGATGATGTAGCCAGGCCCGCCGCCCAGCATGTGGGCGCCGGTAGCGGTCCAGGCTGGCAGCGGGTAGCTTGTCAGGTACTGGTTGCGCACCTTGATGAACAAGGGCAGGTCGCGCATGTCGGTATGGAAGGTGGACAGATCGACGATGTCCTCCAGCGTGCCGCCGGCCTTCTCCAGCACCCGCTTGAGGTTTTCGAAGGCCTGCACGATCTGGGCTTCGCGCGGCTCGACCAGCTGCATGTCGGGACCACGGCCAATCTGGCCGGAGACGTATAGAACATCGCCGACCAATACGCCGGGTGCATAACCGATTTTTTCGTAGACGTCTTCCATTCCCTCGGGAATGATGGCCTGGCGTTCAGACATGGTGTCTCCGTTCAATGAATGGGATCAAAGGGCCTCAGCCGTTGTCGCCACCGGCGACCGGCAAGACGGCCCCGGTGATGTAGCTGGCCTCATCGGAAGCCATGAAGAGGATCGGTGCGATCTGCTCTTCCAGCGTGGCATAGCGTTTGAAGAAGGTGGAGCCGGTCACCTGCTGCACGGCCTCCTGCATCCACGCCTGTTCCTGTGCGCTGTCGCCTTGCGCATTGCGCGGCACGCGGCGCGGCGGTGCCTGGGTGCCGCCGGGCGCAGTCGCCACCACGCGGATACCCTGCTCGCCATATTCCATGGCCAGTGCCATGGTCATGGCATTGACGCCGCCCTTGGCCGCGGAATACGGCACCCGGCGGATGCCGCGCGTGGCGTTGGAGGAGACGTTGACGATGGTGCCCCGGCCCTCGCGCAGCATGTGCGGCAGCACCGCGTGGCAGCCATAGAGCGTGGGCATGAGCGAGCGGCGGATTTCGGCATCGATCTGCGCCGCTTCGAATTCGGCGTAAGGACGCATGCGAATCGCACCGCCCACACCGTTGACCAGCAGGTCGATGCGGCCGTGCAGTTCGATGGCGCGGGCCATGGCGGCCTGCGCGCCGTCATAAGTTTCAAGGTCGGCGACAAATCCGGTGGCGCGGCCACCAGCTGCTTCCATGGCGACTTCATGGATGAAGTCGGCACGGTCCACCATCAGCACCTGGCCCCCTTCGGCGGCGATGCCCAGCGCCACGCCGCGCAGGATGCCCTGGGCGGCGCCGGTGACCACGGCCACCTTGCCGGCGAAACGGGCCCGCGTGAGCGCAGTGCTCATGCCGCCACCGCCACCGGCTGGCTGGTGACGAACTTCTCGTAATGGAAGCTGGCCGGGGCGATGCCCTGCGACTGGAAGTGCTTCTGCACCGCCTCCACCATCGGCGGCGGACCGCACAGGTAGACATCGACTGCGCCATCGTGCAGTACCTCGGCCGGCATGTGCTGGGTCACGTAACCCTGGCGCGGATGCGTGGTCGCGGCATCGGCCACACAGGTGGTGAAACTGAACCCGGGCAAGCGCTTGGCCAGGTCTTCAAGACGATCCACCAGTACCAGGTCCTGGTCGCGCGTGACGCCATAGATCAGGTGGACCGGATGCTGCACACCCTGCTGCACCATCTCCTCCAGCATCGCCAGGAACGGCGCCAGACCGGTCCCACCGGCCAGCATCAGCACGGGCCTGTTGACCGGACGCAGGTAGAAACTGCCCAGCGGGCCGGTCATCTCCAGCGCGTCACCGGCGCCGGCCTTGTTCAGCCAGCCGCTCATCAGGCCCCCCGGTACGTTCTTGATGAGAAAGCTCATGCGCGTGGCGCCCGAGGGCGAACTGAACGAATACGAGCGATGCTGGCCACTGCCCGGCACGGCGATATTGACGTATTGCCCCGGCAGGAAAGCCGGCGCGTCGGCCGCAACCTCCAGCACCAGTTCGAAGGCCGCCTCACCGAAGGCGGTGACCTCGGCCACCTTGCCGTTGAACTTGGCACTGCCGGTCTTGCAGGCGGTGGAGGCCACCGGCACGGCGACCACGCAATCGGATTGCGGGATCATCTGGCAGGTCAGCACCAGGCCTTGCTCGGCTTCGTCGCTGCTGAGCGCATCATCGATGTAGTCGTCGCCCAGGTCGTACTGCCCGCTTTCGGCGCGGCACTTGCAGGTGCCGCACACGCCGTCGGAGCAATCCATGGGCAGGTTGATGCGTTGGCGGAACGCCGCGTCCAGGACCTTTTCCTTGGCGCCGCACTGGATGATGCGGGTCACCCCGTCTTCGAAGTTGAGGGCGATGCGATAGCTGCTCATGTCATGTCTCCTGCGCGCTGGTCAGACGTGGTAGACGTCGATGACCTGGCGGATGTAGTCGTTCTTCAGGGCGATCTTCTTGCGGGCGATCTGGAAGCCGCCTTCGGTCTTGCGCAAGCTGACCAGGGTGGTGCCGAAGAACTGGTCGGTGATCTTGTAGCGGTGCGACAGCGTATGGAAGTTGTAGCGCACCTCCACCGCGTCATCGGTCTCCTCCAGGATCTCCACGTTGGCGATCATGTGGCTGGTGCGCGGCTCCGGCATGGAGGCGCTGGAGCGCTCGGTCTTGATGCGGAAGACGCGGTCTTCCAGGCCATCGCGGTTGGCGTAGTAGATCAGCGAAATCTCGCGCTGCGGGTCTTCGGTGAGCTGGTCGTCGTCGTCCCAGGCCGGCATCCAGTATTCGACGTCCGCGGCGTACAGTTCCAGCCAGGATTCCCACTGGCGTTCGTCGAGATAGCGCGCCTCGCGATAGAGGAAGGCGCAGACGGCATCGAGTCGGGTCGGCTGGCTCATGCTTGTTCTCCTTGCCCTGCGGCTGCGCGTTCCTTGCTGACCGCCTTGCGCATCTGCTCGGTCCAGTAGTGGTGCTGGCAGACGAAGAGACCTTCGTCCTCGCTGCGCTCACCGCTCAGTTTGGGGTTCATGCCCATCTTCTTCGCATTCTCGTCCGGGCCCTGCTTCCACAGCGGCGCCCCCCGGCTCATGTCGTTGTAGCGCACGGCCGAACCGGCATAGCCAGCCTGGCAGGCGCGGAACTCTTCCAGGTCGTCGGCGGTACCCATGCCGGAGACATTGAAGAAATCCTCATACTGGCGAATCCGCACGCGACGGTCTTCATCGCTCTCGCCCTTGGGGCCGAAGCAGAAGATGCTGATCTCGGTCTGGTTCACGCTGATCGGACGGGCCACGCGGATCTGCGTGCCGAACTGGTCCATCAGGAACACGTTGGGATACAGGCACAGGTTGCGGGTCTGGGCCACGATGGTATCGGCGCGCGCCTGGCCCACGCGGGCGGCGAGTTCTTCGCGCTGGTTCCAGATCGGGCGCACTTCCGGATTGAGCGTGTTGGTCCACAAGAGGATGTGGCCGTTCTCGAAACCATAGACACCGGCAACAGCCTTGCTCCAGTTGTTGGCGTCGGTGGCCTTGGTGCCGCCTTCCTTGCGGCGGCTCATGGTGGCGGCGTAGTTCCAGTGCACCGAGCTGACATGGTAACCATCGCAACCATTTTCCATCTGCATCTTCCAGTTGCCGTCATAGAGGTAGCTGGAATTGCCGCGCAGGACTTCCAGGCCGTTGGGGGCCTGGTCGACGATCTGGTCGATGATGACGCGGGTCTCGCCCAGGTACTCTTCCAGCGGCAGCACATCTTCCGAGAGGCTGCCGAAGAGGAAGCCGCGATAATTCTGGAAGCGCGCCACGCGGGTCAGGTCATGCGAGCCGTTCTTGTTGAAGGAGACCGGATATTCGGTGGTCTTCTCGTCCTTGACCTTCAACAGCTTGCCGCTGTTGGAGAATGTCCAGCCGTGGAAGGGGCAGGTGAAGCTGCTCTTGTTGCCATGCTTGCGACGGCACAGCATGGCCCCCTTGTGGGCGCAGGCATTGATGATGGCGTGCAGCTCGCCGTTCTTGTCACGGGTGACCACCACCGGCTGGCGGCCGATCCAGGTGCTGTAGTAATCGTTGATCTCGGGGACCTGGCTCTCGTGGGCCAGGTAGACCCAGTTCGATTCGAACAGGTGCTTCATCTCCAGCTCGAACAGGTCGGCATTGGTGAAGATGTCGCGGCGGCAGCGGAAGATGCCGTTGGTGGCGTCTTCGTCCAGGGCGGTGTCGAGCAGGCGCTCGACCTCGTCATACTTGTCGGCGGCAAGGGTGGTCATGTCTTTTCTCCAGGGTGCAGCCCGCCTGTGGCGATGGAAAACCATCGCGGCAAGGCAGTCGGCGGGGGTGAGGCTGGCCTGCGCCAGCGGCTGGCGCAGGACGATCAGGCGATCAGGCGGCCAGGCGCGGACGGTCCACGACCTGGTTGTCGGCACCGTTGACCAGTGCGGTCAGGCTGATGTCGAAGACGATCTCGGCGAACGGGCCTTCCAGTCCTTCGGCCTTGATGCTGGCCGCGTCGGTGCGCTCGACCAGCGGCGGCACCAGGCCTTCGCGGGTGGCGTAGGCGAAGTCGTCATAGATCAGCGGATCACCGTCGATGTTGATCTGGGTGGTCAGCTTGCGATGGCCGTCCGCCGTGACGAAGAAGTGGATGTGCGCCGGACGGTTGCCGTGGCGGCCCAACTGGTTCAGCAGGCCCTGGGTGGGGCCGGCCGGCGGGCAGCCATAGGCGGCCGGCATGATGCTGCGGAATTTGTAGCGGCCCTGGGCATCGGTGATGATGGTGCGGCGCATGTTGAAGGGCTTCTGCTCGCCGGTCGGGTCGAAGTGGGAATAGAAACCCTTGGTGTTGGCATGCCAGACTTCCACCTGTGCGCCCGGCACGGGCTTGCCATCGGCGCCATAGACGGTGCCGTGCATGATGATGGTCTGGCCGTCCTTGTCGCTGCCGTCATCCAGCCGCGCGAAGCCCTGTTCCACCGGCGCACCGGCCACGTACAGCGGGCCTTCGATGGTGCGCGGGGTGCCGCCGGTGATGCCCAGTGCGGCGTCTTCGGCATCCATGCGCATGTCCAGGAAGCGGTCCAGGCCCAGGCCAGGCGAGAGCAGGCCGGCTTCGCTGGACGCGCCCAGGCGATTGATGTAGGCCACACCGGCCCAGTATTCGTCGGAGGTGATCTCCAGGTCTTCGATGGTCTTGAACAGGTCGGACAGGATGCGATGCACGATCTGCTTGGTGCGCGGGCTGCCGCCTTCGGTATCGAGGCCGCTGGCCAGGCGCAGGAAGTCCTGGACTTCGGGGGTGCTGAAAATCTTGGCTGCCATGTTGAGTCTCCTTTTCGATTTGTAGATTGGGGAAGTGCGTTTTCTTGTTTTATCCGGCCAGGGTGGCCGGCCTCGCTGCTGTCACTGTCGCCCCTTGCTTGCGGTCGCGCCGGAAGTATTGCACACGCTCCTCATCGAGCACGATGCCCAGGCCAGGGCGGTTGGGGATGGCCAGCTGGAAATCCTGGTATTGCAAGGGCTCGGCCAGGATTTCCTCTGTCAGCAGCAGCGGACCGAACAATTCAGTCCCCCACTGCAATTCACGGAAGGTGGCAAAGGCATGGGCCGAGGCGATGGTGCCGATGGCGCCTTCCAGCATGGTGCCGCCGTACAGTTCGATGCCGGCCGCGTCGCCGATGGCGGCCACCTGCTGGGCGGCACGCAGGCCACCCGATTGTTCGATCTTGATCGCGAACACGTCAGCGCCGCCGATGCGCGCCAGCGCAAAGGCCGAGGCCGGGCCGGTGAGCGATTCGTCGGCCATGATGGCGATATTGTGCTTGCCCTTCAAGCGGGCCAGCGCCGGGGCCGAGGCCACCGGCTGCTCCACCAGTTCGCAGCCGGCATCGACCAGGCCGGCCAGGCCGCGCTGGGCTTCCAGTTCGCTCCAGGCCATGTTCACGTCCACCCGCACCGAGCCGCGGTCACCGAGGGCCTTCTTGATGGCGGCCACGTGGGCGACATCGGCCTCCACTTCGCGGCGGCCGATCTTGAGCTTGAAGATCTTGTGGCGGCGCGCGGCCAGCATGCGCTCGGCTTCGTCGATATCCTTGGCGGTGTCGCCGGAGGCCAGGGTCCAGGCGATCGGCAGGCTTTCACGGGCACGGCCGCCGAGCAGTTGCGAGATCGGCAGGCCGGTGCGCTGGCCCAGCGCGTCGAAGAGCGCAGTCTCGATGGCGCACTTGGCGAAGCGGTTATCCTGGATGGCCTTGTTCAGGCGCGCCATGATGGCCGGGATCAGGCTGGCATCGGCACCCAGCAGCAGCGGCGCGAAGTAGGTATCGATGGCCAGCTTCATGCCCTCGGGCGATTCGGCGCCGTAGGCCAGGCCACCGATGGTGGTGCCCTCGCCCACGCCGACGGTGCCGTCGGAGCAGTACAGGCGCACCAGCATCAGGGTCTGCCCGTTCATCGTCGCCATGGACAATTGATGGGGACGGATGGTCGGCAGATCGACCAGGAAGGTCTCGACCCGGTCGATCAGGGCCGGGGCCGCAGCGTGAAGGTGTTGTGGGGTATCCATGGACTGCATTGAACACCGGGAAGCCCTGCCATTGCCAACACCAAATTCGTCTAGTTTCATACCTTTTTCATATAGTTTATGAGCGCTCCTATAAAAATCAAAGGATTAGACATCATTAGTTTCTGTGAGATATGATTTTCCGCCATGGACATCAGACAACTGAAATACTTCGTGGCCGTGGCCAATACGCGCAACTTCACGCGCGCCTCGGAACAGCTGCACATTGCGCAACCGCCGCTGTCGCGCCAGATCCAGCTGCTCGAAGAAGAGCTGGGCGTGCAGCTGATCCTGCGCAACAGCCGCCCGCTGCGTCTGACCGAAGCCGGCCGGGTGTTCTACGAGCAGGCGCTGCAGATCCTGAACCGGCTGGAACAGCTCAAGAACGCTACCCAGCAGATCGGACTGAACCAGCGCCAGACGCTGTCCATCGGCTTCGTCGCCTCCACGCTCTATGGCGGCCTGCCGGTGCTGGTGCGCAAGCTGCGCCAGCACTATCCGGAGGTGGACATCCAGTTGCTGGAACTGACCTCGATGCAGCAATTCGCCGCACTCAAGTCGGGCCGCATCGACGTGGGTTTCGGGCGTATCCGCAGCAATGACGCGACGGTGGCACGCATCGTCCTGCGCGAAGAAAAACTGGTGCTGGCCATTCCCCCTTCCTTCCCGCTGGCCGCCAGCCACCAGCGCGTGAGCTTGAAGGAAGTGCATGGACAGAAGCTGATCGTCTATCCCAAGGAGCCGCGTCCCAGTTTCGCCGACCATATCCTGAGCCTGCTCAATGACCAGGACATCCATCCCTCCGAAGTCCACGAGGTGCGCGAGATCCAGACCGCGCTGGGCCTGGTGGCCGCCGAATCGGGGCTATGCCTGATCCCGGCCTCGGCGCGGCTGCGCAATGACCTGCATTACCGGCTCATCGACGATCCGCGCGCGACTTCGCCCATCATCCTCACGCATCGCATCAACGACAATGCCTGGTACATCGAAGCCATCAAGCAACTGGTGGCTGACATGTATGCCGAACGCCCGGCCTGGCTGGACATCGAGACCAGCTCCTTCCCGGCCACGGGTTTCCCGAATCCCGAACGGCGTGATTGAGGCCCGCGAAAGCAGGCCATCCAGCCGAGCTTGAGCGGGCGTTGACCAGGAGCAAACCGTCTGCCCAAGTTGACAGTTCACGGCGCAGACGCCTACACTCGTTTGTGCGAATAAAGGATTTATGTTCGTTTATCGAACATTTCGACTTCCCGCCGCGCGGACAGACCCGCGATCACGGCGCGCGCTGCACGACATCCCACCCATAACGACAACGGAGCAAACATCATGCTGTTCATGGTTCAAATGCAGGTCAACATTCCCGCCACGCTGGACAAGGCCGTGGCCGACCAGTTGAAGAAGGACGAGAAGGAGATGTCGCAAAAGCTGCAGCGCGAAGGCAAGTGGCGCGACCTGTGGCGCGTGGTCGGGCAGTATGCCAACGTGAGCATCTTCAATGTCTCGGGCAACGACGAGCTGCACAACATCCTCTCGGCCCTGCCGCTCTATCCCTTCATGACCATTTCGGTCACGCCGCTCACCCAGCATCCGTCGGCCATCGCGCAGATTGGCTGATGACCGGCGCATCTGACTCTTTTTGATTCACCCATGCCCGCACCCACCGTAATGTGGGGCGGGCCGAGGACCTCTTCATGCCCTTTGCAACACTGAACGGAATCAAATTGCATTACCAGCTCGATGGCGACGCGGCCCTGCCGGTGCTGGTGCTGTCCAATTCGCTGGGCACCTCGCTGGCGATGTGGGACCCGCAGATCCCCGAACTGAGCAAGCATTTCCGCGTGCTGCGTTACGACACGCGCGGCCACGGTCAATCGGAAGTCACGCCCGGCCCTTACACCATCGCCCAGCTCGGCAGCGACGTCATCGCGCTGCTCGACCAGCTCGACATCAAGCAAGCGCACTTCTGCGGCCTCTCCATGGGCGGCAGCACCTTCATGTGGCTGGCGGTGAACCATCCGCAGCGCGTGGCCAAGCTCATCCTCTGCAACACCGGTGCCAAGATCGGCACGCCCGATGCCTGGAACAGCCGCATCGACACCGTGCGACGTGATGGCCTCTCTGCCATTGCCGCTGCTGTCGTTTCCCGCTGGCTCACGCCGGATTATGCAGAACAGCATCCTGAGCAGGTCCAGGCCTTGACCGCCATGTTGCTGGCCACACCG
Organism: Herbaspirillum sp. CAH-3; assembly: GCF_009668275.1. Classification (NCBI taxonomy): domain Bacteria; kingdom Pseudomonadati; phylum Pseudomonadota; class Betaproteobacteria; order Burkholderiales; family Oxalobacteraceae; genus Herbaspirillum; species Herbaspirillum sp. CAH-3. Next base: position 155,678 of record NZ_VSWE01000002.1, on the reverse strand, counting down.
GCCGAGGGTTATGCAGGGGCCTGTGCAGCGGTGCGCGACAATGATTTGAGGGAAGCGATTGCGGGAATCCGGGCACCCACGCTGGTGATTGCCGGCAGCGGCGACGTGCCGACGCCGCCGGCCGATGCACAGTTCATGCGTGCCACCATTCCGGGTGCACTGTATGTGGAATTCGATGCGGCCCACATCTCCAACCAGCAACAGCCACGCGCCTTCACGCAGGCGGTGGTGCAGTTCCTGACCGAGGCGAGCTGATCGCGGGAGCCGCGCCAAGGGGTGAGCGGCGGGCGATTGCGTGCACTTAGCAGGAGGCCACTATAATGGCGGCCATGTGAATTTTTGTTAGTGTCTGTTCAACGCACTCACATGGTCTCCTGTTACGAAATCACCGCCGACTCCTCCCCGTTCACCTTCCTGGTATGGTGTGCGGCCAATGACGCACAATGGTTCGTCAGTGGCGTGGAAATCCGTCATAGCACGATCGGCAAACTCTTCCCGAAACGTTCCCTGCCGGGCCGCTATTCTTCGCGGCCGCTGGCCCTGGCGCGCGGCATCCACTGGTGCGAATGCGTGGCGCACCAGTTGCTGGAAGCGGAAGTGCCGGACGTGCCGGCCGGACTGCTGCCGCCGGCACCGCGCATCGTGCGCGAATTGCGCTGAAAAAAAGCCGGCATCGCCGGCTTTTTCCTTGCACCCTGCAGTTCAACCGGGCTCAGGCATCCAGCCGCAAGCGCCGCTGCAACACGCCGATGGGCGGAGCCCAGCGCGCTTCGCGCGGCTTCTTCGAAGTGACCAGCGTGATATCGGCCGGCTCGAAGACTTCGACGTTGTGCGTGATGGGCGTAGTCAGCACGTACTGCGCGCGAGTCGACTTGAGGAAGTTGCCGACCAGCTGGATGTTGCGCACGTCCAAGTGAGCAAAGGGTTCGTCGATGAAGACGAAACCGCCCGGCATGTCGTCATCCTTCAACAAGCCCACCAGCAGGATCAGCGACTTGATGACCTGCTGGCCGCCCGACGCCTCGCCGTCATTGAGGCCAATCTCGCCCTTGCCATCGAAGTTGAAGCTGACCTTCAGTTCCGCCTGGCGCAGGATGGTGTCGTCATTGTCCAGGTGCGGCAAGTCGGCACTGACCACCACCCCGGCCAAGGCGCCGAGGTCGACGATGTTCTTGCGATAGCGGCGCACCGTCGCACGCAGCACGTCGATGTAACGTTCGCGCGCATTGCCCACCGCTTCCTCGGCCTGGTGATTGCTGATCTTGCGCGAATCCAGTTCGTTGCGCTGGTTGCCCACCGTGCCCTGCATGATGAGGTGCTTGTCCTCGACCGTGCCGTCCTTTTCCCACTGGCCGGTTTCCAGTTCGTTTTCGACAGAGGCCATGCGCAGCTCGGCCTGTTTGGCGTTGCTGTATTTCTCATACAAGGCCTGTACCGCGTCAGCGGCGGTCCAGCGCGCCGGGAAGCGTCCCTTCTGCGCGCGTGAAGCCAGCGCACGGGCACGCTGGTCGTCGTGACGGCTGCGCCACTCGCGCTCCTGCCCGGCCAGGTCGCCTTCGCTGTCGCGCAGGCGGCGCTGCAGGGCATCGAGCTTGCCATCGAGGATGGTGCGCTGTTCGATGGCCGCGGCATGCTGGGCATCGAACTGGCTGAACCGTTCACTGGCGGCCGCGCGCGCGGCCTTCAAGGCCGGCAACTGGCGCCGCGCCTCGTCGAACTCTTCACTTCTCCTGGCCAGCGCCTCTGCCGCGAGGTGGCCCTCGGTGGCTTTCTTGGCGGCGTCGAGCTGGCGCTTGACTTCGCTTTGCTTCAAGACGATGTCGGTCAACTGCTCGTCCAGCGTAGCCAGGCGCTTCTGGATCGAAGCCTGGCGCGCCGCCATGGCGGCCGCACCGAACTGGTAATCGCCCGGATCGCGCCACACGCTGCGCCCGCCCCGGCCATCGCGCCAGTAGGCTTGCGGCGTGATCCATTCGCCACCACTACGTGCACCTTCGGCGGTATCGGCTACGCGGCGGATCTGCGCCAGCTGGCGCAGCAGCCATGATGGTGCTTTTGCAGAAAAGCGCAGCACCGCAAGCAGACTCTCTGCCGGTGGCTGGGAAGTCGCCGTGGCGGCATCGGAGACCACGTAATGGCGATAGCGCTCACGCTCGGCCAGCGCCATGGCGGCGGCTTCGTCCTTGGGATCATCCAGCACCACCACCCAGCAAGAGGCGCGCAAGACGCCTTCGGCGGCGGCCCGCCACTGGTCGTCCGCGATCTCGATCACGTCAGCCAGCAGGTGATGGGCGATGCCGGCCTGACGCAAGGCCCGCGTGAATTGCTGCACGTCGTTGGGGCGCGGGGCCTGGCGTTGTCCGGTCAGGCGGTCCAAGGCAGCGCTGGCGTCCTTGCGTTGCTGCTCCAGATCGCGCCAGCGATCATGCAGGCTGCTCTTCTGCTGCTCCAGTTCGTCCACGCGGGCCAGCAATTGCGCGGCATCGCCTTCCACGGCGGACAGGGCCAGCAGTTCATCGGCCTGCTTGACCAGTTCTTCCACGGGCTTCTCGGCCTCGCGTGCCTTCTGCTGGGCTTGATAGGCCTCGGCCTTGTCGTGTTCCAGCGTGCTCACCTTCTCGCGCGCGGCCTGTTGCTGCGTCAGCAGGGACGACAGCTGCAAGGTGTCGCTGCTGCGCTGGCGGCGCAGGTGATTGTGATGCAAGCGCTGGCGATGCAGTTCGCGCAGGCGCGTGGCCGTACCTTGTCGCTCTTCATGCCAGCGCAAGACCGGAATGACTTCGGTGGCCAGCGTTTCGCGTTCGCGCAGCTTGCCCTGGTACTGGCGATACAGCGTCACGCGGCTGTCCAGCTGCGCCAGTTGCGCTTCGCTGTAGGCCAGTTCCTGTTCGGCCAGCGTCACCTCGGCGGCCAGGTCGCGCTGATGGCGGCGGGCTTCCTCGTAGCGATCCAGCACTTCCTGGTCGCCGAAGACCTCGAACACCAGGCGCAGCAATTCCTTGGACGAGAATTCGCAGAGGCGGTCGGTCTGGCCCTGCTCCAGCGCCAGCACGCGCGCAATCGCACGCGACAGGCCGGCACCTTCCAGGCGCTTGCGCCAGTGGTCCAGGCCCAGCCAATCCTTCTCGGGCAATTGCGCCAGGGTTTCGATGGCGACATCGCCATCGCTCATGCAGTAGCGCCGCTGCCAGTCACCGCCGTTGCGTTCGATGCGGCAGGCCAGCGTGACCTGGTCCGCATAGAGCAGGTTGCGCGCAAACGGACGGGTCGAGGTCTGGCGGCCATGCGGACGGTTGTCCACCGTGGCGCGCAGCCAGGTGGTGTCGGCGTTGGCATGGCGGGCGTAGGTCTTGTAGCTGCGCCCGCCCGAGCAATCCAGGCCCAGCAGGGTGCGCATGGCGTCCAGCAGCGTGGTCTTGCCCGAACCGTTGGGGCCGGCGATGGTGATGATGGAACCGTCCAGGGGCAGCGTCAGGCGCTGGCAATAATCCCACTGCAGCAGTTCCAGCGATTGCAGGTGGAACATCAGGCGTCTCTCTCTTCGGATGATTCATCGGCGGCGTCGGCAGCAGCAGCGGCGTCGGCAGCAGCCTCGGCCTGCGCCTCTGGCACTGCGTCCGCGTCCTCGCGCGGGGTGGCGCGCGCCAGCACATCGCCCAGGGCGCCGTCGAGGATGCGCGGGGCCAGGGCATCGTAGTCCAGCAGCAGGTCCAGCAAGGGGCCTTCGGCGATGTCCACGCCACGGCGCACGATGAAGCCGTGGGCCTCCAGGCGGCGCAGGTTGGTGTCCATGCGCGTCTTCTTGCCGAGCTGGTTGCCGAAGTCCGCCAGCAGCGCCGTATAGGACACCACCGGGCTGACCTCGGCCGCGGTCGGCATGGGCTTGTCGGTGTGGAACATCTCGTCCTGCTGCTGGGCATCGTCACCGGCGGCGCGCGCCGACTGGCGTTCGCGCTTGGGCAGCACGATCAGCGCCCACAGCACCACCAGCAGCGAGATGGCATCGCGCGGCAGGTCGAGGTTGTTGTTGGCATTCATGCCGGCCTCGCCGAAGACGGCCGATTCGGCCGGGCGTACCAACGCCACGCTGATGTGGTCGGCGTGGATGTTGTCGACCAGGCGCAGGCCGACCTGGGCCAGGCGGTCCTGCAGGGCTTGCCACAGGTCGGCATCGACCAGGGCGCGGCGCACGCGCGGGTGCTTGCGGGGCAGCCAGCGGCGCGCCAGCAGTTCGGCGGCCAACAGGCCGGCCTCGTCTAGGGTCTCACTCATTCGGTCTTTCCGGGGATGGATCTGGATGGACGGCCCCGGCGCTCATGGCGGCGACATCGGGGTCATCGACTTGGTCGACACGCGGCAGGAAGCCGGCCTGCCACGGCAGGCGCGCCAGGTCGCCGGTCTGCCCTTGCAGCGTGCGCGCTTGGGCGTCACCCAGCAGCGGCAACAGTTGCAGGCGATAAGCGGCCTTGCCGAAGCTGCCGCCCAGCACCACCGAGCTCAGTGGCTGCGGTTGCAATCCGGTGGCGTCCTCGCCTTCCGGCAGGGTACCCAGGCGTGTCAGTTGTTCAATCAGTTCGCCCAGCTCGACCGGCATGCGCAGGGCTTCGATCTTGCCTTCCACCGCCTGCGCCGGGGGCGGCAGGCCTTGCTGGCGCTGGGTATCGGGACGGTCGCGCTCGAATTCGCCTTCGGCCACGTCCAGCAATTCATGGCCGCTGACGAAGACGGGCTTCACGCCGATGGACAGCGCCTCCCCCATCAGGGACGACAAGTCGGGATGCGCTTGCAGCCAGCGCCGCACATCCGAGCTGGTCACGCCGGTGCTGCCGAGGGTGACGCGCTGGCGGTCGGCCTGCTGCAGGGCGCGGGTGAACTGGCTGGCCATGGTCAGCAGGCGCGCCTGGCCATTGCCGAGCGCACGCGCTTCGCGCTCCAGGCGGGCGTCGGCGTGTTCGCTGCGGATCAGGGCGGTCAGCGCTTCACCGGCGCGGTTGACCAGTTTCAGGGCCCGTTCGAAACGCGGCTGGGCCTGGCGCAGCAAGGCTTCCGAACCGCTGGCGATGGCATCGGCGAACTGGTCGTGCAGGCGCGCCAACTGCGCATGCAGGTGGCGGATCTGGCTGGCGTCGGACAGGCCCAGCGCCTGGGCACCGGCGACCTGCGCCAGCAGCGCGGCCATTTCGTCATCCTCGCCGACGGCACGCGTGAGCGGGGCCAGCAGGGCTTGCACCTGCTGGGCGATGGGCGAGAGCTGGTAATCCTGGCCGGTGGCGTCCCAGACCAGGAGGCCCAGGTCGCGCAGGCGCTTCAAGGCCGCTTCCATGGCCTCGGGCTTGAGGGCGTAAAAGAGCTGGTTCAGGTCTTCGCGCTGCAGGCGGCCGTGCGGCTGGGCCGCCAGTTCGAGGAACATCCAGATGCGCAGGCGCGCGGCGGCCTGGCCACCGGAGACCAGGCCGCGCAGCGCGTCCAGCACGTCCAGCCGCTGGCCCAGGCCCCAGGCCAGGGGCGCTTCGGCGGCTTGCGAAGGATCGCGGAAGTAGCTCTCGAAGGAGCCGGATTCATGCTCGTCCGCAAGGGGAGCGGGGTCGAATTCTTCTGTCAATTTGTCGTGGAGGTTGACCAGGCACAGGCCTGGGTCCTGCCCCGGTCGTTGGGCGGACCGGCAAGTTTAGCAGGCCCGGGGGGCGGCCTCCAGCAAAGCGGACGGCGGCGCACCTGAAAATGCACCGGAAAGGAAATGATTTATTGCATTAATGCAACGTTAATGCCCGTTGTAACAGCATTAATGGCAGCTTAATGATGAATCAACGGGCCAGTGAGATCGCTTCGTAGGGGGTCTGCAGGTCGCGCTCGGGGATTTCCCACACCACCAGCTTGGGCGGCGTCTGGGTGAAGGCGGGGTTGGCAAAGTAATCGCGGGCGCTGCCGGAGAACTTGCCGCCATCCTTGGCGAAGCTGCCGATCTTTGCGCCCAGCGCCTGCTGCAGGAAGCCGACAAAGTTGGAGTTGCGCGAGAACGAGGTCCCGATCAGGGCCACGTTGGGCAACTGGCTGTCGCCCAGCAGGTCGTCGAGGTCATCGCCGCCCTTGGCGGCAGCCCCCTCCCCGGTCGCCGCCGCTTCGGTGAAGACGGTGGCGGCCACGCTTTCCGGCGTGGGTTGCCAGCGCAGCGGCAGCCAGTCCAGCCCGGCCAGGTGCACCAGGTCGCCGGGACGCTGCGCCAGCTTGCCCGGCCGGGCGGTATAGGCTTGCTGCGGCGTGGCCTGCACGCCAGCGGCCGTGATGCGCTGGGCGATGGCCTGGGCGGCAGCGTTCGCGCCGGTTTCGTTCCAGTGGGTATCGGTGTGCAGGTAGGCCGAAGTACCGAGCGGCGCCAGCGTGGGGGCGAGGTCGATGGCCGCTACGCCGTCCTGGTTCAGTTCGCTCACCCATTGCGCTGCACGCGCATTCAATTCGGCCGGACGGGTGAGGCCACACAGGGCGCTGGCCGCGATGCGGCTCTTGTCCGGTACCACCGCCACCAGCAGGCCGATGCCACGTTGCGCCAGCGCCTGCCTGATGGCCAGCACCGCAGCGCGCTTGGCCTGCGCGTTGGCTTGTGCGTGGCGATTGACCTGCAATTCTTCGGCCAGGAACAGCCAGCCGGGGCAGCCGGGGCGCACGCGCGGGCCGGTATCACCCAGCAGCAGCCAGCTGCCGGCGCGCTCCAGTTTGGCGGCCTGGTCCGGCAGCCAGGCGTTGGAAAGCTGCTTGGCCAGCTGGTGCGTGAGCTCGCCATGGAGGGCGTCGTCGCGCGTCCAGCTGGCAGGCAGCCAGTCGATCTTGCCGGCGTACACCAGCCAGCCGCAGGAGATCAAACCGGCACACAAGACGGCGGCCAGCGCGGCACCGGCCCAGCGGCTGGCGCGGCGCGCCATGGCGCTGGGCTCAGGCGGGGTATGTGCAGCGTGAACGGGAGGCGTGCTCATCGTCGGCTCAGAACTGGAAGTAAAGGAAAGGCACGGTCTCGCGGCTGGCGATCAGTGCAAAGGAAAGCAGGAAGGCGGCAATCGGCCACAGGCGTACGAACCAGAGATAGAGCGCACGTTCGCCGCAGCGCGCCTCCAGCGCCGCCTGCCACAGCGGCGCGACGATCCAGAACAGGCCCAGCAGGACGGCCAGTGCCTGCACCGGCCGCAGCATCACGGCCAGCGCATCGCTCAGGCCCGTGCCATGCAGGCCGAACTGGCCCGCATACATCGTGGCAGCAGTGGCGAAATCCGGCGCGCGGAACAGGGTCCAGGCCAGGCACACGAACAGCAGCGTGAGCACATGCGCCAGCCACGCGGGGATGGAGGGCAGCGAAGACCGCGACCACGCGCGGTCGATGCACAGCGCCAGGCCATGCGCCGAACCCCACAGCAAATAATTCCAGCTGTCGCCGCCATGCCAGAGTCCGGCGATGGCCATGGTCAGGAACAGGTTGCGATAGGTCTTCCAGACCCCGTGGCGATTGCCGCCCAGGCCGATGTAGAGATAGTCGCGCAGCCAGCTGGAGAGCGAGATATGCCAGCGCCGCCAGAAGTCCTGGATGCTGCCGGCCAGGTAGGGATGGTTGAAGTTTTCGGGGAAGTGGAAGCCCAGCATCAAACCCAGGCCGATGGCCATGGCGCTGTAGCCGGAGAAATCGAAGAACAGCTGCATGGAATACGCCAGGCAGCCGATCCAGGCATCGACCAGGGTCGGATGCTCCAGGTGGAAGGCCGCATCCACCAAGGGCGACAGCGTATCGGCCACCAGCACCTTCATGGCCATGCCAATCATGAAGCGGCGCGCGCCCAGCGAGAAATTTTCCCAATTGAACCAGCGCTCGCGCAACTCGCGCTGCACCCAGTCATACCGGATGATGGGGCCGGCAATCGAGTGGCCGAACATCGAGATGTAGGTGGCGTAATTGATGAAGCTGCGCTCCACCGCCACCGTGCGCCGATGCACATCCACCAGGTAGGAAATCGCCTGCAGCACGATGAAGGACAGGCCCGCCGGCAGCGCCACCTTCTGCCACGCCAGCGGCATGGCACCGTAGTGCTGCATGAGATCGCTCACGGTCGCGGCCACGATGTTGGCGTACTTGTACCAGACCAGCACCGCCGTGTTGAACACGACCAGCGCGATCAGCAGCATGGGCCGGCGCACGCTGCCCTGCCCTTCTTCACGCGCACGGTCCACCAGCAAGCCACCGACCCAGGCCACGATGGTCAGCACCACGTGCAGCGAGAGGAACAGCGGACTGAGCCAGCCATAGAACAGCCAGCTGCCCGCCAGCAACACGCCATTGCGGGCGCGCTGCGGCGCCAGGGCATAGACCAGCAGGAACAGCGGCAGGAACAGCGTCAGGAATTCAAGCGAGGCAAAGACCATGGCGTGGTGCAGTCGGCGTCAGTCGGCGTGATTCAATCAGTTGGCCAGCTTGTCGGTCGCAGCCAGCAAGCGCGGTCCGCTGGCCGAAGGCAGCAGCAGGACGCTGTAGCGCTCGCCCGCCTTCAACTCACCCAGGTCCAGCGCGGGGCCGGTATTGGTACCGCCGCACACCAGCTGCACCGACAGCTTGACCGGATTGATGGAGCGGCGCTGCAGGCTGCCCTGCGCCACACCCTTGAACAGGTCGGCATTGCGCCCGGCCGGACGCAGCGCCGCCGCCGCGCAAGAGACATCCAGGTTGAAGAAAGCCAGCGATGCCTTCAAACCGTTGAAGTCATCCGGGTTGTCCTGCACCGTGACCTGGCGGATGCCCTTGGGGTCCGGCAGCACCACCACCGTGGCGAACTCGCCAGGCTTGGCCTGCACGCCCAGTTCCAGGCTCTTGCCAGCCACCGTGAGGGTGCCCTTGATGGTGGACTTGGCCTGCACCGGGAAGAACGACGAAACCGGCTTGGCCGCGTCCAGCTTCAGCGGCGGCTGGCCCTTCTGGGCCACCACTTGCAGTGCGTCCGGCGTGGCGTTGATGAAGCGGATGAAGGCGGCATCCTCGGCCGGGCCGGTCGGATACAGCGGGATGTCAGCGGCCATGGCCACTGCGCAGCCCAGCAGGGCCACGCTCGCCGTCAGTGCGCGCAGCACGCTCATTTCTTTGCTCCCTTGGCGCTCACGGCATCGGCCGGGAGCTTGCCCAGCGCATCGCCAATGGCCGAGCCCCAGGACTTGTAGCCGGCCACGGTGAAGTGCTGGCCATCGGTGGTGATCCACTGGCCCGGCTTGGACATGGCCAGGGAATCGATGTAGGTGCAGGGTGCCACGTTGGCGGCCAGGAACTGCGACATCAGCTGGGTGCGCGCATCGTTCTTCTGGTACATGCCGCCGGCCTTGCCCCAGGCCGGGCCGACCCAGGCGCACTTGGTGCCGGTGGCGGCAATGGCCTTGGTCAGGCTGGTCACGCTTTGCCAGGCCCAGGCCTTGGGGAAGGCCGGCTTGTCGTAGGAGGCCATGGTGTCGCCGATGACCAGCACCACCAGGTCAGGCTTGTCCTTGGCGATCAACTCGGCGATGGGCGTGGTGCTGGCGTCGCGGCCCTTGATCTGGATCTTGCCGTTGTCGACCTGCTCGGCGCCGCAGTCGACCTTCTTGGTGGTCAGCCAGTCGCCGGCGCTGGCGCCGCAGGCGCCGATGGAGTGGACCTTGGCGCCCATCTGGACCAGCTTGGCGTTCAAGGGTTCGGTGAGGTGGTCGGCCAGGCTCATGTGGCTTTCGCCCAGGACCAGGATACTCAGACCAGCGAGAATGGATGCAGCTGCCATGGCAATCTCTCTATCAAAAAAGGTTCAATCAAGTCAGTTGGAGTACGGCGAACGATACGGGCTGACCGGCAAGGTCAGGAAACTGCCCTGCATGTTCTCCAGGGTGTAACGCAGGTACATGGCGACGTTGAGTTCGCGGAAGTCGCTCGAATTGTTCAGGCGCAGCGTGCCGCCCACGAACAGGCGCGGCGCGAAGCGGTATTCGCCGCTGCCTTCCAGGCTGTAGCCGATGCCGGTCTTGGTCTGCTGGGCGTAGGTCTTGCCGCTGGCCGCTTGCAGGGCGGCATCGGTGGGGAAGTAATCGGCCCCGTCCTGGCGGAAATACTGCATGCCCACCGAACCCTTGAGCTGGAAGCTGAAGCGGTCGCTGCGCTTGGCCCAGGTCACCGGCACGCCCAGGCCCAGGTAGGCTTGCGGACTGAAGTAGCCGCCGTGGCCATAGGTGTAGAAGTTCTGGTTGTTGGCGTAGCTGATGAGGGTGGCGGAGACACCGGCCGTCATCTTCTCGTCATTGCCGTTGGCCAGGTACTGGTAGGCACCGCCGCCCAGTTCCACCCGCGTGTTGGATTCAACGTTGCGGCCTTGCAGGCTGTGCAGGGCGCCGTAGGCGTAGACCCCGGTCTGGGCATCATCCGAACTCATCTCGGCGCGCCCGCCATTGGCGGTCACGCCGCCCCAGGAGCGGCCGATGCGCGGATCGGTGCTGCCGGCAAAGGAGGTGATGCTGTCGTTGACCGCACGGCGCGACAGGTTCACGCCAAAGCGGTTGGTGCTGCTGCCGCCCAGGGGCTGCTCCACGCTGACGCCGCCGACCACATTGGGATACTTGAAGCCGCTGGGCGTGGTGCCGATGTCAGCCTTGATGCCATCCTCAGGACGTTCGTAGGCCACAGCCACACCGACCCCGCTGACGCTCTGCTTGCCGACGCCGGTGGCACTGGCTCCGCCCCCGCCGAAGCGGCTGGCAGCTTCGTCGGTGAGCGTTCCGCCATCAAGCGAAACGGGCGTCACGCGCACGGCCACGCGGTCGTTGCCCAAGGGCATGTTCACTTCCAGCGGGGCTTCGATGTCGTTGATGCGGCTCAGGCCTGATTCGCTGGCATTGCCCCGTACCACCACGCCTTGCGTGACGTAGGGGCTGCGGGCTTGCAGGATGTCGTTGAGGGCGCGCTGCGCCGGCGTGAGGTTGTCGGCCGGCACGCCGCCCTGTCCTTGCAGCGCCAGCAGCGCGCGCTGGGCGGCGGTGGCCGCGCCCGGCAAGGCAGTGGTTGCGGCGGCGGGTTGCTGCGCATAGCCGCGCGCCGTGCCTGGCTGTGTGGCCGGCACCATCTGGGCCGGCGCCGCGTTGGCGTTGCTGAAGACCGGGCCGAGCGGCTGGCCATAGGCCACCGCAGGCGCTGCCGGTGCAGCCACCGGACGGGACGCTGCCGGCATCGGCAGCACGTCGGCCGCCGTCGGTGCGGCTGCGTTCATGACGGCCGGACGCAGCACGGTCTCTGCCGGTGGCGGAATGGCGGCCACGTTCTCGTTGCCCGGCAGGCGGCGCTGGGTGCGGAAGGGATTGATGGCGGGATCGAAGCCATTGCCCTGCGCAGCCAGGCTGCGCTGGCGTGCAGCGTTTTCGATGGCCACCGCCTTGCGCAGCAGGGCCGTGGCTTCGCCCACGCGGCCCATGGCGCGGTAGATGCGGGCGGCTTCGGTCAGGGTCGCCGGGTCGCTGCTGTCGAGCTTGCTGACCTGGTCCAGCAGGCCCAGTGCGTAACTGTTGTCGCGCGCCTGCATGGCCGTATCGGCCGCGCCCAAGAGCACGTTGACATCGCGCGGATTGCGCTGCACCAGCGGCTTGTAGAGCGCCAATGCGCGCTCATTGTCGCCGGCCGCATTGAACATGCGGGCCAGCGCCGAGAGGCCGCCGACATCGGTGGGCCGTTGCGACAGCGCCGGGGCCAGCGTGTCGTAGGCCGCCGCCAGGTCGCCACCCTCGCGCAGGCGTTCAGCCTGGCGCACGCGGTAGAGATAGCGCAGGTCGTCGAACTGCTTGCGCGTGGCTACGTCCATGTTCTGGTTCTGCAAGGCCGTCAGGACGCTGTAGACCTGCGCATCTTCACCGGCCTTGAGCAGCACCGAGGCGTATTGCAGGCGCGTGCCGAGCGTGGGCGTGGCCGGCGGTGAGACCAGCGGCTGCATCAGCGCCATGGCGCGCGGCGTATCGCCCGCATCCACATAGGCCGACGCCAGCGTGCCGGTGCGTTCGGCATTGCCGGCCGCTTCGCCCTGCACGCGATCGAGCAGGGCCAGGGCTTCCTGGCGCTGGCCGGTCTTGACCAGTTCGCTCGCATGGCCGACCTGGATGGTCAGCGTGACCTGGCGATACAGATCGGTCATCGGTGCGGTGCGACGGGCATCGGGGATACGGCGCAGGGTGTCCAGTGCATCCTGCCACTGTTCCATCTCCGCCGACAGCAAGGCGCTGGCGTAGAGCGCATCGACGTTGTCGCGATGCTCGCGGGTGAAATCATCGATGGTCACGCGCGCCTGGCGCGACTGGCCGGCCTTGATGTAGAGGCGGGCCAGGTCGAAGGTGGTCCAGACATTGTCGGGATCGTTGCGCACCGCCTCGCGCCGGGCATCCAGCGCGGCATTGAGATCGCCGCGCTGCTCGGCCAGGTTGGCCTGCTGGGTCGCACGCAAGGCGCGCAGGCGGCCCTGGTCACCAAACTCGGCCTGCTGTTGCGGTGTGAGCTTGTCGAGCAGGCGCAGCGCTTCATCGGCGTGGCCGGTCTGCGAGAGCACGTTGACCAGGCCGCGAATGGCGCCGACCTGGGCGGGCTGCACCGCCAGCACCTGGCGATAGTGTGCGCTGGCGGCCTCGAACTGGCCGGCCGTGGCTTCGATGTCGGCAATGGCCACCAGGCCGTCGGTATTCTTCGGATCCAGGCGCAGCGCCTGGGTCAGCGCGTCCTGCGCCTGGCGGGTCTGGCCGCGTGCCTGCAGCTCGCGGCCACGCTGGATCAGCAGCCAGTAGCGCACGCTCTCGAGCGCCTTCTTCCAGCCGCTGCCGCCCTTCGATACGGCGCGCGCCAGCAGCGGCTCGGCGTCGGCCAGGCGGTTCTGCTGCTGGCGCACCACGCCCAGGCCACCGAGTGCATCGGTTTCATCGGGATGGGTGGAGAGGCGTTCCTGGAAGGCCTTTTCGGCTTCCTGCAGGTCGCCCTTCTCCAATGCCTGCAGGCCACGCGAGAGCACCGTGGGCTGCTGCGCAGAGGCGACCTGCGAACGGCCCTTGGCCAGCAGCTCGCGGATGTCCTTGTCGTCCGGATGGACCTTGAGGAATTCTTCAAACAGCGGTGCCTGCGCCGGACTCGGCGGGCCCAGCCAGGTCAGGGCCAGGCGCCAGCTTTCATCGGCATCACCGGCAATGTCGGTCTGCTTGGTCAGACGCGAGAGGATGCGGATGCCCTCCACGCGACTGTCCTCATGGCGCGCCAGCTGCTTGCCGTAGAACAGCGCCAGGATGCTGTCCTCGGGGGTTTCGCGCAGCAGCCGTTCCATGCCCTTGCGCGCTTCCGGCCAGCTGGCATCGTTGAAGGCGAGGTTGTTGTAGTACTCGCGGCCGACCGTACCCGAGGGCGTGAGGCCATTGAACATCTTGCGGAAGGTATCGGTGGCGCGGTCGCGCTCGCCGGCATCGACCAGGCGGCGCGCTTCGGCCAGCAGGGCCTGGTTTTCCGGACGCGCCAGGGCGATGTCCTGCATCAGCTGGCGGGCTTGCCAGGGCTGGGGGGGACAGCGCCTGCAGGCGTTCCAGGTACTGGTTGGCCTGCTGCGGCTTGTTCTGCTTTACGCCGATCAAGCCCATGCCGTACAGGGCATTGACCTGCGCATTGTCCAGCTGCAGCACCTTCTGCCAGACCTCGGCGGCACGCTGGTTGTTGTTGCGCGCTTGCCAGTACTGGCCCTGCTCCACCAGCTGGGACTGCAGGTCCGCAGGTGCGGCCAGGACCGGTGCGGCCGATGCGCCCAACAGTGCACTGAGCACTCCGATGGCTAGCGTGGTACGGCGCGTGCGCATGACTTCTCCCAGGACAAATTGAGTGTTCCGTCGTCGCGGAACTGATATCGCTGCTGGGCCCATCCGATTCCGAACAGGCCCAGCATGACGTTGTAATAAAGGATTTCCGGTTGCGTAGCAGGCTGCGCCAATCCGATCTCCAGTTGCTGCGTGGCACGAGCTTGCCAGAGTGCCGCCAACTTGGCTTCACCCTTGGCCTGCAGGTAAGGCAGCATCGCCGCACCAAAGCCGAACGGTGCCTGCCCTTCGGCGGCACCGGTGGTCACTTTCACCTTCTCCGGGACGGCACCGGTGGCGAGGATGGCTTGCCGCATTCCGTCCAGCGCCGCCAGCAATGCAGCAGCGTCGGGGTCGCGCGGCGAGGTCATACCGGCCCACAGGTAGACGCGGATGGCATCATAGCTGCCCAGCTCGCCCTTGGCCGGATCGACCATGAACTGCCCGGCTGACACCGAGCTCATCTTGTAGCCGACCCAATCGGCCACATAGCCCTTGGGGCTGGTGGCCTGGATCATGCGCACCGTGTTGCCGGCAATTTGCTGCCACGGCCCCTTGGGGCGTTCCTTGTGCAGGCGGCGCAGCAGCGGCAGCGGCAGGTAGCTCGGATTGAGCGTCCAGGCCTGGTTGCGCTGGCTGAAGCCCTGCGGTCCCGGCAAGACCATCTTGCCCAGGCCAGGCAGGTCGACCACCAGGCGCGCTTCGATGCTGTCGAGCAGGCGCAGGGCATCACTGCGATAGGTCGGGCGCTTCCATAGCCGCGCCGCTTCCAGCAGCGCATAGGCGATCCAGAGGTCGGCGTCCGAGGCCGAATTGGCATCCTGCAACTGCCATTTGCCGTCGGCGCCCTGCCCCCACAGCCAGCCGGGCAGGCGGTTGGCGGCATCGGCGGCCATCATGTTGTCGCGGGTCCAGCTCCAGATCTGCTCGAAGCGTTGCGAGTCGTTGGCAATCAGGGACAGCAGCAAGTTGTAGGACTGGCCTTCGGACGTCGTGTGATTGGGCAGCAGGCTGGAGTGCAGGACCCGGCCGTCGGGCTGCACATGGGCAGAGGCCCAGGCTTGCCAGGCCGGCCAGTCGGCCTGGCCACAATCGGACGGGGCGGCACTGGCCGACGCGCCCGCCGCGCCGAGCGCGAACCCGGCCATGGCCTTCAACACGGTACGTCGCAAGGGATAAAACGGCAGGTCAGACATTGAGACGCTTCCTCGCCTTGGCGCGCAGGGTCAGGTAGGCCAGGCCACCCAGCATCAGGATGCCGCCGCCGATCAGCACGAACATGGCCAGCACATGGCGCGAGAGCCACCAGCGCAGCATACGCAGCGGTGACATGCTGCCGACGAAATAATTTTCTTCCGCCAGCAGCGGATCGATGGTGCTGCCCCGCACCGCCACCAGGCTGCCCTGGATGGTCTCGGCTTCCGGATCCTTGCTGGCCATGGCGGCCAGGATCTGGTCCAGCCCCGTGGCATCGCCACCGGCCAGCACGACCACGCTGCGGCTACTGTCGAGGGGCGACTCGAAACCGGTGAGGTAGGAGGTCGGCTCGCCGCCAGAGAACGCCAGCGCCAGGCGCGCACGGCGCTTGGCGGCATCGTCCTCATCGAGCTTCAACCAGCTGCGCACGCGCAGGGACAAGTCGGCCAGCTCGAAGCGCTGCTTGTCGCCCGTCACGGCGGCCGGCAGGCGATCAGCCCACTGCTTGAGCAGGGGCTGGTTCTGGCCCGAGGCCAGCACCAGCAGGTCGCGTGAAGCGACCTTGTCGACCTGCGCAGCCTGGGTCACTGCCACGCCCGTGGCGGGATAGCCGGTAGCAGCGCCGAAGCGGCCCATGAGCGAGAGGTAGGCGCCAAGGTCTTCGGCGCTGGCATTGTCGGGCAGCACCACGGCCGACTCCGACAGATCGGCCATGCGCGTGAAGGGGAATCCGGCATCCTTGAACACGCCCAGGTTGGGCATGGCCATGAAGTGGTCGTAGCCGCGCAGGTCGATGGTGGATTCCGGATCGATGCTGCCGCGCACGTTGTCGATGATGATGTCCTGGCATTCGCCCTGCTTGACGAAGTCATACATGTAGCGCAGTTGCAGGCGCGATTGCGGGCCAGCCAGGTTCAGCGGCAGGCGCACGTTCATCTCGCGGGTGAGCGCGTCATCCTTGATGGCAGCCAGCACGCTCTTGTCCAGCTTGTCCTGGGGCAGCAGTACTTCGGACTTGATCAGGCCATCATTGAGGCTGACCATGAACGAGGAGTTGGAGGATTTGGGCTGCGGCGTATAGCGATACACCAGCTTGAGCTTGGCACCATCCTGGCGCCAGCTGGAGAGTGCCGGCGGGAAGTTGAGCGGAATGGTGATCTCGCCCGGGTTGTAGCCGGATACGTTCAGGCGCTTGGGATCGATCAGTTCCGAGAGCTTCACCGGACGGTCGGTGGGCAGCCAGTTGGGCGCGTCGTACGGCTGGCGCGGAGTCAACGGCTGCAGCTTGTCGATCACCACCGAGTTGCCCGAGAGACCCTTGCCGCCCAGTGCCAGCGCAGCGGCGGCCTGCTTGAGTTCGGCCACGTTGCGGCCGGAGACGATGAGCAGCTTGCCGTTGGCATCATTGGGATTGGGCTGCACGGTCAGGGTCGGTCCCTTGGGCGCGGCCACCTCCACTCCGGCAACAGTGGCCGGGGCCTCACCGGCCACCATCACCACGGCATTGCCGCGCGGGGGCAAGGCATTGACCTGCACCGGGAAGCGCGCACCGCGATAGGCGGCCAGCGCACCGAACCACGACGAGAGCGATCCGGCCGCCTCCAGCGTGCCATTGTCGGGATTGCCGGCAAAGACGAAAGGCAGGCTCAGCATGCGGATGTCACGGCGGTCGAAGAACGGCAAGGGCATCAACGCCAGGTCATCCTTGGGTGGCAGCGCCGTGGTCTGCAGGTCCAGGGTGGAGCCATTGGCCACGCGCGCCCACAGGCTGGAATGCAAGGGGTCTTCGCATCCCATGGTGTAGTGGCCGATGAACTGCAGGCTCAGGCGGTTGAATTCGGTAATGAGCTTGGCCGGGATCTCGACCTTGGCAGTCTGCATGCTGCCCGAGCTTTCCTTGGGCAGCGGGATGCTGCCGGCCACCACATCGTTGACGATCACGTTGATCTGCGACAGGTCCGGCAGCAGCGCGGGCGAATATGTGTAGTACAGCGTCACGTGCGCACCGGTGGCCACCAGCGAGACCGGCACGTCGAAGTTCAGGCTGTCGGTGGCATCCACCCCATGCAGGTTCATCGAGCCGTTGCGGCCCAGTTGCTTGAAGCTGAAGACGTAAGGGTCGCCTGCGACCGGCACCGGTGCGGGCAGTCCGGGAGTGGCTGCGGCGATGGGCGAGGCAGAGGCGGCTGCCGCCAGGACCGGCAGCGGCAAGCTGCCCGCCGTCATCGCGGCGGCCAGCATCAGGCAGAGGGAGCGCTGGCGCAACCGGATCAGTTGCGCTGGTGAAGCCTTGGATGTCATTATTGTTTTTCCAGAGTGTTATCGAGGGCAGGCGCGGTCGCTGCCGGGGCTGCGGGAGCAGGCGTGCGCCGCACGCTGCGCCAATGGCGCAACTGGAGCAGCGCGGCCTTGCAGAGTTGCCTCACGCCGTTCATGCCGATACCGGCCACCTCACGCAAGGATTTCAGGGGAGTATCAGGACGGCTCTTGCCCCAGTTGTTGGCCCAGATGTCGGCGCGCGAGAAGGTCAGGCGCACCAGTTCGCTTTGCTGGCGCAGCGTCAGTTCATGGAATTGCGCGCCCACCATGTCGTTGCGGCTGAACACCACCACCGCCGGGAACACTTTCTCCTGCGCATTGCGGAACAGCGTCACCTCGATGCGGGCGTTGCGCGCGATGCTGGCGCCGGCCGGCAGGCGCAGGCCGATGCCTTTCTGCGAGAAGTCCAGCGTCTTGCCTTCGATGACGCTGCCATCGTCGAGCTTGATGCGCACCGGCAGTTCCGCCGCCACGCGCGGCTCGCTGCGCACCTGGCGGGTTTCGGAGGCCACGGCCATGGCGGCGCTGCTGATGATGACGTTGTAGAGCGTCCAGGCCATGTTGATGAGGATGGTGGTGACCGCGTTGGGGTCGCCATGGATCAGTTGCCAGATGCCGAAGCCCAGGCCCGCCACGTTGAGCAGCAGCAGCAGGATGTAGGGACGCGCCAGTTTCCAGTCGAAGTGGTCAGCGGTGATGATGCCGCCCTTGTCGGTCACGTTGAAGCCGCCCAGCTTGGGGTTCACCAGCGCCAGCAGCACCGGTCCCAGGATGTACCAGGCCAGCACGGTCTCGTAGACCTCGTTCCAGAAGGAATGGCGGAAGCGTCCCTGGATGCGCGAGTTGGTCAGGCTGGCGTGCAGCACGTGGGGCAGCACGTAGGCCGTGATCATCAGCGCCGAGGCCTGGAAGATGTGGGCCCCGAAGAACAGGTAGGTCAGCGGCGCGGTCAGGAAGATCAGGCGCGGCAGGCCATAGAAGAAGTGCAGCATGGCATTGAGGTAGCACAGCCGCTGGCCCAGCCGCAGGCCGCGGCCCTTGAGCGGATTGTCGACCCGGAAGATCTGTGCCATGCCGCGTGCCCAGCGCACGCGCTGGCGGATGTGGCGCGCCAGGTTCTCGGTGGCCAGGCCGGCGGCCTGGGGAATGGCGAGATAGGCGGTGTTGTAGCCGGCGCGGTTCATCTTCAGCGCCGTGTGGGCATCTTCGGTGAGGGTCTCGACGGCGATGCCGCCGATCTCCATGAGGGCAGTGCGGCGCATGACGGCACAGGAGCCGCAGAAGAAGGCGGCATTCCACAGGTCATTGCCGTCCTGCACCAGGCCATAGAACAGCTCGCCCTCGTTGGGTACCGAGCGGAAGGTATTGAGGTTCTTCTCGAAGGGATCGGGCGAGAAGAAGAAGTGCGGCGTCTGCAGCATCGCCAGCTTGGGGTCCTTGTAGAACCAGCCCATACAGATCTGCAGGAAGGAACGGGTCGGCACGTGGTCGGCATCGAAGATGGCCACGAATTCGCCATCGGTGACCTTGAGCGCCTCGTTGAGGTTGCCTGCCTTGGCGTGGCGATTGTTGGAACGCACCAGGTAGTTCACGCCGATGTTGTCGCAGAACTCGCGGAATTCCTCACGCCGGCCGTCGTCGAGCACGTGCACGCGCAGCTTGTCCTGCGGCCAGTCGATGGCCTGCGCGGCGAAGATGGTGAGCGAGACGATGTCCAGCGATTCGTTGTACGAGGGGATGAAGACATCCACCGTGGGCCACTGCGAAGGCGGCATGGTCAGCATCTGCGGCTTGCGGCGCAGCGGCCAGGCGGTCTGCAGGTAGCCCAGCGTCAGCACCAGCAGCGAATACAGCTCGGCCGCCAACAGGCCGTAACCAAAGACGATGTCCAGCCAGCTCTCGAAGGCCAGCGTGGAACTGATGCGCCAATACATGTAGCGCATCGAGACGGTCAGCGACAGCGTAATGAGCACCAGCACCGGGAATCGTCCCGACTGCTTGCGCAGCACCAGCGCGGCGACGAAGCAGCCGATGGCGAAGACGCATTGCGCGCCGAAATCCAGTGGCACCGAAATGATCAGCAGCGCCAGCAGCGTGGCAAACAGCAGCACCGTCCATTGCACCACGCGGCGCGGGCCGCGCGGCAGCCTTTCAAGACGGTTGCCCACAGACTGCATCCATTGCTGCAGGCGGTTGGCCGAGGGCCGCGCGGAGGGCTCCTGCCCCGGCGGGTGGGGGGACAGCGTGTCTGGCGATTTCATCTGGGTCGGTTCTTGCAGGGACGGTTGCGATGGCGCTTGGGATCCGGTCGTCATGCCCGTCCACCTGCGGCGTGCGCCTTGGCAAGGGCAGCACGCAAGGCTTCGCTCACGCGCTGCAGTTGTTCATAAGCCGGCGAATCCCCGCCCTTGACCAGCGGATTGTAGCCATAGGCCAGGCCTTCGCTGATGGCGTGATCGAGGGCGATCACACCGGCCAGGCGCGGGCCCATCCAGCGCTTGAGCACTTCCAGCATGTCCTGGTTGAAGCTGCGGGTGCCATCGTATTTGTTGACCACATAGCGGCAATTGTTTCGGCCATGCAGGACCTGGCGCATGTGTTCCAACGCCAGGAAGGAACCGGCGTCGGGCGTGACCACGGCCAGCACCTGGTCGGCGGCCTGCAGGGCTTGATCGAGGTAGGGAGTCTGGCCGGCAGGCAAATCCAGCAGGACCACGTCGCCCGATTGCAGCTGCATGGCTTGCAGCTGGCGCAGCAGCCATTGGCCATCGTGCGCCATCTGCTGCGCCAGTGCCACTTCCCCGTTATCGGCCACCAAGGCATGGCTGACCACCTGGGTGCCAGCCATGCCTTGGGCCACGCCATCGCGCCACGAAGCGGCTGCGCCCGCCGGCGTCATCGCGGCAGCGGCTTGGGTATCCACGCCGAGATGGTATTGCAGGGCGTTCTGCGGATCGAGGTCGATGGCGAATACGCGGCCATGGCGCGCCAGGCTGCAGGCCAGCGCTGAACAGAGGGTGGTCTTGCCGACCCCGCCCTTGGGCGAGACCACGGCGATGACCTGCGCCGGAGTAGAGGGCGGCTGTGCGTCTTGCTGATCACCCGGACCGTCATTGCTGGCGCCTTGCTGCGCCTGGCGCGCACGCGCGGCTTCACCGAGCATCGAGCGCAAGAGCGAAGGAACGGGCCTATCGGTAGCAACGGCAGTATCGGCAGCATCGGCGGGAATGGCCGGGATGGCGGGAGAAGCTTGCGCAGGCGCGACAGCGATGCGCGAGGACGGGGATGGCGTGAGCTTGGCCGCCGGTGGGACCGGGGCAACAGCAGCCGGGGCAGGCACGGGCACGGAGACGTTTGCCGCTGCCACGGCAGGCTCAACGACAGGTTCGATGACGGGCTCGATACGTTGCGACGGGGAAACCGGGCTGCCCGCCAACATTGGAACCACGGCACTGGCCGCCACGACCGGCGCCGGATCAGCAGCGGTGCTCTCGTTCGGCACGGGAGCCAGGGCGGGTTCCGCCTTGGCCACGACCAAAGGCGCCTTGACCTTGCGGGCCGGTTCCTTGTAGTCGATCGCCGCCTCGATTTCGAGGTATCCATCCACCGTGGCCCCGAACTTGCTCAGCAAGTTGGAGATATCGTTTCCCATGCTTGACTCCTGCCCAGCCCTGCACGCGGCGGCTTTTGACCTGGCCTGCAAGACCTGCCTGCAATTCTGTTAAAAATCGGTAAGTTCTCTCATTTGCTGCTATCCCCCAAGCTATTTTTGACATTCCGCTCTATCGGCGGTCCTTCTTTACTTCTCGTACCCGGTAGCCCCCATGCCAGCCAGGCTCAAAAATATTGTCAATAAGACCATATTTTGAGTTGCCATTAAAACAAATAAATCCTGACGGCGCAAGCGATTCTGTTGTCAAAAAGGTAAAGATCTGTCACCAAGGGCCACATTTCTTTTCAGGAACGAATTCACTGCGAGGCGCGAATCTTACCCGGGCCGAAGCGCTTTTGTCGCTTTGCAGCGACATTTTGTTCCTGTCAACGTCGCGCTTTTGGCACAGTATTTCCCCTGTTTCATCACAGTTGCCACAGGGCATCGCCGCATTGCGCTTTCGCTCTCAATCGACGGGAGCTGCAGGGGGGGCTTGCTGCGTTTGCATCCTGAGTGCGTATGCTATGCGATCAGCAAAACTTGTCACTCGGGAAAAACCTGAACGGCCACACCTCAGCCATGTCGATGGTGCCGTTTCAGGCGCTCAACAAGCCGGGCTGGTCCAGCTGCCACCATGCCGGCAACAGCGCTTGCACTTCCGGCCGGCCGAAACGCTGGTCGATCAGCCAGACCGTGCCCTGGTCGGTTTCGGTGCGGATCACGCGGCCGGCCGCCTGCACCACCTTCTGCAGGCCGGGGTAGAGATAGGTGTAGTCGTAGCCGCAGCCGAAGAGCTGCTCCATGCGCTCACGCAACTGCTCATTGACCGGATTGAACTGCGGCAGGCCCAACGTGGCCACGAAAGCGCCGATGAGCCGTTCGCCCGGCAAGTCCACCCCTTCACCAAAGGAACCGCCCAGCACCGCAAACCCGATGCCCTGCCCGCCGCTTTCAAAGCGGGCCAGGAAGCCATCGCGGTCGGTCTCGGACATGCGGCGCGACTGCTGCCAGGTCGCGATACCGGGATGGGCACGCACGAAGGCATCGTGGGCCTGCTGCAGGTAGTCGAAGCTGGAGAAAAATGCCAGGTAATTGCCGGGCCGCTCGTCGAACTGACGTGCCATCAGGCTGCAGATGGGTGCGATCGAGGCGGCTCGGCGCTGCCAGGTGGTCGATATCTGGTGTGCCACCTTCACCTGCAACTGGCTGGCCTGGAAAGGCGACTCCACATCGATCCAGGCGGTGCTGGCGGGCATGCCGAGCAGGTCGGCAAAGTAATTCCAGGGCGCCAAGGTCGCCGAGAACAGCGTGGTGGCGTGGGCAAATGCAAAACGCGGCCCGAGGAAAGGCGCGGGGACCACATTGCGGATGCACAGCACGGTATTGCGCTCATCCTCGCGGGTCAGGTCGAACAAGGAATGCGGGCCGAAGGATTCGGCCAGCCGCACGAAGGCCATGGCATCGAAATAGAAATCTCGCAATGGCGGATCCAGCGGCACCGCCACCTGGGCCAGGAAGTCACTGATGGCGCCCACGCTGCTGCTCAATGCCTCGACGAACTTGGCCGGGGGCGCCTCCAGCACCTGGTAGGGCAAGTCGGCCTTCTTGCCGGCGGCGGTCCAGGCACGCCCCAATTTCTCCAGCGGCTTGGCCACCGAGGGCGGGGCCACGGCGCGCGCTGCACGCAAGGCGGCGCGGCTCAGTTGTGCGCTGTACATGCTGCGGGCGCGCGCAACCAGGTTGTGCGCCTCATCGGCCAGCACGCTCACGCGCCAGTCGTGCGCCTGCGCCATGCCGTAGAGCATGGCGCCGCCATCGAACCAGTAGTTGTAGTCACCCACGATGACATCGCTCCAGCGCGTCATCTCGCTGCCCAGGTAATAAGGGCAGACCTGGTGCTGCAGGGCCACGCTGCGCAAGTGTTCGCGGTCCAGCAGCGGCTGCGTGAGGCAGGCCGCGCGGGCGGCTGGCAGGCGGTCATAGAATCCTTGGACCAGCGGGCAGGAATCGCCCCGGCACAGGCGATCCGGATACTCGCAAGCCTTGTCGCGGGCACACAGTTCCAGCACGCGCAGCGGCAATTCTCCCTGCGCCGTGAGCGTGGCGGCGGCGTCGAGCGCCAGTTGGCGCCCGGGAGTCTTGGCGGCCAGGAAGATGATCTTGTCCAGCTGCTGCGACGGCGCCGCCTTCAAGGCCGGGAAGAGCGTGCCCAAGGTCTTGCCGATGCCCGTCGGTGCCTGCGCCAGCAAGCTGCGCCGTCCGCTGTGTGCACGAAAGACGGCCTCGGCCAGTTGGCGCTGGCCGGGACGAAAGTCGCCATGCGGAAACCGCAGCGACTGCAGGGCCGTATCCCGCGCCGCGCGATGGGCCAGTTCCTGTTCGGCCCAGCGCATGAAACGCTCGCATTGCCCGGCGAACAGCGCGGCCAGTTCCTCGCGGCTGCGGGT
The DNA here is from genome assembly GCF_009668275.1 of Herbaspirillum sp. CAH-3. Classification (NCBI taxonomy): domain Bacteria; kingdom Pseudomonadati; phylum Pseudomonadota; class Betaproteobacteria; order Burkholderiales; family Oxalobacteraceae; genus Herbaspirillum; species Herbaspirillum sp. CAH-3. Next base: position 132,221 of record NZ_VSWE01000002.1, on the reverse strand, counting down.
TTCCTCCAGCACCGTTTCCTGCTGGCTGCCAATGTCGAAATACACCAGCGCGAGGTGGATCTGCGCCAGCCCTTCCTTCTCGCACATCAGGTGGCCATAGACGCGCAATTGCGCCCAGTGCAGGTGGCGATGATTGTCGGGCAGGCTGGAAAGCTGGCCGCGATAGGTCTTCACTTCTTCCAGCAGTTGGCGCCTGGGATCGTAGCCGTCGGCCCGACCCCGCACGTGCAGCGCGCCGTGCTCTGCCGACAGCGTCACTTCGCTCTGGTAGCCCTCGCCGCGCCGCTGCGCCACGATGGCGTGACCGGCGATACCTTCCTGGGCGGTGGGTGTGGGCGTAAAGCGCAGGTCGAGATCGCCCTGTTTGGCAGTGAATTCGCACAGGGCGCGCACTGATACGGTGTAGCGCGGCGCGGGCTTTTCCTGTGCGGCGACGGGGGCGCGGTCGGCATTCATGCGGCAGCCTGCTCCCATTGCAGGTAGCACACCGCCACCGGCATGGCGTGTTGCGCGCAATAGTCCAGCCAGCGGCGCTGGTTGTCCTGCAGGCGGTCGCCCGGTCCCTTGACCTCGATCATCCGATAGCGCCCTTCCTGCGGCCAGAACTGGACCAGGTCGGGAAAGCCGTTGCGATTCTCGCGCACGTCTTCCAGGATGCGCAGGCACCACAGTTTCAGGTGGGCGGCCGGGATGCAGTCCAGCGCCGTCACCAGTATCTCGCGCGTGATCCAGCCCCAGGCCACGAAGGGCGACTGCAGGCCCTGCTTGGCCTCATAGGTCGCGAGGATATGCGCGCGATGGCTGCCGTCATCGAGGCGGCCCAGGCAGCGTTCCAGCAGTTCACGCCGGCGCGCTGCGAAATCGGCGCTGAGCAGATCGGCCGGCTCGCGCTGGAAGGGGTGGAAGAAGGCACCGGGAATGGCTGCAAAGATGGCCTCCCAGCACAGCAGGCCAAACAGCGTATTGGCCAGCGCATTCTCGACATAGAACACCGGCGCCTGCGCTTGCTGCAAGTGTGCTTGGACTGCTCGCTCGACGCGGCTGCCATCCGGCGGCAGTACCAGGTCGATCTGTGGGACCACGGCCGCGCGCGGGCGCAGCGCCGGCGGCAAGCCCAGCTGGCGCGACAGGCGCGGTGCGATGCGCAGCAACTGCTGGCGTTCGGCCTCGCTCTCCGGCGCCTGCCGGGCCAACTTCAGCAGCGCGTGGGCGGGACCAAAGCGGCCCTGCTTTTCGAGTACCCGGATCGCACGTGCCCGCGCGCCAGGATAACGGCAGGCCAAATAGACCTGCTGTGCCTGCCCCAGGTCCCCGGCCTTTTCGCACTGCTGGCCGAGCTGGAACAGCAGGCGTTCACGGCGACTCTCCAGCCAGGGATTGTCGAAGCTGCCCGAAGGGAGTGCCGCCAGGATCCCGGTGGCTTCCTCGCCGGCAGAGTAGCGCTCCTTGCAGGCCCGCAGCTGCAGGTAGAGGTCGATATCGCCCCGGCTGCGGAAACCCCGGGCCTCCGGCGCCAAGGCAATTTGTTCATAGCGCAGCGTGCCCAGGTCGGCCAGCACGAATTCGCTCCAGTCCTGGCGCAGGTTGCCGAAGAACATCAAACGCAAACGTTCACACAGCCCGCTCACCCGCATGAACAGGACTTGTTCCCCGCCCTGCCCGGCCGTCATCCAGTGCGCCAGGCGGCGCGGTTCCGCATGGGCCGGATCGGCCGCCAGGGCGGCCAGCAGGTCCTCCTTGCGCGCACTCCTGAGGGCGCCCCGCAGGCCGAACCACCGCACCAGCTCGGGCTTGGTTGCCAGGGCAAACACCTGGGCCAGCGACAGCGCTGCATCCTGCTCCACCCACGCCGATGGCAGGCCCTGCGCGGCCTGCAAGGGGCAGCCAATTTCGGGGTAGTCCAGCCGGCTGGTGCGGAAGTGCTCGCCCCGGCGCATCATCATGCGCACGAAGAGCGCGCGGGCTGCCAGCGGCAAACCCGCGAAGGTCTGGAGGAAGGCGCACTCCTCTTCGCTGAGCAGGTCGGCATAGCGCTCGGCCAGCCACGCCAGCGCCTGCTGGAAATTGCTCAGGTAGTAGAAGCGGTGATCGGGGACGACGGGCATTGCGGGCAAAGGAAGCGGGAGCAAGACTGTATGGATGCACAGTATATCGTTTCCTGCCCGAAGCGACGTATTTTCCTCCATCAAGGTGAAGGATCATGCAGCCCTTCCGGCCGCCCGGCCGCTCAGATCCTGCTTGCCAGCTCGGCGGCAAAGAATTCCGTCACCACCCGCACCCGTTGCGGGATGAAGCGGCGGCGCGGCCAGACCAGGCTGATGTCGCGCGTCTCGGACAGGTAGGCATCGAGCACGGTGACGATGTCCGGATGGCGCATCTCGCCCACCAGCGAAGCCCGGTTGAAGAGACCAATCCCCACGCCCGCGCGAACCGCCGAGAGGATGGCCTCGACCGTATTGGCCGACAGGTTGCCCTGCACCGCCACACTGAAACGCCCTTGCGGTCCGCTGAAGGGCCATTCGCGCATGTCGTTGTAGATCAGGCAGTTGTGGCGTGCCAGGTCCTGGGGCGTGCGCGGCAGGCCATGCCGCCTGAAGTAGCTGCGCGCCCCCACGCACACCAGCGAGGTACTGGCCACGCGCTTGACCACGGCATCGGGATGCTGCTGCGGACTGACGCGGATGGCGAGATCAATGCCATCGGCCAGCAGGTCGCGCACGCCATCGGCAAACTGCAGGTCGAGCCGGATGCCGGGATGGCGCTTGAGCAGCAGCGGCACCAGCGGCAGCACGTGCAGGCGGCCGAAGGTACCGGAGGTGGCCAGCCTGACCAGGCCGGCGGGTTCCTGGGACGTACTGGAAAGCTCGGCATCGGTCTGGGCCATTTCTTCCAGCAGCGGCACGGTGCGGGCGTAGTAGGTGCGGCCGTGATCGGTGAGGGTCACGCTGCGGGTGCTGCGATGGAGCAGTGCCACGCCCAGGCGCCTTTCCAGCGCGCCCACGGCCTTGCTGACGGCCGATTGTGATTCGCCCAGGCGGCGAGCTGCGGCCGAAAAACCACCGGTTTCGACGACGGCGACGAAGGCCGTCATTTCCTGGAATCTGTCCATGGATGCTCGCTATCAAGAAAAGCCCGGGGGCCGATTTATTCCAAAACAGAATAACAGCAATGGCAATCGACGGGATTATCAGCAAAGCACAAGGTAATTAGCATCATCGTTGCCACTGGCCGCTGCGCTTTGCAAGGCCGGCTTCAATGAATGCCTCTTCACTTTTGAACCGACAGGATTCCAACATGACTACAGCAAGCCAACCTCCCTCCCTCTCCCTCACCGGCAAGAAAGTCGTCGTGGTCGGCGGCAAGACCGGTATCGGCCTGGGCATCGCCCGCGCCGCACTGGCCGCCGGCGCCACCGTCGTCGTCGCCAGTCGCCGCATCACCTCCCTTGAAGCCCGCCCTGACCTGGCCGGCTTCCAGCAGGCGAGCCTGGACATGCGCGACGAAGCCGCCGTACGCGCCGCTTTCTCCGCCATCGGTCCTTTCGATCACCTGGTGGTCACGGCTGCACCCGACATCGGCACCTGGGGCGGCTTCATGGATGCCGACATGAGCGGCGTGCGCAGCTATGTGGAAGGCAAGTTCCTCGGCACCTGGGCCTGTGCCCGCTACGCCGCGCCGCTGCTGGGCAAGGGCGGCACCATGACTTTCCTCAGCGGTGGCATGGCAGTGCGGCCCAAGCTTGGCTTCACGGCGGTGACCTCCAGCTTCGCGGCGGTCGAGGCGCTGTCTGCATCGCTGGCGGTGGAACTGGCACCGACGCGGGTCAACACCATCCGCCCCGGCTATGTGGAAACGGACATGTGGAATTTCCTCCCGGCCGAAGTGCGGGCGGGCATGTCGCAACAGGTGGCGGCCAGCTTCCCGGCGCGCCGGGCGGGCCAGGCGGAAGACATCGCCCATGCGGCCCTGTTCCTGATGACCAATCCCTACGTCACCGGCACGGTACTGGACGTGACCGGCGGCGAGAACCTGGTCAACAGCATCGGCTGAAAACAGGACGTGCCGGGTGTGCAGGGTGTGTGATTGAGCGGGCAGAAACCAAGATTGCGTTTGCCCGCTAAGATAGGCGCCCTGCACAGTCCAATCAAACCCCCAGGAGACCGCCTTGCCCAAACTTTCCACGCTCGCCTTTGCCCTATCCGCCGCCCTGCTGGGCAGCGCTGCGCCCCTGCACGCGCAGCAGGCCCCGCGCCATGATGAATTCTTCTGGCTCGGCGAAATCAACAAGGCCACGGCCGTCATCAATACCGACGAAGGCCTGCTGGACAAATCGATGACGCCGCTGGTCGTCAAGGGTATCCGCAAGGTGCTGGCCGATGGCGAACTGCCCGGTGCCAAGCGGCCCACGCTGGTGATCACCTTCGAGCCGCTGCTGATCCAGGCGGCCGGTCCGCAGATCACGCTGCTGCACGCCGGCCGTTCCAGCCAGGACATGCTCTCCACGCTGCGCGCGGCGATCCTGCGCGAAGACCTGCTGACGCTGGCCAACCAGCTCAACGCCACCACGGCCGCACTGGTCAAGCTGGCCGCCAGCCAGCGCGACACCATCGTGCCCAACTACACCAATGGCGTGGCCGCCCAGCCCAACAGCTACGGCCACTACCTGCTGGGCTTTGCTGCCGCACTGGACCGCGATGCCCAACGCCTGCGCGAAGCCTATGTCCGCCTGGACCGCTCGGCCATGGGCACCACCGTATTGAACGGTACCAGCTGGCCGCTGAACCGGCAGCGCATGGCCGACTATTTGGGCTTTTCCGCCATCGTCGACAACGCCTATGATGCGGCGCAATTGTCGGCCGTCGATGGTCCGGTGGAAGCGGGCGCTGTGGTCTCCTCCATCGCCCTGCATGCCGGCGCCTTCATCCAGGACGTGATGACGCAATATGCGCAGCCGCGTCCGTGGATCCTGCTGCAGGAGGGTGGCGCCAATACCTATGTGTCTTCGGCCATGCCGCAGAAGCGCAATCCGGGCCTGCTCAACAGCACCCGGCGCGATGCCTCCACGGTCATTGCCGAGGGCATGGGCGTGGCCATCGTGGCGCACAACCTGCCGCCCGGCATGAGCGATGCCAAGGACGTGAAACCCAACAAGGAGATGGTGCTCAATACGGTCAAGGTGCTGAAGAACTGGGAGAGCATCCTGGGGGCACTGGTGATCGATCCGAAGCGCGCACTGGAAGAACTCAACAGCGACTGGACCGCTTCCCAGGAGCTGGCCGACGTGCTCATGCGCAAATACAAGCTGCCCTTCCGCGTGGGCCATCACTTCGCCTCGGAAGTGGTGGAGTATGCCAAGGCCAACGACATCCGCCCGCTGGACTTTCCTTATGCCCAGGCGCAGCGCATCTATCACGAGGCGGTGTTGAATTCGGAATTCCCGCAGGCCCTACCGATGTCGGAACAGGAGTTCCGCAGCACCCTCGATCCGGTGGCCATCGTGCGCAATCGCGCCACCGTCGGCGGCCCGCAGCCAGCCGAGATGGATCGCATGCTGCGCGAAGCGACTGCGCGCGTGGCCCAGCAGGATGCGTGGATCAAGGCCCGGCAGCAGCGCATCGCAGGCGCGCTGCAGAAGCTGGATGCGGATTTTGACCGGATGGCCGTCTCGGCGGGGGTGAAGTAATCCCGGCCGGGAAAGCCATCCACGACAAGGACCAGCGCATCAGGCGTGCGGCGCCTGGCGCTGCGGCCTGAGCAGGTCCGCCATGCCGACCCGCTGCAGCATTTCCGCGCGCAGCCGGTCCAGCACGGCGAAGCCGACATCGGCCCCATCCTGGGCCGGGTCGATGTGGACCCGGAATGGTCGCTGGCCGAAAGGCTGGCCGACCACATCGACGATGGCCGTGGCCACCGCCCCGGCATCGGCCTCGGGCGGGACGATGGCCGCAAAGGCTTGCTGGATCTGCTCACCAAAGCCGGCATAAGGCCCCTGCTCATACTGCGCCAGCACCCCCTGGTCGGCCGGACTGCCGGCATGCGCGAAGTGATTGGTGCCCGAGGTGAAGGCGCCCGGTACGATGATGCTGCTCTCGATGCTCCAGCGCGTGAGCTCTCGCGCATATTGCACGGCCAGCGCATCCATGGCGGCCTTCGCTGCGAAGTACGGTGACAGGTAAGGCGGCGTGCCGCCGGCCGAGCTGCTGCTCGATACCCACACCAGCAGCCCCTCACGCCGCGCCCGCATGTGCGGCAACACGGCGCGGTTCACGCGCTGGGTGCTGACCACGTTGACGTCGTAGAGCTGGGCGAACTGTTCCGGCGAAAAGGCCTCGGCCGGACCAAAGGCCATGTGGCCGGCATTGTGGATCACCACGTCGATGCGCCCGTGCGCGGCAATGATGCTTTCAACGGCCGCCTCGACAGAGTCCTGCGACTGCACGTCCAACTCCACGGCCTGCAAGGCTGCGCCGTGCAGGTCGGCGAAGGCTGCCATCTGCTGCACTGCCGCCGCATTGCGGCCGGTGGTGGCGCGCATCGAGGCGTAGACGATATGCCCGGCGCGGGCCAGCGCTTCGGCGGTCAGGCGGCCGAAGCCGCTGGAGGCGCCGGTGATGAGGATCACCTTGTCCATGAAGACTCTCCTTTTTTGTCGGTTCGTGAAACGCCGCTCAGATCGAGCCGCCATTGGCCCGCACGGTCTGGCCGTTGATCCAGCTGCCGTCGGGGCCGACCAGGAAGGCCACGATGCCGGAAATGTCCTCCGGCTGGGCCAGGCGTTCCAGCGGCGGCAGCTTGGCCAGGCGCTCGATCTGTTCCGGGGTCTTGTCCTTGAGGAAGAGTTCGGTGGCGGTTGGTCCCGGGGCGACGGCATTGACGGTGATGTTGCGGCCGCGCAGTTCCTTGGCGAAGACATTGGTCATGGTCTCCACGGCTGCCTTGGTAGCCGCATAGATGGAATAGCCGGGCGAGGCCATGGTCTTCATGCTGCTGGAGAAGTTGACGATGCGTCCGCCCTCGCGCAGGCGCTTGGCGGCGATGCGCATGGTGTTGAAGCTGCCCTTGATGTTGATGGCCAGCAGCTTGTCGAAGAGCTCGTCATCGGTATCGGCCAGCATGGTCAGGCCGGGCTGGATGATGCCGGCATTGTTGACCAGGATGTCGACCCCGCCAAAGAGCGTGCTGGCCTGGTCGAACAGGGCCGCCACCTGGGCCGGCACGGCGACGTCGGCCTGGATCGCAGCGGCGCGTCCGCCGGCGGCGGTGATCCCGGCCACGACACGCTCGGCGTCATCCTTGCGGCCGGCATAGTTGACGATGATGGCGATGCCCTCTGCTGCCAGTCGCGTGGCGATGGCCGCACCGATGCCGCGCGAGGCGCCGGTGACGATGGCGACCTGCTGGTGGGCGGGACGGGTGGCTTGGGATGCGGTGGTGTTCATGCTGTTTCTCCTTGTGAAGGTAGGTGGGTTGAAATCGATGGATGAATCATCCCACCGGGGGCGCATCGGCTGTAGCCGTATAATCGACATATCGCTTATCCACTTTTTGCATGACCATGTTCAACGACCTGCACCTGCTGCGCAGCTTCGTCACCATCGTCGACTGCGGCAGCATCTCGGCGGCGGCGCGTGCCCTGCACATGACCCAGCCCACCCTGAGCCGCCAGCTGGGCGCACTGGAAGAACAATGCGGCGCCGAACTGCTGCGCCGGGACACGCACCGCATGAGCCTGACCGACAGCGGCCAGCGTTTCCTGCAGGATGCGCGCGCCCTGATCGAACTGGCCGACGAGGCAGAGCAGCGCCTGCGCCAGGAACAGGGCGGGCTGCAGGGCAACATCCGGGTGTTTTCCACCATCGATTTCGGGCAGACCGTGGTGAGCCGGCTCATCAGCAGCTTCATCCAGGCGCATCCTGGCGTGACCATGGAACTGTCCTATTCCAACCGTCCGGTGCACATGATCGAAGAGGGATGCGACGCCGGCATTATTGCCGGCACCATCACCGACGAGCGGGTGGTGGCCCGTTCGTTGGGCCAGATCCGGCGCCACGTGGTGGCCTCGCCCGGGCTGGTCGCAGCACACAAGCGTTGCCGCCGCCCCGAGGACCTGCAGGCCTGGCCGTGGCTGATCCTGGCCTCGGCCAATTTCGGCGGCACGCGCGAAGTCATGCTCTACGGGGAAGGTGACCAGGAGCACCGGCTGCAGGTGCAGCCGGTGCTGATCTCGGAAGGGGTGACCAGCCTGCGTGAGGCGGCGCGCATGGATTTGGGGGTAGCGGTGCTGCCGACCTGGCTGGCCGAAGAAGACCTGGTCTCGGGCCGGCTGGTGCGGCTGCTGCCGCGCTGGGAGGCCAGGAGCATCCCGGCGCACGTAGTCTATCCGGTGCGCCGGACCTTGCCGTTGCGGGTGCGCACCTTCGTGGATTACGCGACCCAGTACATGGCTACTGCCCTGGCCGCACCGCGCCGGGGCTAGCCGCTGGTGGCGGGCGGACAGCGATCAGGAATGCGTCGCCTCGGCCCACAAGTCCACCGGCCCCAGGCGGTCGGCGCCCTGGGTCGCGAGCATCCAGCCGGGATATTCCGGCGGCAGCGCGCTGGCGGCATCGAGCGCTTGCAACTCCTGCGCATCGAGCTGCAGGTCGATGGCTGCCAGGTTGTCGCGCAACTGGTCCAGGCGCCGCGCGCCCATGATGACCGAGGTCACCACCTGGCGCGAGAGCAGCCAGGCCAGCGCCACCCGCGCCACGCTTACGTCGTGACGTTGGGCAATCGGTGCCATCACGTCGATGATGTTCCAGGCGCGTTCCTTGTCGACGATGGGGAAGTCGAAACCGGAGCGGCGGGTGTCGGCCGGCTTCTGGTGCGCGCGGCTGAACTTGCCGGACATGAGGCCGCCAGCCAGCGGACTCCAGACCATCAGGCCCATCTTCTCGGCCTCCAGCAAGGGGCCGATCTCGCGTTCGAGGTCGCGCCCGGCGATGGAGTAATACGCCTGCACCGTTTCGAAACGTGAGAAGTCCTTCTCGGCCGAGATGCCCAGCGCCCGGGCAATCTTCCAGGCCGGCCAGTTGGAGACGCCGACGTAGCGCACCTTGCCTTGCGTGACCAGGTCATCGAGGGCGCGCAGGGTTTCCTCGATGGGGGTGAGGCTGTCGCTGGCATGCACCTGGTACAGGTCGATGTGGTCGGTCTGCAGGCGGCGCAGGCTGGCCTCGACGGCATCCATGATGTGGCCGCGCGAGGCGCCCACGTCATTGCGGCCGGGACCCATGCGGCTGTAGACCTTGGTGGCCAGCACCACGTCGCTGCGGGCCAGGCCGAGGTTGCGCAGGGACTGGCCCAGGGTCGCCTCGCTGGCGCCGGCCGAGTAGACATCGGCGGTATCGAAGAAATTGACGCCGGCGTCGAATGCGGTCTTGACCAGTTGGTCGGCTTTCTGCTGGCCGACGTTGCCGATGTGCTGATAGATGCCGCTGCCGTCGCTGAAGGTCATGGTGCCCAGGCACAGGCGGGAAACGAGCAGGCCGGTGTGGCCGAGGGTGCGGTATTGCATGGGATTCTCCTCTACAAGAACAGGGATACGAAGACATCGGACGCCGCGACCGGCGGGCTCAACGGTCTGCCATTGCGGCGTCATGAGGACAATGTAGTCCTTGCATCGTGAGAGGAAAATGCAAATAATCGGCGAATCATTTTCCAAAAATGGAAAACCAATGGATTGGAACGACCTCCGATATTTTCTGGAAGTGGCCCGTGGCGGCAGCCTCACGCGGGCGGCCGTCCGGCTCAAGGCCAGCCAGTCGACGGTGGCGCGGCGTATTACGGAACTGGAGCAGAGCCTGGGTGCACGGCTTTTCGAGCGGCACCAGACCGGTTACTTCCTGACCGACGAAGGCCAGGAGATCCTGCAGCGTGCCGAGCTGGCCGAGGAAGGAGTATTGGCGGTGGAGCGCGGTGCGGCCGGGTTGAGCGGCGAGGTCTCCGGCACGGTGCGCCTGGCCACCTCGGAGAACCTGGCCACTGACCTGGTGATCCCGGCCTTGCCCGCGTTTGCACGGCGCTATCCCGGGCTGGGCCTGGAGATCGTCACGCAGACGGCCACCGTGACCCTGGGCCGACGCGAGGCTGACCTGGCCCTGCGCGTGGTGCGGCCGGCCAGCGGCAACCTCAAGCTGCGCCAGCTGGGCCGCATGCACTACGCCGTCTACGCCAGCCGCAGCTACCTGAAACGCCATCCGCAGCAAGACGGCGACCCCTTCGCCGGGCGCGACATCATCACCTGGGATGAGGCACACAGCCACCTGCCGGCGGCGCAGTGGATGAATACGCACGCAGTGCAGGCACGCACGGTACTGGCGGTATCGAACCTGCCGATGCAGATCGCAGCAGCCCGCGCCGGCCTGGGCCTGGCCATCATCCCGGATTTCCTGGCGACGGCTCCGGAGCTGGTCAAGGTCGTCCCTTCGGATGCCCTGTTCGACAACGGCCTGTGGCTGGTCATGCACGCCGACCTGAGCGCCTCGGCACGGGTGCGGGCGGTGGCTGATTTCCTGGCGGAGACGGTGGCGCGGCATCCCGTGTTGGGATCCGCGCGCGGTTCATCCGCGTGAGATGACCAGCAGTCCGGCCGCAATGAGCGCAGCCCCGATCAGCTTGGCGGGGGTGATGACTTCATTGAGGATCCAGACCGCCATCAGCAAGGCCACGATGACACTGCCCTTGTCGATGAGCGCCACGGTCGAGACATCGCCCGCCTTGATGGCCTTGTAGTAGAACACCCAGGAGACGGCGGTAGTCACACCCGACAGGCCGAGCCAGAGGATGTTCTGCCAGGTGACCGCCCCCAGTTGCGCCGCCGGCACCACGGCGGCGGCGAACATGAGGACGAAGACGAACACGAAGCAGGTCCGGATGGCCAATCCCAGGTCGCTGGAGATGCCGGTCAATCCCAATTTGGCGATGACCGAGGTGAAGCCTGCGAAGGCCATGGAAATGAATGCGTAGGCGATCCAGCGTTCCATCGTTTTATCCTTGAATGAAGATCAGGTAAGGCAACAAGCGCAGCCCTCTGTCATTCAGCGCCCGCCTTGCGGCGCAAGAAGCTTGAGCAGCTGCGCATGAAACAGCTCCGGCATCTGCATCTGCGGTGCATGGCCAGCGCCGGGGAAGACGACCAATGTCGAGTGCGGGATGGCGGCAGCCGCCTCCCGCCCAAGGACCGCATAGTTGCCCAGTGCAGCCCGCAATTCCGGCGGCGCGAATTCCTTGCCGATGGCGGTGCTGTCCTGGTCGCCGATCATGAGGACCGTGGGCGTCTTCAGGTTCTTGAGTTCGTAGACTACTGGCTGGGTAAGGATCATGTCATACAACAGTGCGGAATTCCACGCCACCCGCTCCTTGCCCGGCCCGCGATACATGCCGGCCAGCATCTGCACCCAGGGCTCATAGTCCGCGCTCCACTGCCCGGAGAAATACGTAGCGCGCTCGTAGTTGCGGATGCGCTCGGCCGTCGTACCGAGTTCGCGCGCATACCACTGGTCCACCGATACCGGCGGCACGCCCTTGGCGCGCCAGTCTTCCAGGCCGATGGGGTCGACCAGCACCAGCTGCCGGGTCTGCTGTGGATAGGTCAAGGCATAGCGGATGGCCAGCATGCCGCCGGTAGAGTGGCCGACCAGGATGGCCTGATCGATGCCGAGCGAGGCCAGCAAGGCGTGCGTGTTGGCGGCCAGTTGCTGGAAGCTGAACTGGTATTGCTCGGGCTTGCTGGATTTGCAGAAGCCGATCTGATCCGGTGCAATCACGCGGTAGCCGGCATGATGCAGGACGTCGATGGTCTGCTCCCAGGTACCGGCGCAGAAATTCTTCCCGTGCAGCAGGACGACGGTACCGTGCGGGACGCCACCGGCTGCAGGCGCCACATCGAGATAGGCCATCTCGATGTCCTGGCGCTGTGAGTGGAAACGATAACGCGAGACCGGCCAGCGGTAGTCGAAGCCCTCCAGTTGGGGGCCATAGACGGGGGCATCTCCCCTGTCAGGCAGCGCTGCAGCATTGGCAGCATTGGCAGCATTGGCAGCATTGGCAGCAGGTGCCAGCGTCGGCAGAGCGGCCAACAAGCTGAACAGGGTGGCAGCCAGGGAGGCTTTCGTACGAGGCAGGAAATGGGGGGAAGGCATAAGCGGAATCAGGCAGGTGAGATCAGGATGGCGGTTTGCAGGCGATATCGGCGATGGTAGCCGGATTCGCAAAACAAGGTCGGGCTTGACTTCGTTTTACCGGCCGGACCGTTCGCCATGTCCCGGCTCGTGGAGGTAGACGGTAGTCCTGCCGTGCCATTATCTTGTCAACGATTTGATTGATCTGAACGAAAGGAGCAACACCATGTTTTCAAAACAGTTTGAAGTGGATCCAAAACATATCGATTTCCAGGGCGTGGTCGACGGGCTGTATTACCCGTTTTATATGGAATGGACGCGGCACGCCTTCCTCAAAGAAGGGCTGGGCATCGATATCGAAGAAGCCTTCAAGCAGGGCCAGGTCTTCATGGTGCTGGAATACTCGCTGCGTTTTCGCAAGAGCCTGCAGAAGGGGGACACGATGGAGGTCACCTGCGAACTGCAGAAACACGAGAAGCGCAGCCGGGTCAATTTCGTGCAGCAGATCAAGGTAGGAGACGTGGTCTACGCCGAGGCGGTCTTCGTGGGAGCCTGCTTCATGAACAATCGTCCCTTCGTGCCTGAGGCCATTGCAGCGGCGCTTGCGTGAGCAAACCGACGCAGAAACTCCGGCGCAAACCTGGCGGGTATATTATTTTTTGCATCTTCCATTAGTGACTTCCTGTCACTTCATTTCTGATATTGATGCTATCGCCGACTCTTGGACAGAAGATGAAAATTCGGGTGTGCGTTAACACGCCCCATTCGAATCATCTTCCCTACAGGAGTCGCCATGCCTTCATCTTCGCCTGCCACTGGCACTGCCACCGGCAATTCCCGCTCTTCTTCCGGCCTGTGCGCCACCCATCCCCCCAAGGGGGCCAGCGTGCGCACATGGCTGGCCATCCTGGCACTGGCGGTCGGGTGCTTCAGTTTCGTGAGTTCCGAACTGTTGCCGGTGGGCCTGCTGGGCCCGATTGCCGACGGCATCCATCTGTCAGTCGGCATGACCGGCTTGCTGGTCACCGGCTTTGCGCTCTTCGTGGCCCTCACCGCCGGCCCCCTGACGGTATTGACCGCGCGCTTTGACCGCAAGTGGCTCATGGTGGCGCTCATGGGCATCAACCTGGCCGGCAACGCCCTGGCCGCCTCGGCCAACAGTTTTGCCATGCTGCTCCTGGCCCGCCTCATTGTGGCCGCAGGCATCGGCATCTTCTGGTCCATCGCCACGGCCATGGCGATCCGCCTGGTCCCCGAGCACCAGGCCGTCAAGGCCACCTCCGTGGTGCTGGGCGGGCTGGCGGTCGCCTCGGTGCTCGGGGTGCCGCTTGGCACCTTCATCGGCCAATCCCTGGGATGGCATGCCGCCTTCCTGGTGCTGGCCGGGCTGAGCCTCCTGGTTTGCCTGTGGGCCTGGGCGCTGGTGCCATCCTTGCCTTCGCAAGGCAGCGCCTCCCTGAAAGCCATTGCAGTAGCTTACCGTCACGGTCCGATCCGCTTCATCTTCTTTGCTACCTCGCTGGTGATGACGGGCAATTTCCTTGCCTACACCTACATCACCCCGTACCTGCAGAACGTGACCGGCATCGCTCCTTCCTGGATCAGTTCATTGTTGCTGGTGTATGGCCTGGCCGGCGTGCTGGGCAATTTTTCCATCGGCCGCTTCATGGCGCGCTCGCTGCGCGCGGCCCTCATCGGGACCCTCGTCGTGCTCATCGCAAGCATGGCCTTGCTGTGGGCCTTTGGCGATGTCAAGCCGGTGGCCATCGCCTCGCTCGTCCCCTGGGGCATGAGCTACGCTGCCCTGCCCGTCCTGCTGCAGACCTGGGTATTCCGGGCCGCCCGCCAGACCGGCGATTCGGAAGCCGCGCTATCATTGTTCGTGATCGCCTTCAACGGCGCCATCGCCACCGGTGCACTGGCCGGCGGGCTGGTGGTCGACACCCTTGGCCCGAAAGCGCTTGCGCCGCTGGCAGGAATGGCCATGGTGCTCTCGCTCTTGCTGGTCATGCGCTCCAGGCATGCGCACGATCTGCCATGATGCGCTCGGCTGCACTGGCCATGCATGACAAGGAAATCGTTCATTGTTTCTGGAAGGAAGGCATGACATTCGACGAACGCATGTTTAGCGGGATGGGCGTCCTGGCAGCGGTAGTCAAGGGCGGCAGCTTCGCGGCAGCCGCCGAGGCCCTGGACATGACGCCGTCGGGCGTGAGCCGCGCCATTGCACGGCTGGAGCAACGGCTGGCGGTGCGGCTGTTCGAGCGCACCACGCGCTCGGTGTCGCTCTCCGAAGAGGGACGCCGCTTGTACGACCAGATCGCTCCCCTGCTCTCGGCCCTGGAGGAAGCCGCCGGGACCATGGCCGAAGGGCGGCAGAGCGTGCGCGGGCGGCTGCGGGTCAATATCGATCCCTTCTTTTCGCGACTGATCCTGGGCCCGCGGCTGGGCAGCTTCATGCGACGCCATCCGGACCTGCGGCTCGATCTCATCACCCGCGAGCAGCTCGGCGACATGGTCGCCGAAGGCTTCGACCTCGCCATCCGCTTCGGGGAGCCCGCCTCTTCCTCGCTGATCTCGCGCAAGTTGCTGGACACCCGCATCCTCACGGTCGCGTCGCCCGCCTACATCAAAGCCCATGGCCGGCCTGACACGCCGCGCGAACTGGAGTCGGGCAAGCATGTCTGCATCCAGTACCGGGATCCCGAAACCGGAAGACCTTTCGCCTGGAACGTCAAGCGTGGCCGCAAACTGATCGCCTTGCGCGTGGATGGCCCCTTGCTGGTCAATGACGTGGGCACGATGCACAGCGCCTGCCTGGCCGGCTTTGGCGTGGCACAGGTGATGGAACTGGGGGTGGAAAACCTGCTGGCCGAAGGGCGGCTGATCAATCTCCTGCCGCACTGGAGCGATGAACGCTTTCCGCTGCATGCCTTCTATCCCTCGCGCAACTATCTCCCGGCCAAGACCCGCGCTTTCCTGGATTTTGTCTTGTCGATCACCGGGCAAGCGGCGGGAGACTGAAGGTCTGCCGGACTGTACGCCTGTACGCCATCGATGGCAGATGAGGGGCCTCAACAGGCGTGTGCCCGGCAAGGGCCGGGCACATGGGTGATACGACAGCGATGGCAGATTACCAGGGCAAGCTGCGGTCGAAACGGTCAACGAAGCGCAGGCCCGGCTTGCCGTGGTTCTTCTCCAGCATGTCGACCACCAGCGGAATCGTCTCCTCCACGGTGAAGCTGGCCCCCGGCCCGCCCATCTCGGTCTGGATCCAGCCGGGAGCCACCACCAGCTTGGCGCGCTGGTCCCCGGGCCGGGCCGCCGCGTAACACTTCATGAGCATGTTCAGGGCCGCCTTGCTGGAGGCATACAGGTCCCAGCCACCCTCATTGCCGGTGATGCTTCCCAACTCCGATGACATCGCGGCAATGGTGCCGTCCGGCGCCACCATGTCGTCGAAGATTTCGATGAAGCGCATCGGGCTGAAGGCATTGACCAGCATCATGTCCAGGAAGTCCTGGACCGGCGCAGTGCCGGCGCTCTCGTTGATGGACTTTGCGATGCCCGCATTGATGAACAGCATCTCCAGGGTACGACCCTCAAGCCGCTGGCGCAGCGCCCTGACACTGGCTTCGTCGGCGATATCCACCACCTCTACTTCAAGTGCAGAGCCAAAACGCACCTTCAAGGCGTCCAGCGCCGAGGACGGCGTACGAACCGTCGCCAGCACTTGCCAGCCGCGCAGGCAAAATTGTTCGACCAGCGCCAGACCGAGGCCACGCGAGGCCCCGACGATGAGGATAGCTGGTCTCTTTTCCATATGATTCTCCCTATGAAAGTCTTCATGATGACCGCATCGCATGCGTTCGCTGCGACCGGAACAAGGTGGCCTGAGCGCGTTCAGGGAGAGATAATTTAACGTAAAAGCATGGATGACTTTGACGTGATTACGTCACTTGAAAAGTGACACAGCGTCATGAATCGCCATCGCGACATTCCTGCGGCAAGTCATGCTCGTCGCACCCGCGACAGCCGGACGGCAGACCTCAATCCTGGGCCTCCACCGGAGGCGCCGCCCCCTCCCCCATCATGATCTCTTCCACGAAAGCCGCAAACGCCCGCGCCTTGGCGCTTGCCAGGCGGCCGGAGGGATAGAGCGCCCAGACATCGATGGTCGGCAGGGACCACTCCGGCAGAAGCTGGCACACCGTGCCGCGCGCCAGTTCCGGGGCGAACATCCATTCGGACACGATGGCCACGCCCACGTCCGCACAGACGGCAGCCCGCACGCCCTCAGCCGCACTCACGCGCAAGTGCCCGCTGACCGTGACCGAGACCTCGGCGCTGTCCCGCTCGAAGGACCAGGTCGTCGCGCCACCGGCATCGGACAGGTAAACCACCGCCTCGTGATGCACCAGGTCGGCCGGCCTCTGTGGCACACCACGCTGTGCCAGATAAGCGGGCGTGGCCACCACCATGCGGCGCCCCGTGGCGACCCTGCGCGCCGTCATCGAGGAATCGCCGAGATTGCCCATGCGCAGCGCGATGTCGATGCCGTTCTCCAGCAGGTCGATATGGCGGTCGTCGAGGACCACTTCGATCTCCAGCTGGGGATGGCGCTCCATGAAACGTTTGATATGGGGAATCACATGCAGCCGCGTGAAGGTGACCGCCGCCGAGACGCGCAGCTTGCCCACCAGGTCGGCGCTGACACCCCGCACCACGCTGTCGGCCTCGTCGGCCATTGCGATGGCGCGTTTGGCCGACTCGTAGTAGGCCTGCCCCGCTTCGGTGGGCGTCAGGCCGCGGGTGGAGCGCAACAGCAGCCGCGCCTGCAGCCGTTCTTCCAGTTGCGCGATGGCCTTGGAGACGGCGGGCTGCCCTACCGCCAGGCGCCGTGCCGCCGCCGAGAACGAGCCGGTTTCCACCGTGCAGACATAGGTTTCCATCAGGGCGAGTCGGTCCATTGCATTCCTTTGGCAGGCCCTACGCCTGCGCTTGAGTATTCCGTGAAGGAATGAATTATATGCGCGCTGCCGGTCTACCCGGGCCATGGGCGCTGGCCGATGATTCAGGGGTCGCAACAACATCCACCCACAGGAGAATGACCATGAGCAAGTTCACCGTCTACACGCAAGATACCGCCCCCGAAGCCGCCAAACCCGTCCTCCATGAGGTCAAGAAGGCCTTCGGCTTCATTCCCAACCTGCAGGCCAACATGGCGCACTCCCCCGAGCTGCTGGCGGGCTACACCGCCTTGTGGGACCTGTTCGCCAAGAGCAGCCTGACCCCGCATGAACAGCAGGTGGTCTATCTCACCGCCAACTTCGAGCACAACTGCCATTACTGCATGGCTGGCCATACCACGCTGGCCAAGATGATCAAGATGGACGCCGCCGTCATCGCCGCCTTGCGCGCCGGTACTGCACTGCCTGATGCCCGGCTGGAGGCCCTGCATCGCTTCACCACCCTGGTCGTGCGTGATCGCGGCTTCGTTGCCGAGGCCGACGTCGAGGCCTTCATCGCCGCAGGCTACACCCGCCGCAATGTGCTGGAAGTGGTCCTGGGCGTGGCCACCAAGGTGATGAGCAACTACACCAACCACCTGGTCGGTACCGAGCTCGACAGCTTCATGGCGGGCAACGAATGGACCAAGCCCGCACTGGCCTGATCGCACGCCGCCTTGATCGCCGCTTCTACGGTTGCAGGAATACAGGCTATGCCATCCGGCTGGCTACCCCGGCGCGATCAAGGCGCCCATAGTTCGCCCTGTCGCAACCCTTTACTGAACCCCAAGGACATCTCATGAACACCTTCACCATCCCGACCGCCGCTACCGTCTCTCCCGCCAACCAGGCCATCTTCGACAATCTTCGCAAGGGCCTGGGCATGGTGCCCAACCTGTACGCCACGTTCGCCCACTCGGAACATGCGCTGGGCAATTACCTGACGCTGCAGAACGGCAAGAGCTCGCTCACGGCCAAGGAGCGCGAAGTCATCAACCTGGTGGTCAGCCAGGTCAACGAATGCGCCTACTGCCTGGCCGCGCACACGGTGCTGGGTGGCATGGTCGGCTTCACACCCGAACAGATCATTGCGATCCGCAAGGGTGGCGCTGCCTTTGACGCCCGCCTGGATGCGCTGGCCCGCCTGGTCAAGAGCGCCGCCGAACACCGCGGCCATGCCGCCCCTGCGCTGGTGGAGGCCTTCTTCGCGGCAGGCTATTCGGAGGGCAACCTGGTCGACGTCGTGATGGTGATCGGCGACAAGATCATCACCAACTACCTGCATGCCCTGACCCAGGTGCCGGTCGATTTCCCGGCCGCGCCTGCGCTGTAAGCACGGCCGGCCCTCGCCACCCTTCTTGAGGATGCACCATGTACCAGCTCCACGCCTTTGCCACGCCCAACAGCATCAAGCCCGTGATCGCCCTGGAAGAGTTGGGCCTCGATTACCAGATCCACACCGTCAATGTGCGCCAGGGCGAACAACGGTCGGCCGATTTTCTCGCCCTGAACCCGAACGCCAAGGTCCCCGTGCTGACAGTGATGCAGGACCAGCAGCGCGTGGTGCTCAGCGAGTCGGCGGCGATCCTGGTCTATCTGGCTGAACGGCACGGGGCCTTGCTCCCGGTGGAGGGGGTGGCACGCGCCCGCGTCTTCGAGCAGCTTTTCTTTCACGCTTCCGCGCTCGGTCCGGCCTTCGGACAGGCGGGCTATTTCCGGAAGCTTGCGCCTGAAGCGCTGCCCCATGCGATTGCACGATTCCACGGGGAAGCATTGCGCACGCTGGGCCTGCTCGACCGTCTGCTGGCGCAGCAGCACTTCGTCGCCGGCAGCAGTTATTCCATTGCCGACATCGCCCATTTCGGCTGGATCTGGCGCAGCCAGTTTGCCGGCGTCGATCTGGAGGCCAGCCCGCATGTGGCGCGCTGGTTTGCCACGATGTCGCAACGCCCGGCAGTACAGCGCGCCATTGCCCGGGTGGAGTCGCTGTTGCCACCGGCTTGACGATGCCGGCTGCCGTTGACCCATTCACACGATCTGCCAAACACCCTTCAAAGGAAAAACCATCATGACACTGCAAGACAAACTCGACGCCTTCAAGGCTGACTTCAAGGGCGGCAAGGCCCCCTACTTCGCCCCTCCCGAGATCCACCCCGTGATGGAGCGCGCCACAGCCGAACTGATCGCGTCCGGTCAAGCCGGCCGTGCGCTCAAGGCCGGCGACCGCGCGCCGGAATTTATCCTGGCCGACCCGGACGGCAATGCCGTTTCATCGGCCGAACTGCTTGCCCGCGGACCGCTGGTGATCAGCTTCTATCGCGGCGTCTGGTGCCCCTACTGCAACCTCGAACTGCAGGCCTTGCAGGAATCCTTGCCGCGCTTCCGGGAACTGGGCGCGAACCTGGTGGCCATCTCGCCGCAGACCGCTCCGAACAGCCGCAAGTCACAGCGCCAGAACAAGCTCGACTTCCCGATCCTCTCCGACGTACGCAATGAGGTGGCAGCCGCATTCGGCTTGCGCTTCAGCCTGCCGGACTACCTGGTCGAGCTGTACAAGAGCCTGAAGAATGATCTGCCCGCCTTCAACGACGATCCGGCCTGGACCTTGCCGATGCCTGCGCGCTACGTCATCGGCCAGGATGGCGTGATCGCCTACGCCGAGGTCAACCCCGACTACACCCGTCGCCCGGAGCCCGAGAGCCTGCTGCCGGTGCTGCAGCACCTGCTGGCGGCAAAGTAATCCACGGTCCTTGCCGTGAGCGCACTGGTGCCGGCCGCAGGGGCGTACAGCACCAGTGCTGCCCTTCACCCACATCGAACGGGACGCAACCCCATGCAGAATTCACTCTCCCCCTCGGCCACGCGGCCCGAGGGACATCACACTTTCGTCCGCGGGATACTGATCGGCTTGCTGGCCGCCGGTATCGGCGCGCTCTACACCGTCTTCGCCCGCTGGGGAATCAATCGCGGGCTGCAGACCTTTGACCTGACGGCACTGCGTTTTGGTGTCGCCGGGCTGGTCACGGCGCCGGTGCTGGCGATGGCCTGGATCAGGGACCAGCGTCAGTTCACCGACCGGTGGAAGACCTGGCTGGGGATCGCCCTGCTGGCAGGCGTACCCTTCGGCATGCTCATGTTCGGCGGCCTGCAGTTTGCACCGGTCAGCCACGCTGCCGTCTTTCCTTTTTCGGCCATGAGTGTCATGGGCATGCTGCTGGGCGCGATCTTCACGGGTGACCGCATCACCTGGCGCCGCTCCATCGGCATCCTCGCGGTGCTGGGCGGGCTGTTGCTGGTGGCGGGACTCAACGCATCCAGCTTCACCGGCACCACGCTCATGGGAGACGCCATGTTCATCCTGGCCGGCACGCTCTGGGCGGGTTTCGGGATCGTCCTGCGCAAGAACCGCCTCGATCCGCTGCTGGCCACGGCCGTCATCGCTTTCTCCGCACTGGTCACCTACGTTCCGCTGTACCTGGTCCTGACCGGGGCGCGCTCCCTGCTTGCTTCGTCGCCGCACGTGCTGTGGACGGAAGTGGTCATCCAGGGCCTGATCGCCGGTGCCGGAACCCTGTTCACCTATGCCAGGACGGTTTCCCTGCTCGGTGCCGGCCGTGCTGCGATCTTCCCGGCCCTCACGCCAGGTTTGGCGGCACTGCTGGCGTGGCCGGTGCTGGGGCACATGCCGACGACTGCAGAGACGACGGGCTGTGTCGTGGTGATGGCCGGGCTGATCCTGGCGGTGACGGGCAATGCGCAGCGGCGTGGCAACTAGGGCCTGTTCACATTCAATCTGTGAGTGCGAGAGGTCGCCAAGCGTTGTCTGCCTAGGCGCAGCGACGCGCCGTGGTGGTGCCACGGCAAGGAGCTGCAACAACGGCAGGCGACGCTTGGCGGCCTCTCCCGGAGGGTTGCCCCCAGAAGGCGCGCTGGCCGCGTTGCACGTCAGGGCTGGTGGCACCACCACCAGCCCTGACGCGCGCCTTGCCAGCACGCCTTCTGGGGGCAACGCATCTCACAGATTGAATGTGAACAGGCCCTAGGCTGCAACAGGGAAAAGAGCCAGTCACCCCTGCCCGTTGCGCGCCAGCAGGTCCCTCGCCATCGTCACGGCCTGCTCACGCGAACCCGCCAGCAACAGCGGGTATCCCCAGAACTTGGCAAAGACGACCGCGAAGGGCTTGAAGCCCATCCGTTTGGCCGCGTTGGGCTCCACCACGATCATGGCCAGCACCAGCTTGCGCAAGGCTTGCTTGTGCTGCTTCATCCAGAGGGCGGTGCGTTTCTTCTCCTCTGCGGAATGCTCGTGGTCCTCGGCAGGGACGGTATCGGTGAGCAGCACGAAGGGCTCTTCGCGTTGCAGGTTGCTTTCAAATTCCGAGAAATCCTGCTCGTGATCATGTCCGGGTTGCTGGGCGAAATTCATCCATACAAGCGGGAAATCCGCACTATTCATCGACATGGCCTGCTCCTTTGCGATTGAGGTTGCGCCAGGTGACCGTGATGGCGAACACGCCCGGCAATGAAATGAAGAACACCGCCGAGAAGGCAATGTGCCAGCCATCGCGCAATCCATCGGCAATGCCGCCCAAGGTGTTGAGGACAACCAGCAGGCTGCCCAGGATCAGCGCGCTCCATCGGGTCGCGCGGTGGGCGGACAGTGCGAGCAGGACCGTGACGATCCAGCAGCCGTAATAGGCGGAAAACATCCACAGCACCTTGGTCTCGAAGGTGATGGCGGGCGCGCTGCCCTGCGTTCTCACGAAATCGTTGACGTAGAAAAACAGTTGGAAGCTCACGAAGAGTACGGCCCCGATGGCAGTGGCCAGCCAGAACAAGGCGGTCTTGTCCGGATGCCGGATCGGCAGAGGATGCGCAGGGGAAATCGGCGACTGAGTTGACATATCATTTTTCCAGATGATTAAAAGAAGAAGTCATAAGAATTGCTGATGACGAAAAGGGCGACTGCGCAGACTCAATACCGGTAGTCCAGCGTCACCATCATGTTGCGTGGAGCACCATAGGTCACGGTATCGAAGTCCCCCTTCTGCAGCGCGTACGTCTTGTCGAAGAGGTTGTTCACGTTGAACGCCACCGTGGTCTTCTGCGAGACGGCATAACGCGCCATCAGCGATGCCAGGGCATAGCCGCCCTGCTGGCCGCCCAAGGTGCTGGTGCCGGTATTGGCCGCCTCG
The DNA here is from genome assembly GCF_009668275.1 of Herbaspirillum sp. CAH-3. NCBI lineage: Bacteria > Pseudomonadati > Pseudomonadota > Betaproteobacteria > Burkholderiales > Oxalobacteraceae > Herbaspirillum > Herbaspirillum sp. CAH-3. The sequence goes on along the minus strand of NZ_VSWE01000002.1, from coordinate 109,856 downwards.
TAGATGCCGCTCTGCCATCTCACGCCGCCCCCCACCGTCAGCTTGTGCCACGCGCCGGGCAGGCGATAGGTGGTGAACAACTGCGCCGTGGTGCGCGGCAGCTGCGAATTCAGACGCACACCGTTGCCATCCTCGGCGATGAAATGGGAGAGGCCTGCGTAGACATTCCAGCCGCGTGCCAGCTCGCCCTGCAGGTCCACTTCGACCCCGCGCGACTTGGTGCCATCTGCCCCGCTGTAGGCTTGCGCGCCCGCAGGGGTGAACGCACCGGCCACGATCTGGGCCGCGTTATCAAGCCGGGTTTCGAACAGGGCAACGGAGGCTTGCAGGCGTCCTTCGAGGTACGCCCCCTTCAGGCCGATCTCCGTCGTCTTTCCCGTGGCCGGGGTGAGGACGTTGCCCTTGCTGTCCTGGTAGTCGGTTTGTGGATTGAAGATGCGCGTATGGCTGAGATAGGCCGAATAGATCCGGTTGATGTCGTAGACCAGCCCCGCATAGGGCGTCAGGACACCGTTCTTCTCGTAATGCATTGCAGCGCCGCCGACGCTGTTGTCAATTTCATAGTTGCTCACGCGTGCGCCGACGATGAGCTTCAAGGGATCGGCCAATGACAGACGGGCCGCACCGTAGAGACCACTTTGTTTGATCACGGTGCTGGTCGGAACCGACGACATCGCTGCGAAATCCGGACGGGCAAATGGTGTGCTGAGGTCATTGATGTTGACCGGCAAGAAGCCGGCATAGAACGGGGCGATGTCATTTTCGTCCGAGGTGCGGCGGGAGGTCGTGGCGCCCACGATTGCCTCGTGATGGCGGCCCAGCAGTTCGAAGGGGCCGCTCATCATCACGTCGAAGGTGTTGGTGCGGCTGCTGCCCTGCGACGCGAGGGCAACCGGATACGCCCCGAAGGGATAGGCGCCCAGCCCGGTGGTGCGGTCCGGACGGCCGACCAGCCCGAGCAGTTCGGCATTGAAATCGGTGCGGTATTGGCTGGCCATGGCATGCAGTTTCCAACCGTTGTCGAAACGATGATCGAGCTCGGCAAAGGCTGTCTTGAGGGTTGTGTCCCAATGGCTCCAATCCTGCGCATAGCTCTTCGACGAGGCGTAGGCAGCCTGTGTCCCGTCGCTGAACCAGAGCGGCAAACCGCCCCAGGTAGCGCCGGCCGAGGTGATGTGCTGGTCGTCATAGCCCAGGCTGACGGTAGTGTGCGAACTCAGGTCGGCCTCGACGATGCCGTAGAACGTCTTCTTGCCGGGCTTGTAGCCATCGATGTAGGAATGTCCGTCCTGATCGCTGCCGACCAGCCGCGCGCGGATGCGGCCGTCTGCTGTCACAGGAGTCGAGAGATCGACCATGGCGCGATGGGCATCCCAGCTGCCTGCGCTGAGCGAGGCCGTCGCCGCGACATCCTGGGTCGGCCGCTTGCGCACCAGATTGATGGCGGCCGACGGGTTGCCCGTCCCGGTGAGCAGGCCGGAACCACCCCGCACCACCTCCACGCGATCATAGAAGGCGGTATCGACCGCACTGATCCCGCTGCCATTGACGGTATTGCCGAGTACCGTGGGGATGCCGTCGTACTGCACATTGTTGATCAGGAAGCCGCGCGAATAGAAACTCGTGCGCTCGCTATCGGATTGGTAGGACGTGATGCCGATGGTGTTCTCCAGCACGCCCTGCACCGAGTTCAATTGCTGGTCATCCATGCGCTGGCGAGTGACTACCGTCACCGCCTGCGGCGTCTGCTGCAACGACAGCGGCAAGCGCGTCGCCGCCGCCGTCTCGCCGGTGGTGTAGGCGCCGCTACCTTCCGTGGTCGCCGACTCCGCATGCCCGGTGACGGTAATGGCCGGCAAGCTGGTTTGCGCTTGCGCAGCCGTCCCGGAATCAGGCCGGCTTTGCAGGTCTGGCGATGCATCCGCGGCGAAGCTGGCTTGCGCCCCGAGCAGGACGGCGGCCGCGACCGCCGAATTCAAGACCTTGTGGGGCGTGCGCCAGGGCAAGTCGCGCGCGGCCCTGGCGGAGAGCCGGCCGGAGAACGCGGGGGCAGGTAGAGCGACGAAGCGACGCGATGATGAAACAGCATGGCGAGAGGACATAAACGATAATCATTGTTATTTGGAGCAGCCATTTAACAATGAAGATCGGTTGTCGCAATAGCGAAACCAGGCCAGAGTATTTCGCATTTCGGCCACGATCAGGCCGTGGTAGGCCGGCGCAATTCAGGAGCGGTGTCCAGTCGGCAGGGTGATGGCCGGTACCGGTGCGGGAACCGGGCTGTCCATGCGATCGGAGAGATAGCGAGCCGGCGACTTCCCGGCGGCCTTGCGGAACATGGTGATGAAGCCACTGGCGTTTTCGTAGCCCAACTCCAATGCCACGGTCTGTACGCTGTCGCCCTTGGTCAGGCGCTGCAGCGCCAGGATCACGTGCAACTGGCGCCGCCAGCGGCCGAAGCTCATGCCGATTTGCTGCTGCAGGAGGCGGCTCATGCTGCGCTCGCTCATGCCGATGCGATGGGCCCAATCGGCCTTGGCGGTCTTGTCGGTGGGATCGGCCAGCAGCATGTCGGCCAGACGCCGCAAGCGCAGGTCGCGCGGCATCGGCAGATGCAGGTCTTCCACCGGCGCACACACCAGCTCGTCAAGCAAGGCGGCGATGAGGCGCTCTTCTCGTCCACCCAGGGGATACAGCTCGGGAAAACCTGCCGCCTTGAGCAAGAGCTCGCGCAGCAAGGGCGACACGGAAATGGTGCAGCAATTGGTCGGCAGATCCGGGGCGGCATCCGGCTCCACGAAGAGGCAATAACACTCCGTCTCCCCTGCCCCACGGGCGGCATGGGGCAGGTCGCCCGGAATCCAGACGGCGCACTGCGGGGGCACGATCCAGACGCCGTCCTCGACTTCGCAGTTGAGCATGCCGCGCACCGAATAGATCAGTTGCGCCTTGCGATGCTGATGCCTGGCGTTCTCCCAGTCCTTTGCGACCGATGTGGTGCCGAGGGCCACGACGGGACGAGAGACGCTGTCCACGTCCCGGGGAGCCACGACCTGGCCGGTGATTGCAATGCGCGACATGATGTTCTGGATGGGCTCGTGCAAGACGAATGTAAGGGGGACTACCAGCTCCGGTGAATATTTTCTCCGGCCTCGGTCTGGCGATCAAAGGCATGCCGCGCGTGGCGGAAGTCCTCCGCGTGCTCCACCACCCAGGTCCAGATCGGTGACATGCGCAACAGCAATTGCTTGCCCAAGGCAGTGAGCTCGTACTCCACGCGCAGCGGCTTTTCATCGGTTTCGTGACGCAGCAGCAGGCCATCGCGTTCCAGTGCGCGCAGCGTCTTGGTGAGCATGCGCTGGGTCACGCCACTGAGCTGGCGCTTGAGCTCGGCGTGGCGCAGCGTGCCGTACACGCCGAGCGCGTGCAGGATGCCGAGGGCCCAGCGGCTGCCTGCATGCGCAAGGACATCGCGCCGGACGCCATCGTCATCCTCGCGCAAGGTCTGGCAGAGGGCTTCTGCCTCCTTCAGTGCTTCGTCTGCGATGATTGCTGTCCTTGGTATCATCCGTGTGCCTTCTTGAGAGCGTTGCGTGATCGTGCAACCATGCGGCCATCTTATCAGCAACGACCCTCAGGACAGATCATGCATGCCACACCGCAACTCCCCCCTCAATCCATCCTCGTGCTGGGCGCAGGCGAACTCGGCCTCCCGGTATTGCGCAACCTCGCCCGCGTGGCGGAACGCGCGCCGGGGTCGGCCATCAGCGTGCTGCTCAGGGAATCGACGATCAACACCCAGGTCCCCGCCAAGAAAGCGGAGATGGACGAACTCCGCGCCTTGGGAATCCGGATGGTGGCGGCAGATCTCGTGAACGATACGATCGATCAGCTGGCAGAAATCTTTGCGCGCTTTGATACCGTCATCGGCTGTGCCGGCATGGTCGCTGGCCGCGAGACGCCGATGAAGCTCGCCACGGCCGCCTTGCGCTCGGGAGTGAAGCGCTACTTCCCGTGGCAGTTCGGTGTCGATTTCGAAGCCATCGGACGCGGCAGTCCGCAGGACCTGTTCGATGCACAGCTCGACGTGCGCGAACTGCTGCGCGCGCAGAACAAGACGGAATGGGTCATCATCTCGACCGGCATGTTCACCAGCTTCATGTTCGAACCGGTGTTTGAAGTGGTGGACTTCGCCAATGACACCGTCAACGCCCTGGGCAGCCTGGACACCAGCGTGACCCTGACTACGCCGGACGACATCGGCGTGCTGACGGCGGAGATCGTCTTTTTCGAGCCCCGCTTCAAGAATGAAATCGTCTATCTGTCGGGTGATACGGTGACCTACGGCGAGGTGGCCAATATTCTGGAACGTGTCCTCGGACGCCCGTTCCGGCGCAATGTCTGGAGCGTGCCTTACCTGCTCGACGAACTGAAAAAGGATCCCTCTCATCACATCAAGAAATACCGTGCCGTCTTTGCACAGGGCAAGGGTGTGGCCTGGCCGAAGGCAGGGACATTCAATGCGCGGCAATCGATTGCGGTCACCACTGCAGAGCAGTGGGCGGAGAAACACATCAAAGGCAAGTGAGCCGGGGCCAGGCGACATCCTCCGGGATGTGCTTGAGAATGATGAGTTGAAAATCGACCTATAAAAAGCAATGCATTAGCGCGTCTGCTTGCATCGATGATGGCCGTTTTAGCGTCTCGTATGAGCCCGAAGTCGATGTACCGGATCTTGTTGGTTCTCATCTCCTGATGACAATTTCCGGCATGGGAGTGAGTCAACTCATCTCGAATATCTCTTAGTTCGTCGTATCACTGGCAGCAACAAAAGCTTCACGCAATCAGGCACATTCAGAAGCCCGATCGATTAATGTGTTGAGGAATGAACGCGCTGCCTGAGGTAGTGTCCGGCCCGATAGCGACTGAATTTCTAAATAAAGAGCATTCATATCTTTGTCTTTAATTGGCACCGCGACCAACTTGCGTGTTCGCAAATATTCCCTGATCGGAATTTGCGCTGAAAAGCCAACTCCGTTGCCAGACATCACAAAGGACAGCAGTGCGCTAATCGAGTCTGCTGACAGCACGGGCTCCAACACGACGTTACTCCTGCTACAGCAGGCGTCAATCAAACGTCGCATCGTAATATTCTTTTTCGGCATTCCCAACGGGTACTGGGCGAGCTCAGACAAGCTCACTCGTTTTCGCCCAGCCAAGACATGATCGGGATGCATGACAGCCATGATCGGCGCCTTTTGCGAAAATTCAACCTTGATATCCGGGTCCGGCGCCAACATGAATGTCAATCCCAGATCAACCGTTCCCTCCCGTACCAGCTGAGCTACGGATTTCGCGTTGCCAACCGACAAGTGAAAACGGATACCTCGGTGTCCTTCTCTAAATTGCGCAATAGCATGTGGAACAAATTCCAACGCAAAACCCTCGGTACAAGCCAACTTGACCTCGCCGCGGCGCAAACCTTTCAATGCAGCCAGTTCGTTGCCGACGCGTTCAGCTTCCAGCTGCATGCGCAAAGCATGTGCAGCTAGAAGCTCACCTGCCGCATTGGGCCGCATGCCACGAGATATGCGCTCGAAAAGAGGGGTATCCAACGCATCCTCAAGACGCGAAATTTGCCTGCTAATGGCAGAAGAGGCGACATTGAGAGTGATTGCCGCCTCCGTAATTGACCCACGCCGGACTACTTCAAGGAAATAGCGCACGGCCGTTTCTTCAAGAATTCTTGTATTGGAGGATGTCATGTGTGGATTGTAGGACTGGTATGCCGATTCGGCAATTATTTCTTCGAAAACCTGTACTAGCGGCAAACCACTTGCGCACTTAGAATGCGTGCAAAGTCGTGGTCAAGACGGATCTCCGACCCGCCAATCACGATGGCAGGATTACTGCCACTCACGTTAAAGACAACTGACACGTGGGACTTACTCGTCAAGCAGGGGCTCATCATGATTTCCGCAGTGCAAACAAGATTCTACAAATATGCCGTCCTGGCGCTGCTCTACCTGGGTTGGTGTATTTCATATATCGACCGAGCCGCCATTACCTTCGCGGCAACTCACATCGCCAGCGAATTCCACCTTGAGCCATCCGATTTAGGACTCCTTTTGTCCAGTTTTTTCTTGGGTTATTCGCTTCTGCAATTGCCGGGTGGATGGCTCGCTGACCGCTTCGGATCAAGGCCTGTAATCGTCATATCAATCTTGATGTGGTCACTGTTCACAGGTTTAACGGGTATGGCCTGGTCCATCACCAGCCTGGTTGTGATTCGATTTTTCTTCGGGATTGGAGAAGGTTCGTTTCCCGCTGCCAGTATCAAGGGCGTAGCAGAGCATTTTGACAAGGGCGAGCGCCCTAAGATGTCTTCTGTTCTGATGTCGTCCAACTACATCGGAAGCATGCTTGCCCCAGTCATCATCGCACCGTTGATCCTGCATTTTGGCTGGCGGAATGTATTTCACTACATCGGAATCCTCGGCATCATTTTCGCCATTGCATACTGGCTCTGCGTGCGGCCGTTGAGCGAGCGAACGGACGGTGGCAAAAGACCAGTCAACAGCAAGACAATCAGTGAATTAATGCGACTCCCATTGATGTGGCAACTTGTGGCGGTATGGTTTGGCCTCTCTGTTGTCAACAAAGGCCTCGATTCCTGGATGCCGACATACTTGATGACAGTTCGCGGATTAGATTTAAAAGCGGTTGGTCTATTGCTTCCTCTTCCCTACGTGATGGCGGGGATATCCACGGCAATCGGAGGCTGGCTGATGATGCGATTCTTCAATGGTCGAGAGCGGGTAATGCTTGTGGTCAGCTCCGCGTTGACAGCTCTATTTGTCTATTTTATGTATGTCGCCAGCGATGTAACCGGAGTGATCATTTTTCAATGCCTGGCCTACTTCTTCAAGTCGTTCGTACTGGCCGCCTGCTTTGCTCTGCCGACCAAAATCCTGGACACAAGGCTAATTGGCAGCAGCGTGGGCATGGTTAACCTCGGAGGGCAGGCAGCGGGATTCATATCTCCATTGGTCATCGGGATACTCGTCAGCGCTTTCTCCAATTATGACTACGCGTTTGCATTCCTGATCTCGGCAGCCATCTTTTCCGTGATGGTGAGCTTCTTCATTCGTACAGAAAAGAGTCAACCCATCTGACTGGACTCTGGATGCCCGCCGAGGATCTCTCGTTAGAGAAAAATGCATCGTTGAAAGATAGAAAGCCTCCAGGCTTGGCAACCAATTCCACCCTCTCGCTTCCCTGCGGAGCTGACCACAATAGCATGCCATTTGGAATTCAATTAATCGCGACCTTTCACGCCGATGAGTATTTACCGTGGAGCGTGCAATACAGAAATGGGGGAAAAAGTTCAGCACCGTTCCAAGACCAATTGGGGAGCGCCCCTATTCATTCGAGATAAAGTCATCGATGCTGAGCTCAAGTCCATTGTCACGCATCCAGCGCTCTGCACTCCTGGAAAGGCCTCCTTCTCTGCGTGCCAGCGCGTCTGAATAAACTAATAGAGACGGTCTATTACATAAACGAAAAAAAGATGATTTGAAGTGCCATTGAACGATTGATAGCATCCACCAATTGTCTCGAAAAGACATACTCGGCGCTGCTTTGCATGCGGCGACTTTTGGATGGTCTGCATGTGCGCCGCATTTTCACCAAACATTAAGAACTAGCCGATGAGCCAATACTCTTCCCTCCCCTTCTCCAAACTCCGTATTGTCAATGGACTGGCATTTCTATCGGGCGAAGTGCCACTGACGTCGGAAGGCACCGTTCCGGAAGGCATCAGCGCTCAAACACAACTTGTCATTGAGCGCATTGCGCATACGCTGGGAGAAGCGGGGCTCAAGCTGACCGATGTGGTGAGCACCACGGTCTACCTCACCGACAAAAACGACTTTTCTGAATTCAATGAGGTTTATCGCAATTTCTTTTCCGCTCCCTATCCGGCACGGACCACCGTTGTCGCTGATCTGGTCCTGCCGGCCAAAATTGAAATCGCGGTCGTGGCTTCTGTAGAGTAGAAACTTAACGGTAGACGGCCAAAGGAAGAAAAATGACAAAACAAATAATTGTTCTGGGGGCCGGAATGGTTGGCGTCAGCACCGCGCTTGCCCTTCAAGAACGGGGCTATGACGTCGCACTTGTAGATCGCCGAGCGCCAGGACAAGAGACCTCATACGGAAACGCAGGATTTATACAGCGAGAAGCCGTACGCCCATACGCATTTCCGCGCGAATGGCAAACACTGCGCAAGGTGATTGCCGGCAGTGGCAATGACGTCCACTACAACTTGGCAGCAACATTGAAAATACTGCCTACGCTAGCGCGCTACTGGCATGAATCCGCTCCGGTCAGATATTCCAGAACAATTGCTTCCTATGCAGCGCTTATACAGCACAGCATCTCCGAGCACGAGAAACTTATTGAGGCTGCGAATGCGGGTGAATTAGTTCGGAAGGATGGATGGCTGGAGGCTTATCGGAATTCTGGAAAATTCGATAAGACCGTAAAGCAAGCCAATTCCATCGCTGCCGAACATGGGCTCAACGTTGCATTTTATGATAGCCAAGGTCTTCAAAGAGCCGAGCCTGCTCTCAACAATGCTTTAGCCGGTGCGATTCATTGGCTAGACACATGGACGATCAGTGATCCTGGAGAACTTGTAGAGCGGTACGCTGCACTATTTCAGCGCAACGGTGGCACTATTCTTAATTGTGATGCTGACACGCTGCGCTTCAACAACAATGGATGGCAGGTGCACACGTCTGATGGACCGATAACGGCATCAGATGCGGTAGTGTGCTTAGGTCCGTGGGCCGCGAAACTCGTCGAACCACTAGGATATAAAATCCCGCTTTTCATAAAAAGAGGCTATCACCGGCACTATAAATCTGAAAGTGGACTCAAGCTCCCACTTCTGGACGCTGAACGCGGATATGCCTTGGTACCGATGAAGCGAGGCCTTCGCATCACCACCGGCGCAGAATTTGCCGAACTTGGAGCGCCTCCCACCCCTGTCCAATTGAGTGCAGCAGAAGTCTTTGCAGACGAATTGCTACGCCTGGGTGCTCCTGTTGAGTCGAATCCATGGGTGGGAGCTCGTCCGTGTGTCGCGGATATGTTGCCACTCGTGGGCTCCGCCGGCCGACACCGCGGCCTTTGGTTCCATTTTGGCCATGGACATCAAGGATTTACTCTTGGCCCGACAACTTCCAGATTATTAGCTGACCTGATTACTGGCAGCTCACCCTACATCGATCCTAGGCCATACGATCCTAGACGTTTCGGATAGCCGGCTTTTGTGCAGAGCTTGTTTGCCAAATTCTGCACTCGAAGTAAGGCTCAAAAAATATCCCTTTGTCCCTCATGTCTGCGTTCCCTCTAAGGGAACGCAGAGTGTTCACGACTATTGCCATCCGCAGTCGAACTTGAGTGGAAAAGCGCCTTCATGTCTCTGTGCAATAACTCTGCAATTCAATTTTCCTATCTTTTAAAAATATGAAATCCATTAGCAGCAGCATCAAACTTGGCGGAGCATTTATTGGTCTGATGGCAGGCGTCGGCTTCGCATCGGGACAGGAGGTTTTGCAATTCTTCATTAGTTATGGATGGCCAGGCCTTGCAGGCGCGGTGATAGCGTCGCTGCTCATGTCGTTTTTGGTGATGACTCTGTACATGATTGGAAGCCGACTCAAGACTGATTCACATGACGAAGCGATCAATTTTATATGTGGGCCATGGCTGGGCAAGGTGATGGATTGGATGATTACATTCTTTCTATTTGGCTCGGTAGTCGTAATGCTTGCTGGCGCAGGCTCATCCGCTCATCAACAAGCGGGTGTACCACAAGCATTGGGAAGCGCAATCGCAGCTGTCTTGACGATTATCATCGTCTGTTTGGGCATAAAACGGGTGATCACTTTGCTTAGCCTGATCACCCCAATTCTCGCCGTCATGATCGTCGTAATTGCAATATATTCGCTAAGCACGATGGATAAGTCTTTTTCAGAACTTGAAAAAATTATCCGAACTGAACCACAAGCCACCAACAACTGGTTCTTGAGCGCTTTGCTCTATGTGTCGTATAACGTAGCCGCTACTGCCGCAATGCTGGTTGTGATGGGCGGCACCGTTAAAGAATCGGCTAAAGCCGGTATAGGGGGAGTCATTGGGGGGCTGGGTGTTGGCTTATTAATCTTAGTGATGAGCCTTGCACTAATGGCCAAAGCTGACGTAATTAATGGGGTGGAGATTCCCACTCTCCATTTGAGCAACCAAATGTCACGCTGGTTCGGAAGTGTAGTATTGGTCCTGTTCCAGATTAAGCTCTTGCTCACGTCCATCGGTCTCACTTTTGCATTGGCAGCGCGCTTGAGATCTTACGGTATTCCGTTCTTTTGGGGAGCCGCTCTGTCCGTAAGTACTGCCTACGTTGCCAGTCTTCTTGGCTTTGTAAAGCTGGTAGGAATTGTTTACCCTGCAATGGGATACATGGGATCAGTTCTTATCGTCTGTATCGTATTTGCTTGGGTACGAATCTGGCGCCAACGCGAAGATTAATAGGAAAGCTCTCTCTGCTTTTTCTAGATGAATCGCCCCGACTGTATTAAAAACCACTGTCAAATCTCTTGAAGTACAGTTGCTGGAAGTGGAAAGGGACAACGTTGCCACACATGGGTGCGGCAACGTCAGATTGATGACCAACCCCGTGTTTTCGGACACGGGGTTTCGCTTTTTGGATGCAGACCATTCCTGGATAGCCGATAGCGCAGCAGCCAAGCAAGGTGTTCATTTTTTCCTGGAGCGATTTTTTGCAAGCTGACGGAGATTCTTTCCCATCAGACGTTGCTGAGGGCCCTGATAATCGTTTCACAGAACCATTGCTGGGCCATCGCATCTTCGCTGTGCGGGTACCAATACAAGTTCACATCGAACGATGGAATCGGGATTGGGGGCGGCAGCGAACGCATTGAGCCATCGCGTGCGAATGACTTGGCGATTCTCGACGGCAGCGTCAACATCAAGTCGGTAGTCGCGACCACAGCCAGCAAGCTGGTGAAGTGCGGTACGCGTAGCGCCACAATTGGCTTGATCCCCATTTCAGACATCACGTCTTCAACCAGGTGGTGCCCGGTGAACGGCGAAACGACGACATGTTTGGCCGCGACGTATTGTTCCAGGCTCAAACTATTGCCAATCGTCGGATGCTTCGTACTGACAACGCAGCTGTAGCTCTCCGTAAACAGCTTGCGCTTGAGGATTTGAGCCCCCACAAACTCCAGGTTGCCGACAGCAGCATCAATGTGGCTCGTACTTAGCCACTCGCCTATTTTTTCGCTATCAATTTGAATGACTTCCAGCCCTACCGAGGGCGCGATGCTTTCCAGTTCCCGTACCAGGTAGGGAAGGAAATGTGACTCACCCAAATCGGAAAGGGCAATCCGAAATCGGCGTGTTGAGCTTGACGGGTCGAATTGGCGTGCAGCCGAGATTGCATCCTGAATGTTGTCGATAGCCCCTTTGAATGTCGCGAATAGCTGCGTGGCATTGAACGTAGGAAGCATACCGTTACGTGTGCGGGTAAAGAGCGGGTCTTGCAAAAGGTCGCGTAGACGCTGAAGTGAATAGCTGACTGACGGCTGTGTAATGTTCAGCCTCTTGGCAGCTGCGCTCACGCTACGTGTCTCATAAACCGCCACAAACGTGCGAACTAGATTCAAATCGATATTCATACCAGTTATAGAACCAGTCTATTTATAAAATTAAAAAATGCTGACTGAATTTATTTTATCGCGGTTCCAGCATCCGGTTAATCGCGCATTCCTGCGCGTGGTGTTCGCTGATGGCGCCAGCTCTCAATCTCGAAAATGAGGGTTGGAAATCGTACCGCCATGGCTGTCCGCGTGCGGGCTGCAGCGGGTATAGAGGTGTCGGAGGCGGCTCCGAAAAATGCAAATGGAATATAGATAATATCTATTTTAATAATTAAAAAAACATGATTTGTCTTATGGGCAGTGCAGTCGTAGCATGACACGTCTGCTTATTGGAACTCATCATGACCACCGTACATCAAGCCTCTTATGCACTGCTACGCGAACAAGGGATGACCACCTTCTTCGGCAACCCAGGTTCTAACGAACTGCCTTTCCTGAAGGATTTCCCGAAAGACTTTCGTTATATCTTGGGTCTCCACGAGGGCGCTGTTGTCGGCATGGCTGATGGATATGCACAGGCAACAAGTAAGCCTGCCTTCGTGAATTTGCACTCGGCAGCTGGTACGGGTAATGCAATGGGCGCATTGGCTAATGCATGGAATTCGCATACCCCGCTGGTAGTGACTGCCGGCCAGCAGGTTCGTCCGATGATCGGCGTCGAGGCATTGCTGGCCAACGTCGACTCTGCAATGCTGCCCCGACCATTGGTCAAATGGAGTTGTGAACCCGCGAGCGCCCAAGAGGTGCCGCTGGCCCTGAGCCGCGCTATCCATACTGCACGCAGCGGTGCCCCGGGGCCGGTGTATGTGTCCGTTCCTTACGATGACTGGGCACAGCCAGTTGGCCCAGGCATCGAGCACTTGGCTTCACGCAGCGTCAGCAGCGCCACAATCCCGGCACCACTGCAACTCGAATCGGTGTTGAGTGCATTGGCTAACGCCAACAATCCCGTTTTGATCGTCGGCCCCGATGTCGACGCCGCTCACGCCAACAGAGACGCCGTCACATTGGCCGAGAAACTTGGCATGCCCGTATGGATGGCCCCGTCCGCTCCCCGTTGTTCCTTCCCGACTGACCATCAGTGCTTCCAAGGTCTGCTCCCGGCGGGTATCGCAACAATCGGTCGCCTGATGGAAGGCCACGATTTGGTGCTGGTCGTAGGAGCACCTGTCTTCCGATATCACCAATATGACCCGGGTGAATTCCTGCCGAATGGTACCAAGCTCATCCAAATCACCTGCGACATCAATGAAGCGACGAGAGCGCCATTTGGTGACGCAATTATTGCGGACATTGGCCCGACGCTGAAAGCACTGGCCGAAGGTGCTGTCAAGTCCGGTCGCCCGCTGCCGGCGGTGAAAAAGCGTCCTGAACCTGCTCCCGAGCAGCCAGGGCCGTTGGCGCCTGAGCGCGTGTTCGACATCCTCGACGCAGTTGCACCACGGGATGCTGTGTATGTCAACGAATCAACGTCGACTACGAACATCATGTGGCAGCGACTGCGCCTTAAAGAACAAGGTAGCTATTTCTTTGCAGCCGCAGGCGGACTTGGTTTTGCTCTTCCGGCCGCTGTCGGTATTCAGCTCGCTCATAAAGACCGCCGCGTAATCGGTGTGATTGGCGACGGATCCGCGAACTACGGCATCCAGGCCCTGTGGACCGCTGCGCAGTACAACATCCCAACCATCTTCGTCATCATGAAGAACGGCACATACGGTGCCCTGCGTTGGTTCGCGGGTGTGTTGAAGGTCGATGATGTGCCGGGGTTGGACGTTCCGGGTCTTGATTTCTGCGCTCTCGCCAAAGGATATGGCGTGAAAAGCTACCGCGCAAATAGCAGCGAGACCTTCACCGCGGCGCTGAAGTCCGCGCTCGATACGAATGAGCCGGTACTCATCGAAGTTGAAACGCGCGCACCGTAATCAAGGAAGCAATCATGGCAAAACCAGTCAATGTTGCTGACTATCGGGAATTGGCAAAAAAAAGGCTTCCTAAAATCGTCTTCGACTATCTCGATGGTGGTGCGGAAGATGAATTTGGGCTGGAGAGGAATCGTCGGGAATTCGATAACATCCTCTTCCGCCCACGCCGACTTGTGGATGTGAGCAAGCGCTCGGTGGCTACTGCGCTTTTCGGCAAGCACATCGCCGCGCCCATGGTCATTGCGCCGACGGGCCTTAACGGTATCTTTTGGCCACATGGAGATATTGCGCTCGCACAGGCCGCAGCCCGTTTCGGCATTCCCTTCGCCCTGTCGACGGCATCGACAACCACCATCGAAGATGTGGCGCGCGCAAGCGACGGCGAACTCTGGTTCCAGTTGTACGTGGTTCATCGCAAGCTGGCTGAACTGTTGGTCAAACGTGCTCTTCAAGCTGGATACACGACACTTGTCCTGACAACTGATGTTGGGGTGAATGGCAAGCGCGAGCGCGATATGCGCAACGGCTTCGGCATGCCCATGAAATACACCATGAAGACGGCCATCGACGGGATTCTGCATCCTCGCTGGACGTGGGACCTGCTGACCAACGGGATGCCACAACTGGCAAACTTCGCGAGTGACCAGGTTCAGGATACCGAGCTGCAGGCAGCTCTGATGAGCCGCCAGATGGATGCAAGCTTCTCGTGGTCAGACTTGAAGTGGCTACGTGACATGTGGCCACATAAGCTCTTGGTTAAAGGCCTCAGTCGTGAAGACGACGTAGCGCGTTGCGCTTCGCTAGGTATCGATGGGGTCATTCTTTCGAACCATGGTGGCCGACAGCTCGACAGTGCCATTGCACCCATTCAAGCGCTGCCTCAATCATCCGCAGCAACCCAATTGCCAGTTCTTCTCGACAGTGGAGTACGACGCGGTTCCGACATCGTCAAGGCTGTGGCACTCGGAGCGGACGCGGTCCTTCTTGGTCGCGCTACCCTCTACGGCCTGGCTGCACGCGGACAAACTGGTGTCACCGAAGTACTGAACCTCCTCAAGTCCGAGATTGATACAACCCTTGCTCAAATCGGCTGCGCAGACATCAATGAGCTGGCACGCGACTTCATCTGGGAGGGCGCAAGCGCGACAGAATTGCCACAAGAAGCGATACAAGAAACCAGCACTATGCAACTAGCAGTGAGTCGATAGTCACATTTCAGGATAGAAAATGAACTCAAACGTTACCATCCGTTCGCTTCGCGTTCGTGCCGTCAATGTCCCTTTGGAATATCCCGTCAAAACGGCCGTGGGCATCGTGGCGACATCGCCGCTGATTCTGATTGACTTGGAAACCAGCGCGAATGTTACTGGCCGTGCCTACGTCTTCACCTACACCCCGACAGCGTTGAAGGCCACCGGCCAGATGGTCAAGGACTTGGAGCAAATCCTGGTAGGACAGCCACTGGCGCCCTACGAGCTTGACCGCCTTCTCTGCGCGCGTTTCCGTCTTATCGGAACTACTGGTTTGGTGCGCATGGCGATGGCCGGTATCGACATGGCCGCGTGGGACGCTCTGGCCAAGCTGCATGAGGTTCCTTTGGTGACTCTGCTGGGCGGTACTCCAAAGAAAATCCCTGCATACGATAGTCACAGCATGGACGGCATCGAGGTGGGTAGCAAGCGTGCGGCTGAAGCTGCCGAACGCGGCTACCAGGCAATCAAGACGAAAATCGGCTATCAGACACTCGACGAAGACCTGAAGATTGTACGTACACTGCGTAGCATCATCGGTGACGAGGTGCAGTTGATGGTGGACTACAACCAGGGCTTGACGATTCCTGAAGCGATCCGCCGCGGCAAAGCGCTGGAGCAAGAAAACATTGCCTGGATTGAAGAGCCAACCCTGCAACAGGACTACGAAGGACATGCGGCAATTCGCCAAGCGCTCAACATCCCCGTTCAGATGGGCGAAAACTGGTTCGGTCCAGATGAGATGGCCAAGGCAATCAACGCTGGTGCCTCTGACTTCGCCATGCCAGATTTGATGAAGATTGGCGGCGTCACTGGTTGGCTGCGTGCCGCCGCTCTTGCAGAGCAAAAGGGGATCCCCCTCTCCAGTCATATCTTCCAGGAATTCAGCGCGCATCTGTTGGCCGTGAGCCCAACCTGTCACTGGATTGAACGTATGGACTTGGCTGGCGCAATCACCGAACCAACTCTCCAATTCAAGGATGGTCAGGCCATCGTCCCAGACATGCCAGGGGCCGGCCTCAGCTGGCGCGAAAGTGAGATTGCAAAGTATCTGGTGTAAGTCCGGATATTCCAAAATGAGGGCCGCGAGAGACGGCCTTCGATAAACCCAACAATAGTGAGGAGAATGATGGATACGAAACAATCGCAAAAATGGTCGTCGAAGATTTATTCGAATGGCTGGCAGACTGGCACCGAAAAGCCACACTCTGTCGTAGAACCAGCAACCGGTGAGCAGCTCGGAACGGTCGGCGTGGGATCTTCAGCCGACATCGCGAGGGCTGCTGAGATAGCTGCTGCAGCTCAGCGAGCATGGGCGGAAACGACATTTACGGTTCGCGCAGAAATCTTGCGCAAAGCCGCAAGTTTGCTGCGCCAGCGCGCCGAGGAGTTCACCTACTGGAATATCCGCGAGTGTGGTTCCATTCGCCCCAAAGCGGACTTTGAGTTGGATGCGACTTACGAACAACTGCAAATGGCAGCGGGCATGCTGTTGCAACCAGACGGTCTGATGTACCCGTCGACTATGCCCGGCCGGCTGAACTTCACGCGTCACGTCCCTATAGGGGTAGTTGGCGTAATTTCCCCCTGGAATTTCCCTTTGCTGCTTGGCATGCGTTCAGTAGCACCAGCATTAGCTATGGGTAACTCGGTAATCCTGAAACCGGACGTCCAGAGTGCGATTACCGGTGGTGCACTGATTGCGGAGATTTTTGAAGAAGCCGGCTTGCCGCCTGGTGTATTGCACGTTATCCCAGGTGCAGCTGCAACTGGTGATGCGTTGGTTCGTCATCCCAAGGTGGGCATGATTTCCTTCACCGGCTCGACCGCTGTTGGGCGCCAGATCGGTGCGATTTGCGGCCAGACTCTCAAGAAAGTTTCCCTTGAGCTGGGTGGTAACAATGTGCAGATCGTCTTGGAGGACGCCGACTTGGACGCGGCAGCATCTTCCGGAGCATGGGGCTCATTCCTGCACCAGGGTCAAATCTGTATGCAGACTGGTCGGCATTTGGTCCATAAGTCAGTAGCGAAGCAATATGCCGAGAAGCTGGCTGAGCGCGCGCAACGGCTGCAAGTTGGCAATCCGTTCAAAGACCAGGTTCACCTGGGCCCTCTGATCAACGAGCGTCAACGCGACCGTATCGCAGGAATCGTGAAAAGCAGCGTGGATACTGGCGCCAAAGTCCTGGCCGGTGGTACTTACAAGGACCTGTTCTTCCAAGCGACAGTGTTGGGCGATGTGACGAGCGATATGCCTGTCTTTACCGAGGAAATTTTCGGTCCGGTGGCTCCAATCACCGTGTTTGAAAATGAGGACCACGCAGTTGAACTTGCCAATTCTTCCGAGTACGGCCTGGCTGCAGCAATCCATACCAAATCTGTTGCTCGTGGCATCGCGCTCGCATCACGTGTTCGCGCTGGCATGGTTCACATCAATGACCAGACGGTGAACAACGAATTCCATGTTCCGTTCGGTGGCATGGGTGCATCGGGCAACGGCGGCCGATTTGGCGGCCCGGCCAATTTCCACGAATTTACTCAGACCCAATGGGTTAGCGCTGTTGAAAAAGGTATCCAGTACCCGTTCTAAAACTGGCTTCGGCATCGATTGTTGTGAGCTCTTGAGGAGCTTTTGAGAGTGTCCTCCTCAACGAGGTCACTCTTTTTGGCAAAGAGAGCTTGGGGTTGGAGGCTTCGTGATTCGTGATTTAAGTCAGCTACGTGCCTTTATTGCGATTGCGAGATTAGGAAGCTTGGGGCGTGCCGCTGAATCGCTTCATCTGACTCAGTCGGGACTTACGCGCATCCTTCAGCGGCTGGAGGAGCAGGTAAGTGCGCCATTGTTTGAGAGGCGAGCATCAGGAATGGTACTCACCGCTTATGGGCAAGCATTTGAGCCATATGCATCTCTCATCGTTGGCGAAGCCGACAACGCAATCAAAGAACTGGCAGCACTTCGTGGTTTGGAAAAAGGCTTGATTAAGGTAGGAGCGGTCGGCAGCGCCCTCGCCGGAATTGTGCCGGAAGCCGTCAGCTGTTTGCTATCTCAATGGCCGGGCCTACAAGTTCGAGTCGAAGAAGGGCTAGCCCAGGAATTGGCAGTCTGGCTAGCCAAAGGAGAGATCGACCTTGCAGTGACGTTCTCGATGCCGACCACTGAAGACATTTCATTGGTTGTCGAGAGCAGGCAACAAGAGGGGTGCAAGGTCGTCGCATCTTTAGACCATCCGCTGCGAGCAAAAGGGAAACTCAAAAAGGAGGATTTGCTTGCAGCCAAATGGGTGATGCCACCACGAAAGCTCGGTCCACGGGAGGACTGGCAGCAGTGGTTTTTGGACAGCAATCTTGAGGCTCCACCGGTCACCGTTGAGACCCGGGCTGTGGATGCAATGCGCTCAATGGTCGTGCAGTGCGGATTCTTATCCTGGCTGCCTCAGCTTTTGATTCAATCACCGGCGATAACACATTCGCTCATTTCGCCACTGGTCGTAGAGAGTGAAACATGCATGAGGAGATTTGCTGTGTACCGGCGGAGACATGGCGTCTTGTCCAGCTCCACGGCAAAGCTCCTGGAGGAGCTAAAAAGGATCGTTGGTGCAATGTAGGTGGCGAACGCATGAGTGGCGACATTCCAAACGCGCATGACTTTCGCCCGTAAAGTCATTAGACCCACGAGCGTCTCTTTTGTAATGTCACTTTTTCAATCGCATGGCGAACCACAAAATTGCAGGATAGCCAGAGAGGAGGTTCGGGAGAGCAAAGGCAGCGTAATGAGTATTAGCGATGGCTTGCCACCTTGCTAGTCATTGTGCCGACAAAAAATTAATTGGGGACGATATCGTTTAAGAAGCGGACAAATCATGTTCCGCGGTAGGGCTTGAATTCGGCGAACTGCCGTCTAAGAAATCATCATAAAAACACGCTTCGCCACGCACATCGCAGGGTGAAGGAAAAGAAGAGTTAAATCCTTGCGCTTGGCCGCTCGGACATGACCCACACCACATACACGGAGACTTCAATGAGCACTTCTACAGCCGCCCTTGGGACGGTACCAGAGACGACCGGACTTTACCGGAAGATCACATTCAAAATTCTGCCGTTCCTGCTTATCTGCTACTTCTTTGCTTATCTCGACAGAGTGAACGTAGCGTTTGCAAAGCTGCAAATGGCTCAGCACCTGCAATTCAGCGACGCGGTCTACGGCCTGGGTGCAGGTATCTTCTTTATTGGCTATTTCATTTTCGAAGTACCGAGCAATCTGATGATGGAACGCGTCGGTGCCAAGCGCTGGATTAGCCGCATCATGGTTACTTGGGGCCTTCTCTCCGCAGGCATGGCCTTTGTCACGACTGCAGAGCAGTTCTATGTGATGCGCTTTCTGCTTGGCGCAGCTGAAGCTGGTTTCTTTCCTGGTGTTCTTCTCTATCTCAGCTACTGGTTCCCACCCGCACAGCGTGGACGTGCCATTTCGTTGCTGATGGTTGCAGTGCCAGTCTCAAGTGTCATTGGGTCGCCATTGTCGGGGCTGCTCATGGAACATATGAACGGGTTTCACGCAATGCACGGCTGGCAGTGGTTGTTCCTGGTAGAGGGCGTGCCTGCAGTTGGTTTGGGAATTCTCTGCCTGTTCATGCTGAAAGATAAAGTGGCGGATGCCAAATGGCTCTCGCCTGAGGAGAAAGCGACAATCAAGGCGCAGCTGGCCCAAGACGACAGCAAGAAGGCTACGCATTCGTTTTCGGCTGCGCTCACCAGCGGCCGCTTGTGGCATTTGGCATTTCTCTATTTTTGTATCGCACTGGGCAATCTGGGGGTTGCCTTCTGGCTCCCTAGCCTGTTGAGAGACGCAGGTGTTCAATCGGCCAGTACCATAGGATGGCTTGCGGCGATCCCATTCCTGTTCTCCGCCATTGTCATGGTTCTCGTCGGCCGGTCTGCTGATGCTCGCGCCGAGCGCCGGTATCACTTGGCGATCCCGATGGTCGTTGGTGCACTAGGTCTGGTCCTGGCCAGCTGGATGCCGAATTTGCCCTTGCTCATCCTGATGCTGACTATCGCTACTGCAGGACTGACGACCGCACTGCCCATGTTTTGGCCACTGCCGTCAGCAATTCTCGGCGGGAGCGCCATGGCTGGTGGTTTGGCTGTGCTCAATTCTGCTGGCGCCTTGGCAGGCTTTGTGGGCCCCTCTGCTATTGGCTATATCCGGATGAACTTTGCTGTGCCCTCGCTACCTCTGTGGTTGATGGCCGGCATCGTATTGATCGGTGCACTGACGGTGGCTAGCATTCCAAAGAGCCAAGTGAACCGCTGAAGCTGGTCGGGAAATTCGGTAATCATTCAGCATAAGGCCGCGTTCAATCCGTCTGACCTGAAGAACCTGGCGGGGCCGCAGTTGCTATTGGCCGACCAGCTGAAATGACCAACTTACCCAGAATTTCCCGATGATTCCAGAGGAGACGATGATGACAGCCAAGATTTCCGATACCCCGGAAGTTGAGGATTTTCTGCGCTTGGCCAGTGGTCTCGAGCAGGATGGTGGTAATCCCCGTACCAGGAAAATTGCTCACCGCATTCTGTCCGACCTGTTCAAAGCCATCGAAGACCTGAACGCTAGTGAAGCATGAAGGCAATGCCCGCATCAAGGCTGAAGGGCTGAGTTGCCCGTTCGTCCAAATCGCATTCGATATCAAACTTAGCAAGCTGGTCAACGGGGTCGACAATCAGATTGTCGAACGCCCACGCCTGGCAGCCTGATACACAACCTTAACTACCCCGCCGAACAACACGCCGCTGAAACAGAGGCGGGGCGAGCTGCACCTTGGAGATGATGCACCATGAGCACTATTGCCCCCATTGATAAGTACAACGAGGTAGAGACGTTGCTGGAAACTGCCTTGGAAGACAACAAAGAAAAGGGTGTTTTCCGCTGCCGTCGCGATATCTTCACCAATCCAGAATTGTTCGAAATGGAGATGAAGCACATCTTCGAATCGAACTGGGTCTACCTGGCTCACGAAAGCCAGATTCCAAACAATAACGACTACTACACGACATGGATTGGTCGTCAGCCTGTCGTCATCACGCGCGACAAGAACGGTGAACTGAATGCGCTCATCAATGCCTGTGCTCACAAGGGTGCCATGCTCTGTCGCCGCAAGCACGGTAACAAGAGCAGCTTCACTTGCCCGTTCCACGGTTGGACATTCAGCAATAGCGGCAAGCTGCTGAAGGTAAAAGATGAGAAGAATACCGAGTATCCGGTCTCGTTCAATAAAGATGGTTCGCATGACCTGACCAAGGTCGCTCGCTTCAAAAGCTATCGCGGCTTCCTGTTCGGCAGCCTGAATCCGGAAGTGCTGCCGTTGGAAGAGTACCTGGGAGAGACCCGCGTCATCATCGACCAGATTGTCGACCAAGCGCCAAATGGCTTGGAAGTGTTGCGTGGCAACTCCAGCTACATCTACGACGGTAACTGGAAGATGCAGATGGAAAACGGCTGCGATGGTTATCACGTCAGCACCGTTCACTGGAACTATGCCGCAACCATGGGCCGCCGCAAGGAAGGTGGTACCAGGGCGACGGATGCCAACAACTGGAGCAAGGCGGTTGCTGGCGTCTACGGCTATGAAAATGGCCACATTCTCCTGTGGACCAACACGCTGAATCCAGAGGTTCGTCCTATCTGGAACCAACGTGAAGAACTGGCTAAACGGGTGGGCCAGGAGCGTGCCGACATCATCGTCAGCCAGACTCGCAACCTGTGCATATATCCGAACGTTTTTCTGATGGACCAGTTCGGCACCCAAATCCGTGTTGCGCGCCCTATTGGCGTAGACAAGACCGAAATCAGCATCTTTTGCTTTGGTCCCAAGGGTGAGAGCGCTGCAGACCGCACAACCCGTATCCGTCAGTACGAAGACTTCTTCAACGTCTCCGGCATGGGTACCGCCGACGACCTGGAGGAATTCCGGGCTTGCCAGGCGGGCTATGCCGGTTCCGCTGTTCGATGGAATGACATGAGCCGTGGTGCTCCGTTGTGGATTGAAGGGCCCGATGAAAACGCCAAGAAGATGGGTATGAAGCCGCTTCTCAGCGGAGAGCGTAGTGAAGACGAAGGGCTTTTCATCTGTCAGCACCACTATTGGACGAAAGCAATGCGCAAGGCCATCAAGGAAGTGCGTGAGGGAGCACAGGCATGAGCGCAGTGAACAAAGCTGAATACGGTGCTGTTTGCGCTTTTATCTTTCGCGAAGGTCGTCATCTGGATGACCGGGAATGGGAACCCTGGCTGGAGATGTACGCACCCGACGCGGAATATTGGATGCCGGCATGGGGTGATGACGACCAGCTCACAGAAGACCCGCAGAGCGAAATATCTCTGATTTATTACGCGAATCGCGATGGTCTGGAAGACCGTGTCTTTCGTATCAAGACCGAGCGTTCCAGTGCGTCGATGCCTGAACCACGCACCAATCACATGTTGACCAATGTGGAAGTGATGTCCGAGACCGATGAGGCTCTTGAGGTTCGCTACAACTTCCACACCCTCAGCCATCGGTACAAGTTGACCGACCACTTCTTCGGAACCATCTACGCAACTCTGCGCAAGGTGAACGGCGGCTTCTTGTTTGGTCGGAAGAAGATTGTGTTGAAGAATGATTACATCCGCCAAGTGATTGATGTGTATCACATCTGACGGGAGAAAAAAACAAGATGAGCAGCTATCGCATCACCTTGAACTTGGAGGGTGGCGTCCCGCCTCGTTGACTACAGGGCCAATCAAAAGACAGCAATTGTCTGGGGAATCAATCAAGCATTGGGGCAACAGTCGGCCGCGAGGTCAATCCCGGCTTGCGAGATGGAGTCGCTTGCACGAGATGGTCAAAGCAGATAGACAGTGTTCGGCTAACACTTTCTGATTGCTGGTGAAGAGTCTGGCGACTTCTCCAGATACACGTTTGCGATTGCGCTCTCTATTTCCACAGCGAAATAAGACACGTGGTGCTTTTCTGGCGGACCGATGAGCTTTCGGAAAGAAAAGCGAAGTTGCTGGTGAATTTAGATGCTGCACTGCCGGGGCGTACTTCTCCGGTAGAACAACTCATTTTTGGTGCATTGACCTCCAAACCTGGGCATTTCGGTGGGAAGAGTTTTCAAAGTTGTCTGAAAATCGCAGAACAATTGACCGAGCATTGCAGCATCAAAACCAAAGTGTATAGGAACGTTTTTTGCTATGTTCTGTGTGACTGTCTTGGTGAGGATTAGGCCATGAGAAAGCAAATATCTACGACGGAGTTACCGACGTCCCAGCGCTTCAGGTTCTGGAGCGAAGTAGTCGATAACTACTTCGTCAAACTCGATTGTCGGATCGAACCGGTTCCAACAGAGAAAGCCAAAGATGGATTGGTGGCTCAGTTGAACCACGCTCAATTAGGCTCTCTTGACCTGCTTGAGGTGCAAGCGCATCCGCAAACAGTCGTGCGGAATCCTTTGCGCGGCCAGGATGAAGACTACTTTCTCTTCCATCTGCAGACCCAAGGTGACTGTCAAATCATCCAAGATGACCGAAAAATCGTCATCAGGCCTGGTGAGATGGCAATGTACGATACCCGGCGCCCCTATCAGGTTTCGCTTCGTGAGGAATTCCGGATGCGGACAGTGCGGATTCCAGTCGAGCTTTTGCGCCTCCAACTTCCTCATCCTGAGCGTCTTGTCGCCTCTCCAGTTCTTCCCCAAGGATTTGTAGGGCGATTTTTGGGCAAGACGATCAATAGTCTTTTCGACGAACATCAAGACATACCCCAAGAGCAAGGAAGTGCGCTTGCAAAAGCAACTGTGGAAATGGTGGCATTAGGGTTGCAGTCCGTGCTTCCTGCTGATGAAGCATTGTCTTCTTCTCGTATGTGCCAATACCATCTTGAACGAATCAAACATTGCATCTCGTGCCATTTGGGAAATGCAGAGTTGAATGTCGAATGGCTTGCTTTACGCCTCAGAATGTCGGTGAGCTCTATTCATAGGGCATTTGAATGTGAGTCTCAGACGGTCACTGAATACATTTGGAACAAGAGACTTGATGCTTGCAAAGAAGCTCTCGCGAACCACAAACTGCAACGAAGATCGATTAGTGACATCGCCTATGACTGGGGATTTTCCAGCAATGCGCATTTTAGCCGGGCATTCAAGCGCTATACCGGCATGAGCCCGCGGGACTTCAAAGCGGGTGCGATGCAGTCCAACGGACGCTCTTCCCTTTGAATTTCTCAGCCCTACATTTAAGGACAAGTTTGCTGAGATAACCGGTCAATTTTCAACCCATCACTCCTTTTAAACTTTTTTGCGCGGCGTTAGTTGGCAAACGTCTTTGTCGCAAATCAAGTCAATCAAAAAGGGAGAGATTATGGGAAGCTTTAATGCGATGCTGCCACGTGTCACCGTAGCCAGCATCAAGAAGAATTTTATTCGCAGCGCTGCAGCGCTCATCCTTCTGGCCAGTGGGATCGCATCTGCCGGTGTCGTGACCACCACACCAGGCGACAACGAGCCGCTTCCCCCAGGGACCGATTTAGCTCTCCTCTATTACCAACATGCTGAACGCGACCGCGTAAATGTCAACGGTCGTTCAGCTGTGCCAGACTTCCGCCTGACCAGCGATATCGCCTTGGCTCGTTTCGTCCACTGGACCACGCTGGGTGGTTTCGTCGTGACCCCTCAAGTCATTCTTCCTTTCGGACGTCTGGATATGCGTGGCGCTGGCAACCAGACTGTGAGCGGAATGGGCGACCCCATGTTCGGTAGCAATATCTGGCTGTACAACAACAAAGAGAGTGAGCGCTATTTCAGTCTTGGCGGCTACTTCGCAATTCCGGCGGGTAGTTATGACGCGGCAAAGGCTTCGATGAATTTGGGCGAGAACCGCTGGAAGGGTGTTCTCGAAGTGAACTGGGTACAAGCCATCATCAGCAAGGTTCTGTACGCTGAAGCCACTCTCGAATTCGACAAATTCGGCGACAACAATAACTACGCCGGTGCTCGGCTCCGTCAAGACAATGTATATGAGATACAGACTCACCTGCGTTACATCCTCAATGACAAGAACCAACTGGGCGTCAGCTATTTCCATACTATCGGTGGCGAGACCTACTTGAATGGCGTGGCACAGAACGACCGCCAGACCTCCGACCGCGCGCTGCTCACTTGGACCCATTTCCTGCAGCCGCGGCTGCAGCTCCAATTCCAAGGCGGGACCGATATCCATGTGAAGAACGGGCCGCAGGAAAACTGGCGCTTGAATTTCCGTATCGCCCGCGCTTTCTAAGAGCCAGCAGACATTCCATCTTCAACTTGGCCAATTCTATTCAAGGCAAATCATGACCATTCAAGTAAAAACAAAATACAAAGTCGCAGTGGTTCAGGCAGCACCAGAATTCCTGGACCTGGAAAAAGGCATCGTCAAAGCGATCAAGCTCATCGATGAAGCCGCGGACGCTGGAGCGTCGCTCATCGCTTTCCCGGAAGTATGGTTACCGGGCTACCCATGGTGGATTTGGCTCGATTCGCCGGCTTGGGGTATGCAGTTTGTTCGGCGTTACTTCGAGAACGCTCTGGTAATCGGCAGTGAGCAGTTCGAACGCATTTGCGCGGCAGCCGCTCGCCGGAAGATCCACGTGGTCCTCGGCTTTGCCGAACGAGATGGCGGTACGTTGTATCTGGCGCAGGCAATCATTGACGATGCAGGCAAGGTCATATCGACACGTCGCAAGCTCAAGCCAACCCATGTCGAGCGCTCGGTCTACGGTGAAGGTGACGGTAGCGACCTCGCCGTGCACGACAGTGCCTTGGGCCGTATCGGTGCTTTGTGCTGTGCCGAACACGTCCAGCCGCTGTCGAAGTACGCGATGTATTCGCAGCACGAGCAGATTCACGTTGCTGCGTGGCCGAGCTTCTCTGTCTATAAGGGCGCAGCATTTCAGTTGAGTGCGGCGGCAAACAATGGCGCAAGCCAATTGTATGCGGTTGAAGGTGGTTGCTTCGTGCTCGCGCCTTGTGCAACCGTCTCAAAAGAGATGTTGGAAATGCTGATTGATAACCCTGCCAAGGCACCGTTGCTACAAGAGGGTGGCGGCTTTGCCATGATTTACGGACCCGATGGCGCGCCTTTGTGTGAACCCATTCCTGAAACCCGAGAGGGTCTGCTTTATGCCGATGTCGATTTGGGAATGATTGGCGTTGCCAAAGCTGCGTATGACCCTGTAGGTCACTATTCGCGCCCGGACGTTCTACGTCTGCTGTTTAACCGCAAGCGCGTGCAACGTGTTGAAATCGTGGCTGACGAACGTAGCTCCATTCAGTCTCCAGACGACGAAACGGAGGGCGTAGAGACTGCCCCGGAAACTTAAGACATGTTTTTTTGTTGAACGTCTTTTAGAGGGAGCTTTACGCTCCCTCTTTTTCTTCCATCATGTCAGAGCAGGCCAGCCTCTATAGGCAGTCTTTGAAAAGCATAGCAACTATATGGGGCAGCCTTACCATCCTGTACGCACAAAAAATAGGCAATACGAACGGGCTCGGAAAGATGGAATTTGCATGTCGACATGGAGTGAATGAGCAGTACTTTTACCGAGAAAGTATTTCTCGCCGCGCTCCCTGAATTTCAATTGAGGTGTTCAAGTGGCACCTTCTCGAATTATTCTTTCTCCGAACGACGAGATGTTTTTCAGCTTAGAAGTCCTGGCCGACAATTGCACTTCGAACCTAATCTATTAATTTTATTGAGTTGAAATTCAACTCATCATTAAACCTGTCAACTTGCAATTCTCAAATACGCGGGAACTCATCTTCCCTCAATGCGTATCCAAACTCTATTGGTCTTACCAATAAACTGGTAATATCGTGCTTCCCAAAACGACAGTGTCCCGCATGTCGCTGGTCCTCGGCAGCCTGAGGCCGCGCCACGGCACCGCGCTGTCATCCAGAGACAAATTTTCTCAAAGGAAACACGATGAAATTACTGCGTTACGGCCCGGTGGGGCAGGAAAAGCCCGGCATCCTCGACCAATCCGGCAAGATCCGCGATCTGTCCGCCTACATCAAGGACGTCAACGGTGCCGTACTGGATGACGCTTCCCTGGACAAGATCAAGAAGCTCGACCTGGAAAGCCTGCCCGCCGTGGAAGGCTCGCCGCGCATCGGCGCCTGCGTGGGCAACATCGGCAAGTTCATCTGCATCGGCCTGAACTACGCCGATCACGCCGCCGAATCCAACCTGCCCATCCCGGCAGAACCGGTGGTGTTCAACAAGTGGACCTCCGCCGTGGTCGGCCCCAATGACGACGTCAAGATCCCGCGCGGGTCGAAAAAGACCGACTGGGAAGTCGAACTGGGCGTGGTCATCGGCAAGGGCGGCACCTATATCGACGAGAAGGACGCCATGTCCCACGTGGCCGGCTATTGCGTGGTCAACGACGTCTCCGAGCGCGAATACCAGATCGAACGCGGCGGCACCTGGGACAAGGGCAAGGGCTGCGATACCTTCGGCCCCATCGGCCCCTGGCTGGTCACCCGCGATGAAGTCGCCGACCCGCAAAAGCTGGGCATGTGGCTGGAAGTGGACGGCAAGCGCTACCAGAACGGCAACACCAGCACCATGATCTTCGGCGTGGCCCACATCGTCTCCTACCTGTCGCGCTTCATGAGCCTGCAGCCAGGCGACGTCATCTCCACCGGCACGCCGCCGGGCGTGGGCATGGGCGTCAAGCCGGAAGCGGTCTACCTGCGCGCCGGCCAGACCATGCGCCTGGGCATCGACGGCCTGGGCGAACAGCAGCAGAAGACCATCGACGCCTGACCCACAACGGTCGCCGCGTCACCCCGCGCTGCCATCCGGCGGCGCGGTTGCATCTCCATCGACATCCACAAGAACAAGAACGACCATGCGCGGGCGCATGTCCGCCTGCGCGATCCAATAGACCGCAACAGGGAAGGAGAAGACACAATGAATCACTACGATTTCCAGGGCCGCAGCGCCATCATCACCGGTGGCGCCCAGGGCTTCGGCTATGCCGTGGCCGAACGCCTGCTGCAAGGGCGCGCCAAGGTGGTGCTGTGGGACATGGACGAAAAAGCGCTGGCCGAGGCCCGCGCCAAGCTGGAGCCGCTGGGCCATGTTGAGACCATCCGCGTCGACATCTCCAGCCAGGGCGATGTCCAGCAAGCCATTGAAGCGACCGAAAAACTCACCCAGTCCATCGACATCCTGGTGCATAGCGCCGGCATCGCCGGACAGAACAATCCGGTGGCGGACTACTCGCCCGAAGAGTGGCGCCGCGTGATCGACATCGATCTCAACGGGGCCTTCTACGTCAACCAGGTGGTGGTCCAGCGCATGATCGCGCAGAACTACGGGCGCATCGTCAACATCGCCTCCATCGCCGGCAAGGAAGGCAATCCGACCGCCTCGGCCTACAGCGCGGCCAAGGCCGGCATGATCGCCCTGACCAAGAGCCTGGGCAAGGAAACGGCTACCCGCAACATCGCCGTCAACGCCATCACCCCGGCGGCCGCACAGACCCGCATCCTGGAGCAATGCACCCAGGCCCACATCGACTACATGCTCTCCAAGATCCCGCGCGCGCGCTTCGTGAAGGTGGAGGAGCTGGCAGCGATGGTGGCGTGGCTGGTGTCGGAGGAAAATTCCTTCACCACCGCATCCGTGTTCGATCTGTCGGGCGGACGCGCGACCTACTGAGGGCGCGGGGGCTCGGTCCCCGACCCTGCCCTGTGGAGGTGCAGCAGATTGTTTCACCTGCCTCGCTACCACCGGGTTGACGGCCTGCCAAAACAAAGAACCCGCCAGGATATGCATGGCGGGTTCTTTGTTTAGGGCGTCAGTTTTGTCGGGATATCAGCGCAAGGCCGGTCGCGGCGGCGTGATGTCCACTGCCACGCGGCTGGCCACTTCTTCGCTGCCATAACCCACCTGGTCCTGCGCCAGTACCTTGAACTGGCTCACCACCTCGGACAGGCGCGCGGCCTGCTCCTGCATGGCTTCGGCGGCGGCGGCGGCTTCTTCGACCAGCGCCGCGTTCTGCTGCGTGGTCTGGTCCATGTCGGTGATGGCCAAGTTGACCTGGCTGATGCCGTCGCTCTGCTCGCTGCTGGCAGCAGTGATCTCGGAGACGATGTCGGCGACCTGGCGCACGCTGGCCACCACTTCATCCATGGTCGTGCCGGCACGCTCCACCAGTTCGCTGCCGGAGCCGACCTTGGCCACGGAGTCATCGATCAAGGTCTTGATTTCCTTGGCGGCCGAGGCCGAACGCTGGGCCAGCGAACGCACTTCGGAGGCCACCACTGCAAAGCCCCTGCCCTGCTCGCCGGCTCGGGCTGCTTCGACCGCTGCGTTCAAGGCCAGGATGTTGGTCTGGAAAGCAATGCCGTCGATGACGCTGATGATGTCGACGATCTTGCGCGAGGATTCGTTGATCGAGCCCATCGTGGAAATGACCTGCGACACCACTTCCCCACCCTGCTGCGCCACCGACGAAGCCGACGCCGCGAGCTGGTTGGCCTGGCGTGCGTTGTCGGCGTTCTGCGCAACGGTGGAGGTGAGTTCTTCCATGGCTGATGCGGTTTCCTCCAGCGCACCGGCCTGGCGCTCCGTGCGGGCGGAGAGGTCGAGGTTGCCGGTGGCGATCTCGCGCGAGGCAGTACCGATGGCATCGGTGCCGCTGCGCACCTGGCCGACGATGCGGGCCAGGTTGACGGTCATGGCGTGCAGGGCGTGCATGAGCTTGCCCGTTTCATCCTTGCGGGCGATCAGGTTGTCATCGACGCGGGTGGTGAGGTCTCCGGCCGCCACGGCTTCAGCCACATTGACCGCCTTCTCCAGCGGCCGCGTGATGCCCAGCGCCAGGCTGCGCGCAAACAGCCAGCCCAGTACCACCTGCAGGATGGCCAAGCCGATCATGAGGTTGCGGCTTTCTTGGTAGACCTGCTGGATGCCCTTGGCCACCTGGTCAATGTTGGCACGCTGCAGGTTGAGCAACTGCTGCAGCAAATCCAGATAGCCCTTGGCTGCCACGTCAAAGGGGCCGGCCAGGATCTTGGCGGCTTCCTCGGCGTTGCCGTCGGCCTTGGCCTTGGAGATGGCATCGCGATGCTTGATGTAATCCTTGCGCACCTCGCCCAGCTTGGCGAAGACGGCTTTCTCCTCGGGCGACTCGATCAGCGCTTCGATGGCCTTCTGTTGCTCGGTGGACATGCGGCTGGCTTCGGCCGCGTCGGCGGCGAAGAAGCTGGCCAGGCTGGGATCGGCGCTCTTGGCAATGGCCGTGGTGCGGCGCACGCTGGTGTGAATGGTGCGATACCAGTCGGAGACCATGCGTTCCTTGGTCAGCGGCTCGTGCATCATCTCGTCGGTGGCTGCGGCGATGCCTTGCAGGCGCCAGATCGAGAGTGCGACCACGACGCTGGCAGCGGCCAGGATCACGGCAAATCCTACGCCCAGGCGGCGCCCGATTTTCATGTTGGCGAAATAGCTCATCGTTTTCTCTTTTGCGCAGTAGGTGGAAAGGCAAACCGGGCCATGCTGCAGACCGGGTGTTGACACTTCGGTACATGGTGCGACGAATACCGTCGCGGCGCGATCAGGGTTTTCCTGACAACAAGCTTTCAGCACGACAACGGGATGACCGCCGCCGGTTCAATGACGGATACCGTACACAGGGCGTCATGCGCCGTATGCGCGGCAGGAATGCAAAGCCCGCCTGAGACTCGCATTGCTCCGGGGCGTGCGGATTCCCCACAGACGGCAGGGCCCGGCGAGGCGCCATTGTTGCCGGGAAGACAGAGAAGCGGGCATTCGTAATTTCACTTACTGACGATGTGTCAGCGTTGAGCTATGGCGCCATGGTACGCCGCTGTCTTCAATTCAAAGATGAAAAAAGGATGCCGAAGCATCCTTTCCAATTCCGTTTGAACGACTCTGCAAGGATCAGGGCTGCGGCTGCGCCGCGTAGTCCTCAATGGTCTGGGTGGCCGGGAAGTGCACGGTGAAGGTGCTGCCATGATCTGGCACCGAGGCGATCTCCAGCGTGGCATGGTGGCGCAGCAGCACGTGGCGCACGATGGCCAGGCCCAGGCCGGTGCCCTGGGTCTCGCGCGAGCGGCTCTTGTCGACGCGATAGAAACGTTCGGTCAGGCGGGAGATGTGTTCGGGGCTGATCCCGATGCCGGTATCCTGCACCGCGAAATGGGCGCCCTGCTCGTCACTCTGCCAGCGCAGCGTGATGGTGCCGCCTTCCGGGGTATAGCGCACGGCATTGGTGACCAGGTTGGTGAAGGCGCTGCGCAGTTCGTCGGCATTGCCCTTGAGGTCGGGCCCGTCGACCACCAGGCGGATGTCATGCTTGCCCGCCGACAGCGCGCGGCCTTCCTCGGCGATGCGCTCCAGCAGCGGGCGCACGCGCAGCACTTCGGAACGCAGCGGGTAGTCGATCGACTCCAGGCGCGTCAGCGTGAGCATGTCGTCGATCAGGTTCTGCATGCGCTGGCCCTGCTCGGTCATGAGCTTCAGGTGGGCCATGCGGGTGGACTCATCCAGGTTCGGCTGGGCCAGCGCAATTTCCAGGAAGCCGTTGATGACGGTGAGCGGCGTACGCAATTCGTGCGAGGCATTGGCCACGAAGTCACGACGCATCATGTCGATGCGCTGCGATTCGGTGACATCGTGGGTGACCAGGATCTGCCTGCGGTTCTCGAAGGGAATGATCTGGATGATCAGCTTGCGCTCGTGCAGGGCCAGCGTGAGCGGCTGCTCGTAGCGGCCCAGGATGATGTAATCGATGAAGGCCGGGTTGCGGATCAGGTTGGTGACCCGCATGCCCTTGTCGCGGTCCAGCTTCAGGCCCAGGTGCGCCTGTGCGGCGGGGTTGCACCATTCAAGGAAGAGCACATCATCCATGATCACCACGCCATCCGGCAGCAGGCTCATGGCCTGGCGGAAGCGCGCCAGCCACTCGGCCAGTTCGGCCTGGTTCTTTTCATCGTCGCGGCGCATGCGGTACAGGCGCGCATAGACATCGGTCCAGGCGCCCCAGCCATCGGGCAGGCGCGACTGGCCGGAATCATCCAGCCAGGTCGAAAGGCGCAGCAGGTAGTGGAGATGGGCAATCATCATCGCGCCCACGCCCAGTACCGCCGTGACCAGTCCGATGATGGGACCGAAGAAGAAACCGACGACTCCCGCTCCGGCCAGGCACAACACCAGGCGCAATACAGCAGGAATCCAGAACAAAAGTTGTGGACTCATTGATTTGACAGATAAATCTGGGAAGCGCCCGCGCGCCGAATTTGTAATTTTCCTGATTATGAACGACGCGGGCTGGTTTGGTCTTTGATCTTTATTTGCCTGATCTTTATTTGGTCGAGAGCATGTAGCCCACGCTGCGCACCGTCTTGATGAGGTACTCGGCATCGCGCAGGGCCTTGCGCAGGCGCAATACGTGGACGTCCACGGTGCGCTCCTCGATCACCACGTGGTCGCCCCAGACGCGGTCGAGCAGCTGGCTGCGCGAGAACACGCGGTCAGGATGCGCCAGGAAAAACTTCAGCAGCTTGTATTCAGCGTGACCGATATCGATGCGTGCACCCGACAGGCTCACCGAGCAGCTGGCCGGATCGAGCGTGACCGGACCGGCCGACATCACTTCCTGGGCATGCTCCGGGCTCTTGCGGCGCAGCAGTGCCTTGATGCGCGCGGTCAGTTCGCGCGGCGAGAAGGGCTTGGTGATGTAGTCGTCGGCGCCGTTGTCGAGGCCGGCGATCTTGTCTTCTTCCATGCTCTTGGCGGTGAGCATGATGACCGAGAGCTGCTGCAGCTGGCGGTCGGCGCGGATGCGCGAGAGCAGGTGCAGGCCGCTGCGGTCCGGCAGCATCCAGTCCAGCAGTACCAGTTGCGGAGCGCGGTGCTGGACGAAGTCCCAGGCCGCGGCCGCGTTGGAGACGACGAAACTGGACCAGCCTGCCTCCTTCAAGGTGAAGGCAATCAGTTCGGCGATGGAGGGTTCGTCTTCGACGATGAGGATAGTGGTCATGATATTCGGGCTGGTAAGCAGTATCGCGGGTCTCCCCTCCGCAATCCGGTGCTGGCAGCGCTTCCCCCGCTGCCAGCACCGGTGCCGTCGTGCTTAGTCTTCTTCGTCCAGGGCGGACTTGGCCGAACCGAAATCGGTATGGCGGATGTCCTTGCCACCGACCACGTAGACCACGTATTCAGCGATGTTCTTGGCGTGGTCGCCGATGCGTTCGATGGCCTTGGCCACCCACAGGGTATCGATGGAACCGGAGATGGTGCGCGGGTCTTCCATCATGAAGGTGATGAGGCTGCGGGTGATGGAGCGGAAGCCGTGGTCGATGCGCTCATCCTGCTTGATGAGTTCAGCGGCCTGCTGGTCATCCAGGCGGGCGAAGGCGTCCAGGGCGCTGCGCAGTTGGTCCATGGCCTGCTCGGCGATCAGGCTTACGGTTTCGTAGTGCGAGACCAGGCCGATACCGCGCTTGTGCAGGTGGATGGCGGTACGGGCGATCTTGGTCGCCTCGTCGCCCACGCGTTCCAGGTCGGTGATGATCTTGATGGTTGCCATGACGGTACGCAGGTCATTGGCGGTCGGCTGGCGGCGCACGATGAGGTGGCTGCAGGCGTCGTCGAGTTCGACTTCGAGGCGGTTGACGGCTTCGTCGCCCTTCATCACGCGATGGGCGACATCGAGGTTGCCGTTGCGGAAGGCTGCAATCGCGTCCTGGAACTGGTGTTCCACCATGCCGCCCATGGCGAGCACCTTGGAGCGGATCTGCTCCAGATCCTGGTCATACTGTTTGGAGGAATGATCGCCGGTCATGTGACGTCCCTAAAAAGAATTTCTATAAATAATTTATACAGTGCAATGACTACGGTTCGGGGTGCGGCATGGGCGTAGCGAGCAATCCCGAGGTCTGCGGGAGAAGCGCAGCCGTACTGGGGTACGGCGAGCATCGCAGCGCAGAGATCGGGATGCGCAGTAGCCCAGGCCGCACCCTATTAGCCAAAGCGGCCGGTGATGTAGTCTTGGGTTTCCTTGCGCACCGGATTCATGAAGATCTGGTCGGTCTCGCCAAACTCCACCAGCTCACCCAGGTACATGTAAGCGGTGTAATCCGAGCAGCGCGCCGCCTGCTGCATGTTGTGGGTCACGATGGCGATGGTGTAGTCGTTCTTGAGCTCACCGATCAGCTCTTCCACCTTGGCCGTCGAAATCGGGTCCAGTGCCGACGTCGGTTCATCCAGCAGCAGCACTTCCGGCTTCACGGCCACGCCGCGTGCGATACACAGGCGCTGTTGCTGGCCGCCGGAGAGCGACAGGCCGCTCTTGTGCAGCTTGTCCTTGACTTCACCCCACAGGGCCGCCTTGTTCAAGGCCCATTCGACGCGCTCATCCATCTCGCCCTTGGGCAGGTTTTCATACAGGCGGATACCGAAGGCGATGTTGTCGTACACCGACATCGGGAACGGGGTCGGTTTCTGGAACACCATGCCGACCTTGGCGCGCAGCATGTTCAGGTCCTGGCCCGCTTCGAGGATGTTGTTGCCGGCATAGATGA
The DNA here is from genome assembly GCF_009668275.1 of Herbaspirillum sp. CAH-3. Lineage (NCBI taxonomy): Bacteria > Pseudomonadati > Pseudomonadota > Betaproteobacteria > Burkholderiales > Oxalobacteraceae > Herbaspirillum > Herbaspirillum sp. CAH-3. The sequence continues at coordinate 75,293 of NZ_VSWE01000002.1, read as the reverse complement.
TCTTGCCCTCGGCGCGCTGGCCGGGGTACAGGTCATACATGCGGTTGAAGGTGCGCAGCAGCGTCGACTTGCCGCAGCCGGAGGGGCCGATGAAGGCGGTCACCTTGCCTTCGTAGATGTTCAGGTTGATGTTCTTCAAACCCTGGAATCCGCCGTAGTAGAAGTTCAGTTGCGAAACTTCCAGCGTGGCCTTCTGGGCCGCAGCGGCGTTGAGAGGTGCGGTCGAAGCGTGGCTTGCCATTTGATGAGCAGTAGTCATGTCGGTCACTTGGAGAATTAGCCGGGGATTTGTTGTTTGAACAGGGTGCGCGAGAGCACGTTGAGCAGCAGCACGCTGAAGGTGATCAGCAAGGCGCCGCCCCATGCCAGCGAGACCCAGTTGTCATACGGGCTCATGGCGAACTGGTTGATCACCACCGGCAGGTTGGCGATCGGACGGTTCATGTTGGTGCTGAAGAACTGGTTGTTCAGGGCGGTGAACAGCAGCGGAGCGGTCTCACCCGAGATACGCGCCACGGCCAGCAGCACACCGGTCACCACACCGGCCTTGACGGCACGCAGGCGCACGATGATGGCCACCTTCCAGCGCGGCGCACCCAGGGCGAAGGCGGCTTCGCGCAGGCCGTTGGGCACCAGCTTCAACATGTTGTCGGTGGTCCTCACCACCACCGGAATGGCGATGAGCGAAATGGCGAAGGTACCGGCCCAGCCCGAGAAGTGGTTCACGTTGGCCACGTAGATGGCGTAGATGAAGAGGCCAATGACGATCGACGGTGCCGACAGCATGATGTCGGTGACGAAGCGGGTGACCTGGGCCAGCTTGCTTTCCTCGCCGTATTCCGCCAGATAGACGCCGGCCAGGATGCCGATCGGGGTGCTGATGATGGTGCTGATACCGACCATCAGCAGCGAGCCGACGATGGGGTTCAGCAGGCCGCCGCCGGCATCGCCCGGACCAGGCGTGTTTTCGGTCAGCAGGCCCAGGTTCAGGGCTGCCACGCCCTTGAACACCAGGGTCAGCAGGATCCAGGCCAGCACGAACAGGCCCAGGCCCATGGCCAGGAAGGAGAACAGCATGCCCATGCGATGCTGCATCAGGCGACGGCGATACACGGGGTTCATGGCTTGCGCCTGGTCGGTGCTTTTCACACCGGCTTGTACGGTCTGGCTCATTATTTGGATCCTTCCTTGCGGGTCATGCCCATGAGCATGATCTTGGCGGCGGACAGAACGATGAAGGTGATGACGAACAGGATCAGGCCCAGGGCAAACAGCGAAGACACGTGCAGCTTGCTGGAGGCTTCGGCGATTTCATTGGCCAGGGTGGAAGCAATCGAGTTGCCGGCAGAGAACAGCGACCAGGACAGGCGGTGCGAGTTGCCGATCACGAAGGTGACCGCCATGGTCTCGCCCAGCGCACGGCCCAGGCCCAGCATCACGCCACCGACCACACCGGTCTTGGTATAGGGCAGCACCACCTTGCGCACCACTTCCCAGCGGGTGCAGCCGAGACCGTAGGCCGATTCCTTCAGCACTGCAGGGACGACTTCAAACACGTCGCGCATCACCGAGGAGATGAAGGGGATGATCATCACCGACAGGATCAGGCCGGCGGTCAGGATGCCGATGCCCATGGTCGGGCCGGAGAACAGCACGCCGATGCCGGGGATCTGGCCCAAGGTAGCCTTCAGGAAGGGCTGGCCGTATTCGGAGAACAGCGGCGCGAACACGAACAGGCCCCACATGCCGTAGATGATGGAGGGCACGCCCGCCAGCAGTTCCACGCAGGTGCCCAGCGGGCGGCGCAGCTTGGCGGGGCAGATTTCGGTCAGGAACAGGGCGATGCCGAAACTGACCGGGAAGGCGATCAGCAAGGCGATGATCGAGGTCGACAGCGTGCCGACGATGGCGATCATGGCGCCGAATTCGTTATTGGTCGGATCCCATTCGACGCGCGTGATGAAGCCCGGGCCAAAGGCCTGGAACGCCGGTGCGGCACCGATGATGAGGGAAACGATGATCCCGCCCAGCATCAGCAGCACGGACAGGGCGAAGATCAGGGTGATCTTGTGGAAAAAGAAATCCTGCAGACGCTGGTGGCGCATGACGACCATCAGCTTCTCGCGCGCCGCTTGCGCGCTTTCAGTCTCTGTCGGGGATTTTTTGACTTCGGTATTCGACATTGCCGTGGTGGAATAATTAGCGCTCATTTGAATTCACCATTAAAACGGGCCATCGCCGCGAATGCTCTGTGCTCCAGAGTTGCTCGTTCTCGCTGCGATGACCCGAATGCTCCGTAGGGGAGAGGCTGCTGTGGCCGGATGTTCATGGCATCCGGCCGGACTGGGCTTGGCTTACCAGAGTGCCTTGCCGCTGCTGTCCTTGACGTTGCTCTTCCAGGAATCTTCCACCAGCTTGGTGACCGAATCCGGCAGGGGCACGTAGTCCAGTTCAGCAGCAACCTTGCCGCCGTTCTTGTAGGCCCAGTCGAAGAACTTCAGGACTTCGCGGCCCTTGGCGCCATCGCCAGCCTGTTCCTTGTGCAGCAGGATGAAGGTGGCGCTGGAGATCGGCCACGATTCCTTGCCGGCGGCATCGGTGAAGTCAACAGCGAAGCCCGGGGTCTTGGCCCAGTCGCCAGCGGCGGTAGCGGCCTTGAAGGTGGAATCGTCCGGGGAGACGAAGTTGCCATCCTTGTTCTTCAGCTGGGTGTAGTTCAGCTTGTTCTTCTTGACGTAGGCGTACTCGACGTAGCCGATGGCGCCCTTGACCTTCTGCACGTTGGCGGCAACGCCTTCGTTACCCTTGCCACCCACGCCGGTGGGCCACTTCACGGCAGTACCAGCACCGATCTTGCTCTTGAAGTCAGCGTTGGCCTTGGACAGGTAGGAGGTGAAGACGTAGGAGGTGCCCGATGCGTCCGAACGGTAGACGACGGTGATGTCTTCATTGGGCAGCTTCACGCCCGGGTTCAGCGCGGTGATTTCAGCGGCGTTCCACTTGGTGATCTTGCCGGCGTAGATGTCGCCCAGCACCTGGCCCGACAGCTTGATCTGGCCGGGGGTCACGCCGTCCAGGTTGACCACGGGGACCACACCACCGACGACGGCGGGGAACTGGGTCAGGCCGGCTTCAGCCAGTTCGCTCTGCGGCAGCGGGGCGTCGGAGGCGCCGAAATCGACGGTCTTGGCCTTGATCTGCTTGATACCACCGCCCGAACCGATGGATTGGTAGTTCAGGCTGTTGCCGGTGGCGGCCTTGTACAGCTCAGCCCACTTGGCGTAGACCGGGTACGGGAAGGAGGCGCCAGCGCCGGTGATTTCTGCTGCATGCGCGGCACCGCTGAAAGCGAAAGCGCCAGCCACTGCGATTGCAACAGACTTGATCAGATGGTTAAAACCCATTTCTGCTACTCCTATGATTTTGAAGAGAGGACGGTCACCGAGAAACATCACATCGGGAGGGATGACTTTCGAGACAGGGCGAACTTTAACCAGCTAATGTGACGAGTTTATGACCCGAACTTGTCATCCAGTCCAGATTGCACAGGCCCCTGCGCCGCGTTGCAGCAGACCCTCAACAGCGCGCCCGAACCGCCCGAAAAGCCGCATGCCACGCGCAGTGCGGCTTTCCTGACAATTTGATGTCACGGTCCGCGCAGGCCAATGCAAAGGGTTGCCTCGCGACAAATATGATTTTGTCATCATATAAAGATGGATTTATACTGATCCAAATGTGACAAAGCCGCCAAGGTGTTGTCATAAACTCGTCATACCTCCTAAATACACTGCCCGCTCAAAGTGGATGGACAGGGACCATTGATGACCAGAAAAGCAAAGCCGGAGAGCAGTACCCAACCTGAACTTCCCGCTAGTACGATTTACCTCAACCGTGAACTGTCGCAACTGGCCTTCAACCGCCGTGTGCTGGCCCAGGCCGAAGACGACAGCGTGCCGCTGCTGGAGCGCCTGCGCTATTTGTGCATTTGCAGCAGCAATCTCGATGAATTCTTTGAAGTGCGCATCGCCAGCCTGCTGGCCAACCGCATCGAGGGCGAGAACATCGATCCGCCCGAGCTGCGCGCCGCGCTCGAGCGCACCAGCGCCGAATGCCACCGCATCGTCACGCGCCAATATGAACTCCTGAACGAAGAGATCCTGCCGCAGCTGGCCGCCAACGGCATCCACCTGCTGCGCCATGACGACCGCAACGAAGCCCAGCGCGCCTGGGTGAAGCAATATTTCGAGCAGCACGTGCGCCCGCTCTTGACGCCCATCGGGCTGGACCCGGCCCACCCCTTCCCGCAGGTGCACAACAAGAGCCTCAATTTCATCATCGAGCTCTCCGGCAAGGATGCCTTCGGACGCGGTACGGCCATCGTCATCGTCAAGGCGCCACGCGTACTGCCGCGCGTGATCAAGCTGCCGGACCACCTGTCGGCCAAGGGCCAGTCCTCGTTCTGCCTGCTCTCTTCGGTGATCCATGCGCATATCGCGGACCTGTTCCCGGGCCGCGACATCACCGCCTATTCGCAATTCCGCGTCACCCGCAACAGCGACCTGTGGGTCGATGAAGAAGAGGTCAAGAACCTGCGCCAGGCGCTGGAGACCGAATTGCAAAGCCGCCAGTTCGGTGTGGCGGTGCGCCTGGAAGTGGCGGCCAATTGCCCGGAACACCTGGCGCAGTTCCTGCTGAACCAGTTCAACATCGAGCGCAATCGTCTCTACGCCGTGCAGGGTCCTGTGAACATGGTGCGCCTGGGCGAGATCGTGAACCTGGTGAACCAGCCCGAGTTGCGCTTCCCGCCCTTCTCGCCCACGCTGCCGCCGCAGCTGGCCAATGAAAACATCTTCGCCGCGCTGGACAGGAAGGACGTGCTGCTGCACCACCCCTTCCAGTCCTTCCAGCCGGTGGTCGATTTCATCCGCACCGCCGCCCATGATCCGCGCGTGCTGGCCATCAAGCAGACCATCTACCGCACCGGCATGAACTCGGACCTGATGGAGGCCCTGATCTACGCCGCCCAGCACGGCAAGGAAGTGACAGTGATCGTGGAGCTGATGGCGCGCTTCGACGAAGAGGCCAACATCAACTGGGCGGTCAAGCTGGAGCAGGCCGGTGCGCAGGTGGTCTACGGCGTGGTCGGCCTGAAGACGCACGCCAAGCTGGCCCTGGTGATCCGCCGTGACGACGACCAGAACCTGCGCTTCTATGCGCACCTGGGCACCGGCAACTACCACCCCAATACCACCAAGTTCTATACCGACTTTGGTCTCTTGACCTCCAACCAGGAGCTGACCGCCGAAGTCAACGAGGTCTTCATCCACCTCACCAGCCTGACCAAGCCGCGCAATCTCACGCACCTGTGGCTGGCGCCCTTCTCGCTGCAGAAGGAAATCATCCGCGCCATTCGCAACGAGGGACAGATTGCCCGCGAGGGACGACCGGCACGCATCATCGCCAAGATGAATGCGCTGCTGGATGAGTCGGTGATCCGCGCGCTCTATGCGGCGTCGGCCGACGGCGTCAGGATCGACCTGATCGTGCGCGGTGCCTGCGCGCTGCGGCCGGGGGTGCCCGGGCTGTCGGAGAACATCAAGGTGCGCTCCATCATCGGCCGCTACCTGGAACACTCGCGCATCTATTACTTCCGCAACGACCTGAAGCACGACGTCTACCTGGCCAGCGCCGACTGGATGAACCGCAACCTGTTCCGCCGCATCGAGGTCGCCTTCCCGGTGCTGGACAAGACGCTCAAGAAACGCGTGATGACCGAGGGATTGAATCCCTACCTGAAGGACAACACCAACGCCTGGCACCTCGACGTCAACGGCGTCTACACCCTCAAGAAGGCGCGCAACAAGCAGCAGTGCTTCAACGCCCAGCAACACCTGATGACCACCCTGGGCATTCCGGCCACGCCGCCGGAAGAACCGGTGTAACGCCGCGCATGGCGGCCTGCTGATTTCCTCAAGGAGCTGAGATGGACCTGATTCTGTGGCGTCACGCCGAGGCCGAACTGGGCGAACCCGACGAGGGCCGCGCGCTGACCCCGAAGGGGCACAAGCAGGCGGCGAAGATGGCGGAATGGCTGGACCGCAACCTGCCCGAAAGCTGCCGCATCCTGGTCAGTCCGGCCACCCGCACGCTGCAGACGGTGGAAGCCTTGAAGCGCAAATACAAGGTGGTGGCCGACCTGGCGCCCAACATGAGTGCCGATGACCTGCTGCGTGCGGCCAACTGGCCCGACAGCCGCGAACCGGTATTGATCGTGGGCCACCAGCCCACGCTGGGGCAGGTTGCGGCCCGGCTGATCTCGGGACAACCTCAGGAATGGTCGCTGCGCAAGGGCAACGTCTGGTGGATCGCCCAGCGCGAGCGGGGCGACGTGACCACCAATTACCTCAAGGCCGTGGTCGCCCCGGAGTTGCTCAACGGCCCGGCCAAGCATCCGTCACGCTGAAAACCCGCGCGCAATGGGCGGCTCGCCCCGCGCAGCGCTGGAGGTGAAGAAAAAAATCGCCGCACCCTGCACAAGCGGGCTGCGGCGATTCTTCATGGGAGCGCCTGAAGTTTCAGGCAAAAAAACGGACGATCAGAACGTCTCCCAGTCACCGTCATCGCTACTGGCAGGCTGGCGCGAGGCCGGCTTGGCTGCGGACGTAGCCGCCGGCAAGGCGGGACGCTTCAGGACCGGTGCGGCCTTGGACGCTGCCGCCTTGAGCGGCGCGGCTACCGGCTTGGCAACGGGCTGCACCACCTCGACCGGAGCCCGCACGGCCACAGCCTCGCCCTGCCCCACACGGAAGATCGCCACTTCCTGCATCAACGCCTGGGCTTGCTGCTCCAGCGACTTGGCGGCGGCACTGGCCTGCTCGACCAGGGCGGCATTCTGCTGGGTGGCTTCATCCATCTGCGTCACCGCGCGCGAGACCTGGTCGATGCCGGCGCTCTGCTCGTTGGAAGCCGCCGAGATCTCGCTCATGATGTCGGTGACGCGCTGCACGGCCTGGATCACGTCATTCATGGTGTCGCCGGCCTGGCCGACCAGTTGGGAACCGGCCTGCACGCGCTCGACCGAATGCATGATCAGCTCCTTGATTTCCTTGGCAGCACTGGAAGAACGCTGCGCCAGCGCGCGCACTTCGGTGGCCACCACGGCAAAGCCTCGGCCCTGCTCACCGGCACGGGCCGCTTCCACCGCAGCATTGAGGGCCAGGATGTTGGTCTGGAAGGCGATGCCATCGATGATGCTGACGATGTCGGTGATGCGCGCCGAGCTCTCGCGGATCTCTTCCATGGTCTGCACCACGCGGCCGACCACGGCATTGCCGTCGGCGGCGATGGTGGAGGCATTGACGGCCAGCGTCGTGGCCTGGCGGGCGTTGTCGGCGTTGTGCTTCACGGTGCCGGTCAGTTCTTCCATGCTGGAGGCGGTTTCTTCCAGCGAGGCGGCCTGCTGCTCGGTGCGCGCCGACAGGTCCAGGTTGCCCGAAGCGATCTCGCGCGTGGCCGTGGCAATGGCATCGCTGCCGCCACGCACGGCACGTACGGTGCGGGAGAGGCTCTCCTGCATGCGTGCCAGGCCCTGCAGCAACTGGCCCATTTCATTCTTCGAATGCACGTGGACCGGCTGGGTCAGGTCGCCATTGGCGATGGCATCGAAGTGGCGCAGGGCGCGCTGCATCGGCTCGCCGATCGCACGGCGCAGTGACCACCAGCTGAAGAAGGCCAGCAGCAGGCCGCCGATGACGGCCGCGATGGAAAACATGCGTGAGGCCTCGAACCGGGCCATGTTCGCTTCCACACTGGCGGCGGCCTGCTCGGTCTCATACTTGCTCAGGGCCTGGCCATCCAGTTGCATGGCGGTGTAGATGGTGCCGACCTTGCGCGCCTGGTCGGCGATAGCCTGGCGGTCCCCGCCCTTGATCACCTCGGCGAAGCGGGCCAGCTCCTGCTCGGTCTTGTCGATGCCTTCGGAGACTTTCTTGACCAGCACCCGGCCGTCGTCGGTCTGGGGCAGCGCGGTGTACTTGCCCCACCATTGCAGGGCTTCCTTGCGGGCGTTGGCGTCCATGCCCATCATGCGCTCGGCCCAGGCCGGGTCATTCGTCATGGCGGCCTGGTCCAGCGAGGTACGCTGGCGGCCGATCCAGATCAGGGTATTGTCGGCGGCGACCGTCTTGGGAATGCGCTCTTCGGAGAGCTGGCGGTTGATGCTCACGGCGGCCGACATGCCCAACAGGCCCGACAGGCCGAGCGCAAGCAGCAGGAGGGACAGGACAAGGACGGCAACGGCGAGTTGCGCCTTGATCGAAAGGTTCTTGATGGACATGGACTGGTTCCGGTGGATGAAGGGAAAGTACCGCAAGGTGATCCCCGGGGCCGCCTTCTTCGTGCAGTCGGCATGGGCGTCGTCGAGCCTGTGTGGCCGCTTCCGTGACGCCGCGCTCTTCCCCCCGGTTGAGCAGGCGACCGCCCTCCCCTTGCAGGAACGGTCTGTCTGCCGCATTGATATAGCTTTACGGCAACTTCGCAATTATCTTGAATTCTCACGGAACGTGCTTGCTCTGCCTTGAAAAAAAAACGCCGCCACCCTGCCAGGTGGCGGCGCTTGCGCGTTGACTTGATTTTTAGTTAACTATCTATTCATTGAAATCACAGGGTCGCTTCAGTACCCGCCATCAGAATTCCTCGAAATCATCATCCCGTGCCGCGGCTGCCGGCTTGCGGTTGGCAGGCGTACCCGCTGCCGGCAGGCTGGCCACCGGCCGGCTCTTGACCACGCTCACGGCCGGTGGTGCGTTGACGGTGCGCGCCGGCTGCACGCTGCCCATCACCGGCGCAGGATGCGGCATGCCCACTTGCCCCGCACGCGCAGTCTTGAGCTTGAACACCGCCACTGCGCGGGCCAGGACATCGGACTGCTCCTGCAGGCTTTCGGCGGCGGCCGCAGCCTGCTCGACCAGGGCCGCATTCTGCTGGGTGATCTCGTCGATCTGGGCGATGGCATTGTTGACCTCGGCGATGCCGGCACTCTGCTCCTGGCTGGCGGCCGTGATCTCGCCCATGATGTCGGCCACGTGCTTGACCGAGCTGACGATCTCGCTCATGGTCGCACCGGCTTCATCGACCAGCTTGCCGCCGGCATCGACCTTGTCCACCGAGTCGCTGATGAGTTCCTTGATTTCCTTGGCGGCGGCCGCGCTGCGCTGGGCCAGCGCGCGCACTTCCGAGGCAACGACCGCAAACCCGCGGCCCTGCTCGCCGGCACGGGCCGCTTCCACGGCGGCGTTCAGAGCCAGGATATTGGTCTGGAAGGCGATGCCATCGATGACGCCGATAATGTCGACGATCTTGCCCGAGCTTTCCTTGATCGAGCCCATGGTCGCCACGACGTCGCCCACCACGCGTCCGCCCTTGGTGGCGTAGTCCGAGGCCGACAGCACCAGCTGGTTGGCCTGCTGCGCGTTGGCGGCGTTCTGCTGCACGGTGGAGGTGAGCTGCTCCATGGAGCTGGCGGTTTCTTCCAGGCTGGAGGCTTGCGATTCGGTGCGGTTGGACAGATCCACGTTGCCGCGAGCGATTTCATGCGAGGCCACCGCGATGACGGCGGCGCTTTCCTTGACCTCGTTGAGCGTGGCGGCCAGGTTGCCCTGCATGGCATCGAGGGCGTTGACCAGGTGGGCGGCTTCATCGCGGCCCTGGTCGTGGAAGTCGTGGGTCAGGTCGCCACGGGAAATCGTTTCCGCGATATGGCCGGCGCGCTTGAGCGGATTGACGATGGAGCGCGTGATGACGAAGGTGAAGAAGAAGCCCAGCCCGAGCGTGAGCGCGCCCATGGCCAGCATGCCGACCTGGGCCTTGCGATAGCTGTCCTTGGCGTCGGCATGGGCTTGTTTCATGTCGTCTTGCTGGAAGGTGGCCAGCGCGGCCACGCTGGCCATCCACTTGTCGTGCGCGGGCAGGAAGTCGCTCTTCAACTGCTGGGCGGCATCGAAGTAATTGTTGCTGACCACCTGCTGGCGAATCTGCTCCACCAGCGGGAACAGCTTCTTGCTCTCGCCGCTGGCGGCCTCCAGCAACTGCTTGCCCTGGCCCTCCGAGGAGAGCTCGGTGATCTGCTTTTCAAATCCGGCGTAGGCCTTCAGGATCTGGCCCAGATGCGCGTCCTCGGCCTTGCCTTCGGCGGCATCGGTGGGCGTGACCACCTTGCGCAGGGCCAGCGCCAGCTGGCTGCCGGCTTCGCGCATGTTCATGGCGGCCGTCATGGCGGTGACCTTCTTCTCGATCACGTATTCACTGCTGGCCTCCAGCTCGGCCATGCGCCACAGGCCGATGAGCAGGATGGCGGTGGCCAGCAGCAGGATGAGGCAGAAGCCGAAAGCCAGGCGGCTGCCGATCTTGAGATGTTGAATCATGGATGTTCTCTTCCTTGTAACGCGCACTACGACTTTGATGCGGATGCCGACACCGGCGAGGGCCACGGTGCGTCGTCCGTTTTGCTTTGCTGTTCTTGCGCTCGCGGGTGAGCATGATTCATGCCTGCTCCGCGCCAGGCCTTTGCCAAAGTGCGTGGGGCGGACCTGTCAGGCCGGCACTGACGGGCTGTGATGCGCGACATGGGCGTCTCTGTTGGCGTTTTGTTATGGGCGCTGCGCCATACGACAGGCCAATTGCGACGTCAGCGCACGCGGGCGTGGCGCATCTTAGAAGAGGCGCGAGCGCGCATGCCAATGCTTTGTCGGCATGCGGCCATGTTCGTCTTGCATAGTTATCAAAAAATGAAGAAGAGGGACGGCTGCGCACGGCAGACGTCGCCAGCTCAGCGGGACTCGCGCACCGGCTTGATGGCACCGGCCTTGCCAGGCGCGCTGCGATGCGCCAGGTGCAGGTGCTGCAGGAACTGCTGGGTCGCCGATTCCCAGGAGCGGGTGGCGGCGTGGGCACGCACGGCTTCCTGGTCCAGCTTCAGGGCTTGCAGGCAGGCCTGCTGGAGGTCGTGGCGCAGCACGCCGGAGACGCCGTTGTCGACCACATCGATGGGGCCCTCGACCGGATAAGCGGCCACCGGAATCCCGCAGGCCATGGCTTCGAGCAGCACCAGGCCGAAGGTATCGGTCTTGCTGGGGAAGACGAAGACATCGGCGCAGTTGTAATAGGCCGGCAGTTCGTCATGGCCCTTGGCGCCCAGGAACCGTACTTGGGGATAGCGGGCACTCAGGTCTTCGAGCTGCGGTCCATCGCCGACCACCCACTTGGTACCAGGGAGGTCCAGTTTGAGGAAGGCTTCGATGTTCTTTTCCACGGCCACGCGGCCCACGTAGAGGAACAGCGGCCGCTCGATGCAGGCGTGGTCTTCCACCGCCGGACGGAAATGATTGGTATCGACGCCCCGCCCCCACAGGACGACATTGCGGAAGCCCTCTTCTTCCAGCGCCGACTTCATCGCCGGGGTGGGCACCATGATGGCTTCGGAGCGGCCATGGAACCAGCGCAGCAGGCGATAGGTGATCGCCTTGGGCAGCAGCTTGCGCGCAGCCAGGTATTCCGGGAAGCGGGTGTGATAGGCGGTGGTAAAACTGAGCTTGTGGCGCACGCAATAACGGCGCGCTGCCAGCCCCATCGGTCCTTCGGTGGCGATGTGGATGCAGTCGGGCTGGAAGGATTCGAGCGTGGCCGCGATGCGGGCATAAGGCTTGTAGGCCAGGCGGATTTCAGGATAGGTCGGACAGGCGAAGGTGCGGAAGTCGCGCGGCGACAGCAGCAGCACTTCGTGGCCGAGACCGCGCAGGCAACGCACGGTGGAGCGCAAGGTGTTGACGACGCCGTTGACTTGCGGCTCTCCGGCGTCGCTGATGATGGCAATGCGCATAAACTATATAAACAATATAAACGATATGTAGCGCGACGAACTTGCCGCCCTCAGGCGGTGGCGAGTTCCCGGGCCGCCTGGCGCGCTTCCTTGCCGGCGCGTTTGAGCTGCATGATTTCCTGCCAGGTCACCAGGCGCAGTTCACCATTCGGATCTTCCACCAGTGCCGAGAGGCTCTCGACCCAGTCGCCGTCGTTGCAGTAGACCACGCCGCCGATGTCGCGGATCTCGGGCTTGTGGATGTGACCGCAGATGACGCCATCCAGGCCCTTCTTCTTGGCTTCTTCAGCGAGTGCATCTTCGAAGGAGGTGATGTAGTTCACCGCATTCTTGACCTTGGACTTGAGGTACTGCGAGAGCGACCAGTACGGCAGCCCGGCACGGGCACGCCAGCTGTTGAACCACTGGTTGAACTTGAGGATCATGGTGTAGAGGCTGTCGCCCACGTAGGCGAGCCACTTGGCGCAGGCGATGACGCCGTCGAAACGGTCGCCGTGCAGCACCAGCATGCGCTTGCCCTCGGCGGTCACATGCACCAGTTCGTCGCGGATCTTGATGCCGCCGAAATCGAGGTCGATGAACTGGCGGATCACTTCATCGTGGTTGCCGGGGACGAAGATGACATTGGTGCCCTTCTTGGCTTTCTTGAGGACGGTCTGCACCACGTTGTTGTGGGACTGGTCCCAGTACCAGCGGCGCTTGAGTTGCCAGCCATCGATGATGTCGCCCACGAGATAGAGCGTCTCGGATTCGGTGGCGCGCAGGAACTCCAGCAGGCGCTCGGCCTGGCAGCCGGTGGTACCGAGGTGGATGTCGGAAATCCATATGGTGCGGAAGCGCAGCGGATCGCGCTTGGCTTCCTCGTCACCGGCATCGTGGTCGGGACCCAGGTCGGCGAACAGCCCCTGGGCTTTTTCCATGAACTGTTCGCGTGGCTTCATGCGGTCCTCGAATCCTTGAGGTAGTGGCGGGCGTAGCGGCTGTCGAGCTTGGAGAGCGGCAGCAGCAGGAAGAAATCGGCCGAGTGGAAATCAGGATCCCAGGCCGGTTCGCCGCACACCCAGGCACCGCTGCGCAGGTAGCCGCGCAGCAGCGGCGGGATCTGCGGCTCGATGCCGGCCTGGCGGTCTTCCAGCGGGAAGGGCAGCAGCGGCGTGACGCGGTAGTCCGGCGGCGCCAGGTTCTTTTCGCGGAAGGCGTGATACAGCGCGGCGGCGTTGTGGCCACCATCGGCCAGGCTCACGCTGGCGCAGCCCATCAGGTATTCGCAGCGCTCCTTGCGCATGTAGGCGGCCAGGCCAGCCCACAGCATCATGATGACGCCGCCGCTGCGGTAGTCCGGGTGGATGCAGGCGCGGCCGGCCTCGGCGATGACACCACGGATGTTGTCCAGGCGCGAGAGGTCGAATTCCTGTTCCGAGTAGAACTTGCCCATGCGGCGCGCACCGTGCGGACTGAGCACGCGGTAGGTGCCGACCACCGAGAGCGTCTTGCTGTCGCGCACGATCAGGTGATCGCAGTAGTCGTCGAACTCATCCTTGTCCAGGCCTTCCGGGTTGGCCAGGGCCGACAGGTTCATCGCTTCGATGAACACCTTGTAGCGCAGGCGCTGCACTTCGCGCACTTCTTCCGGGGTGCTGGCCAGGCTCAGGTTGAGCTTGGCAAAACTCGGATTGGCATCGGCAGGAATGGTAAGCAGTCTCATGCACTGTCCTTTGTGGTGATGTTGAAGGGGACCGTGGAAGACATCTGCCAGGTCAACCAAACAACATAAGCGACCTCGCCTGACATGCATCCTGCATCCCCCTCAGAATTGCGGCTGTCTCAAATGAAATCGAAGAATGGATCGATGGTTTTCGAGAAACAGCCGATGTCCCCGGGATAACGCTGCACAGACTAACCAGCGAATGTTTCACGCACATGACCTCTGCAAGCGTTTTGGCAGTGCAGCAACAACAGGCTGCCCAGCGTTACAATGGCATGACAAAGCGGCGCCAGGAGACCTCCCATCGAGGAGCAGGCACACGCGAGAGGGCAAGGAAAACGGGTGCAAGGGTGAGATCGGCACCCGTGGAATCTTTCGATGCTCAGTTCATCGAAACCAGGGATAGCTGGCCGCCATGCAGGCCGAGCGCAATTGCGCCGGTGGCATTGGCGGCCTGGCTTTGCAATGTCCGTCAACTCGAAACATAAAGGAAGATCATGCTACTCAAGGATAAAGTCGCTCTCATCACCGGTTCGGCCAGCGGCATCGGCAAGGAAATCGCGGTCGAATATGCCAAACAGGGCGCCAAGGTCGTCATCGCCGACCTGGCCCTGGAAGCGGCCAAGGCCACGGCCGAAGAGATCGTCAAGAATGGCGGGACCGCCATGGCGGTGGCCATGAACGTCACCGATGAAACCCAGGTCGACAAGGGCGTGGCCGATGCCGTGAATACCTACGGCGGGCTGGACATCATGATCAGCAATGCCGGCATCCAGATCATCAGCCCGGTCACGGAGCTGTCGCTGGAGAACTGGCGCAAGATGCTGGCGATCCACCTCGACGGCGCCTTCCTGACCACCCGCGCGGCGATGAAGGCCATGATCAAGCAAGGCCGTGGCGGCTCCATCATCTACATGGGTTCGGTCCACTCGCACCAGGCCTCGGCGCTCAAGTCGCCCTATGTCACCGCCAAGCACGGCCTGCTGGGGCTGGCCAAGACCGTGGCCAAGGAAGGCGCCAAGGACAAGATCCGCACCAACGTCATCTGTCCCGGCTTCGTGCGCACGCCGCTGGTGGAAAAGCAGATCCCCGAGCAGGCCAAGGAATTCGGCATCAGCGAAGAGGACGTGATCAAGAAGATCATGTTGAAGGACACCGTGGACGGTGAATTCACCACCACCCAGGATGTGGCCCAGACCGCCGTCTTCCTGGCGGCCTTCCCGACCAACGCGCTGACCGGCCAATCGGTGGTGGTCAGCCATGGCTGGCATATGCAGTAAGCTTCACCCGCATCCAGGCCTCTCCCGAAGCCGCCGTGGCGCAAGCCCGGCGGCTTTGTCTTGGCTGCCGGTAACACTGATGTTTTGCAAGACGCTTCAGGTCATGCGGATGTCGTGTGAAGGGATCGCGCTTGCTGCCGTCACAGCGAAGTCCGCTATCATGGCGGGGTTGCCTCACCTCCCTGCGCACCATGATCCCTTCCTCGCTACCGCATCCCGACACTGCCCCGCCCGTGGCGCAGTTGCACCTGCGCAGCTATCGCGAGGAGTCATTGGCGCACCGGCATGATTTCCCGCAGCTGGTGCTGCCGCTGGCAGGCCATCTGGCGATGGACATCGCCGGCCGCGAAGGCCTGGCCGATACCGCCACGGCGGCCTTCGTCGAACCCGGTGCGCGGCACGCCACGCGCGCCGGCGGCGAGAATCGCTCGCTGGTGGTGGACCTGGCTCCCGATGCGGTCGGCAGCCTGCAACTGGAGGCGCTGGCGCAGCGGCCATTTTTGCCCTTGTCGGGCGCCGCCGGCAAACTGGTGGAATTCATGGCGCTGGCACTGAGCGACAACCGCCCCGCCGGCAAAACGCTACAGCATTGGATTCCCCTGCTGCTGGACACGCTCACGCAGCAGCCGCAGGCGCTGTCGCGTCTGCGCCTGATGCTGGCGCGGGTGGAGGCGCGGGCCGACCATCCCTGGACGGTGGCGCAGATGGCGCAACTGGCAGCGATCTCCCCCAGCCGGCTGCATGAATGGTTTCGCGCCGAACTGGACACGTCGCCGCGCGCCTGGCTGGCCGAAGTCCGCGTGGCCCGGGCCTGCCAGCTGCTGCGCACGAGCAGCCTGCCGCTGGCGCAGATTGCCCAGCGTTGTGGCTATGGAGACCAGAGTGCACTCACGCACGCGCTGCGCAAGTTGCGCGGCACCACCCCAGCGGCGTATCGGAAGACTTACCTGGCCTGAGCACGGCCGGACTTGCCCGGCTGCAGCAGGCACTGGCTGAAGTAGCCGGCATAGTGCGCATAATCGGGCGTGGGCAAACCCGCTGTCTTGGCGCGATCATCCCAGCGCCGCAACCTGACCGCCTCCTCAGCATAAGGCCGGTCAATGAACGCCGCAGCCTGTTCCACATCGAAGATCCCGCCCTGCAATTGCAGGCTGCGCACCGAATCGGCGGAGAGCTGGGCGAAGTAATCCGGATCGGTGGCGCAAAGGTAGCGCTTGGCATCCACATGCAGGGCGATCGGGGCCAGCACGGCTTCATCGAACACGCCGCGCAGGAAAGGCAGCACGCGGTACTGGTGCAGGTCATCGATGCCGGCCAGCGTCGGGGTCTGGCCCAGGTCTTCCAGCAGATGCCCGAGGTCGTGCAGCAGGCTGGCCACGATCAGGCTGGGCGCTGCGCCCTCCTGCTCGGCCAGCCGCGCCGATTGCAGCGCGTGTTCCAGTTGCGTGACCGGCTCGCCGGTATATTGGGTGTGGCCGTGCCGTGTGAACAGCAGGGCAATGTCATCCAGGCTCAGGGCCATCGTGCGCCTCGCAGGTGAAGAAAAAGACCGAACGCCACTATAGCCCCTGCGCCGACGTACTCCGTGACATCTCCATGACATGCGCGCACGCAAAGAAAAACGGCGAGCCTTGCGGCCCGCCGTCGTTCATCGCTTCACTGCCTGACTGCGTTGCTGCTTTGCTGCTTACTTCTTCAGGTCATAGCGATCCAGGTCCATCACCTTGACCCAGGCGGCCACGAAGTCCTTGACGAACTTTTCCTTGGCGTCCGAGCTGGCATAGACTTCGGCCAGGGCGCGCAGCACGGCGTTGGAGCCGAACACCAGGTCCACGCGCGTGCCGGTCCACTTGACGGCACCGCTCTTGCGGTCACGGCCTTCGAACTCTTCCTGGGCGGGCGACGTGGATTTCCACTCGGTCCCCATGTCCAGCAGGTTGACGAAGAAGTCATTGGACAGCACACCGACCTTGGATGTGAACACACCCTTGGTGCTGCCACCGACCGTGTTGCCCAGCACGCGCAGGCCACCGATCAAGACCGTCATTTCCGGCGCGGTCAGGGTCAGTTGCTGGGCCTTGTCGATGAGCATGTCTTCGGCACGCACTGCATAACGCTGCTTCTGGAAGTTGCGGAAACCATCGACGACGGGTTCCAGCGGTTCGAAGGAAGCGACGTCGGTCTGCGCCTGCGACGCGTCCACACGACCTGCGCTGAAGGGCACAGTGATCGCTACGCCGGCATCCTTGGCCGCCTTTTCAACGGCTGCGCTACCGGCCAGCACGATCAGGTCAGCCAGCGATACCTTCTTGGCACCTTGGTTGAACTCGGCCTGGATGCCTTCCAGCGCCTTCAATACCTTGGCCAGCTGGGCCGGCTGGTTGGCAGCCCAATCCTTCTGCGGCGCCAGGCGGATGCGTGCGCCGTTGGCACCGCCGCGCTTGTCGCCACCACGGAAGGTGGAGGCCGAGGCCCAGGCGGTCGAGACCAGCTCGCTCACCGACAGGCCCGAGGCCAGGATCTTGCTCTTCAAGGCGCTCACATCGGCGGCATCAATCGGCGCACCCTCTGCCTTGGGCAGCGGGTCTTGCCAGATCAGTTCTTCGGCCGGCACTTCCGGACCGAGGTAGCGCGCACGCGGGCCGAGGTCGCGGTGGGTCAGCTTGAACCAGGCGCGGGCGAAGGCGTCGGCGAACTGGTCGGGGTTTTCCAGGAAGCGGCGCGAGATTTTTTCATAGGCCGGATCGAAG
Source organism: Herbaspirillum sp. CAH-3 (assembly GCF_009668275.1). NCBI lineage: Bacteria > Pseudomonadati > Pseudomonadota > Betaproteobacteria > Burkholderiales > Oxalobacteraceae > Herbaspirillum > Herbaspirillum sp. CAH-3. The sequence continues at coordinate 57,683 of NZ_VSWE01000002.1, read as the reverse complement.
CGCAGCGACAAGTCCGTGGTCAGCATGGTCGGACGCAGCGGTGCGCCACCATGGGCGTGCGGGATCACCGCATCGGCACCCTTGGCCACCCACTGGTGGGCGCCGGCCGGGCTCTTGGTCAGTTCCCATTCATAGTTGAACAGGTTCTCGAAGAAGTAATTGCTCCACTGGGCCGGGGTCTGGGTCCAGGTCACTTCCAGGCCGGAACTGATGGTGTCGCCACCGGCGCCGCTGCCGAAGCTGCTCTTCCAGCCCAGGCCCTGGCTTTCCAGGTCGCCACCTTCCGGCTCACGGCCCACGTGCTTGGCATCGCCTGCACCGTGGGTCTTGCCGAAAGTGTGGCCGCCGGCGATCAGGGCCACGGTTTCTTCATCGTCCATCGCCATGCGGGCGAAGGTTTCGCGGATGTCATGGGCGGCTGCGACCGGGTCGGGGTTGCCTTCCGGACCTTCCGGGTTCACGTAGATCAGGCCCATCTGGACGGCGGCCAGCGGGTTTTCCAGGTTGCGGCCGGTGGGGGCGGTACGGCTCTGCTCGTTGCCGTGACGGTCGGCGTCGGCCGTGATCTCGCCATGGCTGGCACCGGCTTTGCCACGGCCGTAGCGATCATCGCCGCCCAGCCAGGTGGTTTCCGTGCCCCAGTACACGTCCAGGTCCGGTTCCCACACGTCCTGGCGGCCACCGGCAAAGCCGAAGGTCTTGAAGCCCATGGTTTCCAGCGCGACGTTGCCGGTCAGGATCAGCAGGTCGGCCCAGGAAATCTTGTTGCCGTACTTCTGCTTGACCGGCCACAGCAGGCGGCGCGCCTTGTCCAGGTTGACGTTGTCGGGCCAGCTGTTCAAGGGCGCGAAGCGCTGCTGGCCACGGCCTGCACCGCCACGGCCGTCGCCAATGCGATAGGTGCCGGCGCTGTGCCAGGCCATGCGGATGAACAGCGGACCATAGTGGCCGAAGTCGGCCGGCCACCAGTCCTGCGAGTCGGTCATCACCTTGGCCAGGTCGGCCTTGACGGCAGCCAGGTCGAGGCTCTTGAAGGCTTCTGCGTAATCGAAATCCTCACCCATGGGGTTGGACTTGGAAGAATGCTGGGCCAGCAGGTCCAGACGGAGCTGCTTGGGCCACCAGTCGCGGTTGCTGGTGCCGCCGCCGGCGGTATGGTTGAAGGGGCACTTGGCTTCATTCGACATTGCGTTCTCTCCTGTTGATCGACCCGATGGTCATGATGCCCGGACCGGGGACGGGCATCCTTTGGCCACCCCCAGACTGCCTGGCGGGCGGCGGCTTGATGATTCGGCAATAGACTGACTGCGTTCTGCTACGGCGCCATGACGCCGTACTGCGGGGCCAGCCTGGCCTTGTCCCGGTCATGCTTGCGAAGAACCATTAATGTAATTGATCAATAACGATTATGTGATTGTCTTTTTGTATAACGTCAGTCAATAAATCCAATCCCGCAAATTCAGAATTTGTGGCTCAACAGTGTAGCCAAAGACAACTGGACTTGCAGGAGTCGCAATCTGGGCGGACCTTGCTACCCTCCCCCCGGGGACCGGTCCGGCGGTTTGCGCGCAAGCCGTGAGGAAATGCGAATGTTTTACCCGAACATTGCCCGTTGGTGCAATTATCCCTGAGGATAGGACGCACCCGCCCTACGGGAAAAGACGAGTTTCGTGATGATTCAGGTCAACCGATGTGCATGTGAATCGTTGTTGAAACGCTGCCCAATTGCCGGGCCGGCCTCCTTTGCTCCCATACCAACAACGATCATGACGGAAACCACCGAAAACCTGGAACACGCCGAGCACGCCCATGCCTCCGGCAACAAGAAGCTGGCCCTGCTCATCGCCATCCTGGCGCTGGTGCTGGCCATTACCGAAACCCTGTCCAAGTCTTACCAGACCGAAGTCATCCTGAAGCATCAGGAGGCGGCCAACCTGTGGTCCTTCTTCCAGGCCAAGTCGGTACGCGGCAATGCGGCGCAGCTGGCCAAGCAGCAACTGACCCTGCTGGGCAATCCCAAGGATGAACGCATCAGCGCGGCCGTGGCCAAGCTCGACGACGCCATCGCCCATTACGACAGCGACGAGAAGAGCGGCGAAGGCAAGAAGGAGCTGTCCCACAAGGCGCGCGCAGCCGAGCATGAGGCGCATGCCTACATGGAGAAATACGAGAAGATGGAAATGGCCGCGGGTATGCTGCAAGTGGCCATCGTCCTGGCGTCGGCCACCATCATCACGGGCGTCGCCGTGCTGGCCTACCTGTCGATGGGTATTGGCGTGGTGGCGCTGGCCTTTATCGGTGCGGGCCTGTTCGGCGCCATCGTCTGACGGTCACGCTGGTTGCAGGCAAACGCCGGCGTCATGCCGGCGTTTTCGTTTCCGCCCTCGCCCGCCACAAGAAATCCGTAGCCTGCAACAATCCTTCCTGCGCCCGCTGCGGCATACTGCCCCACTTCGCAACATGGCTGGCTTTGATTCCCGATGAGTTCCAACACGATCCTGCAAGGCATCTTCTATGGCGCACTGGCCGGTGCGGCCTGGGGCCTGGTGTTCCTCGCACCTGAACTGACCCGCGCCTTCTCGCCCTGGCAACTGACGGCCGGGCGCTATCTCGCCTATGGACTGTTCGCCGCACTGCTGATCGCGCCGCGCATCAGGAAGCTGCTGCCCCACCTGGGCCGCGCTGAATGGCGCGCGCTGGTGTGGCTGAGCCTCCTGGGCAACGTGGTGTATTACGTCTTCCTGGCCAGTGCCGTGCAACTGGGCGGCATGGCGATGACTTCGCTGGTGATCGGCTTCCTGCCGGTGGCGGTGAGCATCATCGGCAGCCGCGGGCATGGCGCGGTCTCGCTGCGCAAGCTGGCGCCGTCGCTGGGGCTGGGCCTGGCGGGGATTGCCTGCGTCGCCTGGCAGTCGCTGGCCGGGTCGGCTGGAGGCGATATGAAGCAAAGTATCTTCGGCTTCTTCTGCGCCCTGGCCGCATTGGTCTCCTGGACGACCTATGCGGTCGGCAACAGCCGCTGGCTGGGACGCCTGCATGAAGTTTCTGCGCATGACTGGAACCTGCTGATCGGCGTGGTCACGGGGCTGCTGTCGCTGTTCATCGCAGTGCCCGCCTTCACGGTGATGCTGCAGCCGCATCCGGGCAGCGAGTGGATGCATTTCGTGGCGGTGTCGGCGGGCGTGGCCATCTTTGCCTCGCTGTTCGGCAATGCCTGCTGGAACAAGGCCAGCCGCCTGCTGCCGTTGACCATGATCGGGCAGATGATCCTGTTCGAGACCCTCTTCGCCCTGCTCTATGGCTTCCTCTGGGAACAGCGCTGGCCGACCCTGCTGGAGATCGCAGCCATGGTGCTGGTCACCGTCAGCGTGCTGCTGTGCGTGTCCGCGCACCGGGTCGATGAGGGCGGCGGGCACTGAGCTGGCCCCGCCCCTTTTGTCAGCTGGCCTTCCCGGCCAGCTTTTTCAGGACATGCGCTGCGGCCACCAGGCCGAAGCTGGCCGTGACCACCATGGCCGAGCCGAAACCGGCGCAATTCAATCCTGTCACGCCAGCTTGCGTGCTGTCGGCGGCATCCTCGCCCACATCCAGGTCTTCACCCGGTGCGATCTCGCAGGCCTCGCCCTCGGCCAGTTCAGGGAAACGCAGCGGTTCGGTGGAGAACACGGCGTCAATGTGGAATTTGTTCTTGGTCCCGCGCGGGAAACCATGCTGTGAGCGCAGGCGCTTTCGCACCTTGGCCAGCAGCGGTTCCTGCTCGGTGCGGCAGAGATCACGGATCTCGATTTGGGTCGGATCGATCTGCCCGCCGGCGCTGCCGATGGTGACCATGGGCATGCCGTTCTGGCGGCACCAGGCGATCATGGCCACCTTGGCCGGGACGTTGTCGATGGCGTCGATGACGTAATCGAAACGGCCGCCGCCCAGCATCTGCTCCACGTTCTCCGGATCGACGAAATCCTCCACCTCGGTGACCACGCAGGTCGGATTGATCTGCCTGATGCGCTCGTGCAGGGCCGTCACCTTGGCCTGTCCCAGCGTGCCGGTGAGCGCATGGATCTGGCGATTGACGTTGGATTCGGCCAGGTTGTCCAGGTCGATCAGGGTCAGGTGGCCGATGGCGCTGCGGGCCAGCGCCTCGACGATCCACGAGCCTACGCCGCCGACCCCGACCACGCATACGCGCGCCTGGCGGAAAGCTTGCAAGCCGGCAGCGCCATAGAGACGTGCCACACCGCCGAAGCGGCGTTCATAGTCGATATCGTTCAGATCGATGGATGGGGTCATGATGAAAAATCTGGAATGCCGTGATGTGCAGTGATGAACTGCCGCATTATCCCGCCTTTGCGGGCCTCTCATGAAAAAGGGCCGCTTCGCGAACGCGGCGGCCCTTCCTGTGCAACGCAGTTGAATCCGGGAATCAGACCACTGCGCCGCCGTTCTCGTCCTTGACCTTGACCGGCTTGATCAGGTCTTCGCGCTTCACGCCCAGCCACATGGCCAGGGCTGCCGCCACGAACACCGACGAATAGATACCGAACAGGATGCCGATGGTCAGCGCCAGCGCAAAATAGTGCAGCGTCGGGCCACCGAAGAAGAACATCGCCAGCACCATCATTTCCGTGCTGCCGTGGGTGATGACGGTACGCGACATGGTGCTGGTGATCGCGTGGTTCAGCACTTCGGGCGCGGAGAGCTTGCCGAAGCGGCGGTCCCGGAAGGCTTCGCGCACCCGGTCGAACACCACCACCGACTCGTTGACCGAGTAACCCAGCACGGCCAGGATGGCGGCCAGCACCGTGAGCGAGAACTCCCACTGGAAGAAGGCGAAGAAGCCCAGGATGATGATGATGTCGTGCAGGTTGGCGATCACCGCCGCTACCGCGAACTTCCATTCGAAGCGGAAGGCCAGGTAGATCACGATGCCCAGCACCACCATGCCCAGGGCCAGCAGGCCATCATGGGCCAGCTCGTCACCCACCTGGGGACCGACGAATTCCACGCGCTGCAGGCGCACGTCCGGATCATCGGCCTTCAGGGCGGCATTGACCTTCTCGCTCTGCTGGCTGGCGTTCACGCCGGCTTGGGCGGGCAGGCGGATCATGACGTCCTGGGCAGTGCCGAAGCTTTGCACCAGGGTGTCGCGGTAACCCAGTCCCTCAATGGACTTGCGGATCTTCTCCAGGTCGGCCGGCTTGTTGTAGGCCACTTCCATGACCGTGCCGCCGGTGAATTCGATGGAGAAGTGCAATCCCTTGGAGAACAGGAAGAACACCGCGGCCACGAAGGTCAGTGCCGAGATCGCATTGAAGATCAGGGCATGACGCATGAAGGGAATGTCTTTTTTGATGCGGAAAAATTCCATCACTATCCTTTCGGTGCCGGCGCCGCCTTCAACGGGGCGCCCGGCTCAAATCTGGCTGTGCTGCTGATGATTACTTGGCGTCGCGCTTGGCCTGTGCCTTGCCGGAGGTCGAGAGCACGTCACCCTCGGGCTTCCAGATCTGGCCGATGGCCAGGCCGGACAGGCGCTTCTTGCGGCCATACCAGAGGTTGACCACGCCGCGCGAGAAGAACACGGCCGAGAACATCGAGGTCAGGATGCCCAGGCAGTGCACCACGGCAAAGCCGCGAATCGCGCCGGAACCGAAGATCAGCAGCGCCAGGCCGGCGATCAGGGTGGTCACGTTGGAGTCCAGGATGGTCGCCCACGCGCGATCGAAACCGGCAGCAATGGCTGCCTGCGGCGAATTGCCTGCGCGCAGTTCTTCACGGATGCGTTCGTTGATCAGCACGTTGGAGTCGATCGCCATACCGAGCGCCAGCGCGATGGCGGCAATACCCGGCAGGGTCAGCGTGACCTGCAGCGTGGACAGCAGCGCCACCAGCAGCAGCACGTTCACCGACAGCGCCAGGGCGCTGAAGAAACCGAACAGCTGGTAGTAGATCACCATGAAGACGGCCATGGCCAGGAAGCCATACAGCACCGAATCAAAGCCCTTCTTGATGTTGTCGGCACCCAGTTGCGGGCCGATGGTGCGCTCTTCGATGATGTCCATCGGTGCGGCCAGCGAACCGGCACGCAGCAGCAGGGCCAGGTCGCTGGCGGCTTCGGGCGAACCCATGCCGGTGATCTGGAAGCGCGAACCCAGTTCGGAGCGGATGGTGGCCACGGTCAGGACTTCGCCCTTGCCCTTTTCGAACAGGACGATGGCCATGGCTTTGCCGACCTTGTCACGGGTGGCTTCGCGCATCTTGCGGCCGCCGTCGCCGTTGAGGTCGATGCTCACCGCCGGCTGGTGGTTTTCATCGAAGCTGGCCGAAGCGTTGGAGATGTAGTCGCCGGTCAGCACCGGTTCCTTGTTCAGGACCACGGGCGCGCCCTTGCCGATCTTGAACAGTTCGGAGCCGAAGGGGATGGCCGAGGTTTCTTCGGTGCCGCGCACCACGCTCTCATCGACCATGCGCACTTCCAGGGTGGCGGTACGGCCGATGATGTCCTTGGCGCGCGAGACGTCCTGCACGCCCGGCAGCTCGACCACGATGCGGTCGGCGCCCTGGCGCTGGATCAGCGGCTCGGCCACGCCCAGTTCGTTGACGCGCTTGGACAGGGTACTGATGTTCTGCTTGACGCCGTCTTCCTGGGTCTGCTTCAGGGCTTCCGGACGCAGGGTGGCGATGAGCTTGAGGTCATCGCCGCTGCCGGCGTCGGTGAGCAGCATTTCCTGCAGTTCGCCCAGGGCGGCGCGGGCCTTGTTGCGGGTATCGGCATCGCGGAAGGAAATCTCGATGCTGTCGCCGGAGCGGTTGATGCCGCTGTGGCGGATGTTCTTGTCACGCAGCAGGCTGCGCACGCTCGCTTGCATGCCTTGCAGGCGCTTGTTCAGGACCGCCTTGATGTCGACCTGCATCAGGAAGTGCACGCCGCCGCGCAAGTCCAGGCCCAGGTACATCGGGAAGGCGTGCAGGCTTTGCAGCCATTGCGGGGTGTTGGGCAGCAGGTTGAAGGCGACGATGTAGGTCGGGTCGCTGGGGTCGGTGTTGAGTTCCTTCTCCAGCAGGGCCTTGGCCTTGAACTGGATGTCGGTGGTGGCAAAGCGGGCACGCACCGACGGCTGCGAACCGGCATTGTCGAACGCCACGCTCTCTGCGCCGAGATTGCCTTGTTTCAGGATCTGATCGACACGGCCGGCCACGGCAGGCTCGACCTTCAGGGTCGACTTGGCACTGCTGATCTGTACCGCGGGGGATTCGCCGAAGAAGTTCGGGACGGTATAGATCACGCCGAACAGCAGGGCCAGGACGATCAGTGCGTATTTCCAGAGAGAGTAACGATTCATGGTCTTGTGCTTCTTGCTTGCGGGAGAGGGCGGCAGGGACCTGCCACCCTGTTCAGAACGCTCGCCAGGAACCGGAAGTTTCTGCGCGCCGTTCTAACGACATGGGCGCATCAGCGATGCGCCCATGGGTTCGCCGGTTCAGGCCGGCCAACCGGTGAGGCCGATTACAGGCCCTTGATGGTGCCCTTGGGCAGCAGGGTGGTGACAGCGCCCTTTTGCACGATGACTTCGGTGCCTTCGGAGACTTCGATGGTGATGTAGCCATCGGCCACCTTGGTGATGCGGCCCAAGAGACCACCGGAGGTGACGACTTCGTCGCCCTTGCCCAGTGCGTCCATCATGGCTTTCTGTTCTTTCTGACGCTTCATCTGCGGGCGGATCATCAGGAAATACAGGACCACGAACATCAGGATGATCGGCAGGAAGCTGGCCAGGTTGCCCATCGCGCCACCAGGGGCTGCTGCGGCCGTTTGCGCGTATGCGTCGGAAATAAACACGTAAGGCTCCAAAGGTTGATTGAAAAATAGCCCTGCATTCTAGCACTGCGCAGGCACCAAACCGCCAAATCGGGATGCATTGCCGCAGATCAAGGGGGAACCGGGCCAAATCGGGCTTTTTTATCACCTGCGCAGACTGAAAAAGCGGCGTATCCCGCATGAAATGGCTGGCAGCATGAAAAAAACTTCATTTCGCCCTCAAGCCGCCTCTAATATAGGCGCCACCCGGACTCCCCGGACACCCTGCCCCGACCACCGCATGCCTGCCTCCCCTGCTCCCGTACCCGCCGCTCACTCTGCCTTGCCAAGCGCGCCCCGCCAGTCTGCCTGGTCCCTGTTCATGATCTTCCTCCGACTGGGACTGACCTCCTTTGGCGGGCCAGCCGCCCATCTCGGCTACTTCCGCCATGAATTCGTGGCACGGCGGCGCTGGCTATCCGAACAGACCTATGCCGACCTGGTGGCCATGTGCCAGTTCCTGCCCGGCCCCTCCAGCAGCCAGGTCGGACTGGCCATCGGCCTGGTCCGGGGCGGCTATCGCGGTGCCCTGGCGGCCTGGCTGGGTTTTACGCTGCCCTCTGCGCTGCTGCTGATGGTGGTAGCGTTGTCGGTGCTGGAGGATGCGCATTGGCTCTCCGGGGACGTGGTGCACGGCCTGAAGATCGTGGCCGTGGCCATCGTGGCGCAGGCGGTGTGGGGGATGGCGCAGACACTGTGCCGCGGACCGGTGCGGCTGGCCATCATGATGCTGGCTGCGCTGGCGGCCTGGCAGTTGCAGGGCAGCCTGGTGCAGCTGGGAGTGATCGTGGCGGCCGGCCTGGCCGGACGGCTGCTGCTGCACGGACCACAGGTTGCACTGCAGGAACACCTGCCGCTGGTGGTCAGCCGCCGTACGGGTCGCGCCTGCCTGCTGCTGTTCTTCGTCCTCCTGGCCGGCATACCGCTGGTGGCTGCGGTCTATCCGGCGGCGTGGCTGCAGCAGGTCAACATCTTCTATCGCGTCGGCTCACTGGTCTTCGGGGGCGGGCATGTGGTGCTGCCGCTGTTGCAGGCCGAATTGGTACCCACGGGCTGGGTGAACAAGGACGTCTTCCTGGCCGGCTATGGCGCGGCCCAGGCAATTCCCGGCCCGCTCTTCACGCTGGCAGCCTATCTGGGGGTGGTAATGTCCTCCTGGCCCAACGGCGTGGCCGGCGGCCTGCTATGCCTGCTGGCCATCTTTGCGCCCTCGTTCCTGCTGGTGACCGGGCTGCTGCCGTTCTGGGATGGCGTGCGTCGCCAGGCCGCGATGCAGGCGGTGCTGGCTGGCGTCAATGCCGCAGTCGTGGGACTGCTGCTGGCGGCGCTCTACCAGCCGGTCTGGACCAGCGCCATCTTCAGCGCGCGCGACCTGCTCATTGCCATCGTCGCCTTCGCGGCACTGGTCTGGCGCAAGTGGCCGTCTTGGGCGGTTGTGCTGCTGGCTGTACTGGCGGCCACGCTTGCCCCGCTGGCAGGCCTGTGAAAGCAACTGGCGCGCCACCCGCTTCAGTAGACCACCAGCACCGAACGCTCCTGCTGGTTCACCAGCAGCAATGCACGCCCGTCGGGACTGCCGGAGGGCACCGCGCCACAGGTATTGGACACGGCAGCGACACCATTGATCACGTTGACCACCACATTGCAGCGCGTGGCCACCAGCACCGAGATCGCCAGCTTGGCCGTGGTCGCCGCATGCAGGTGCGGCCAGGCCCAGCAGCCCAGCGTCAGCAAGATCATGGCAGCGATCCAGCGCAGCAAAACAGGGCGGCTCAGCCGCGTGCAACCCGTTGAGAGAGGGGAATTCATCTTGCAGGCTCCTTGCAGGTTAGCCACTGCATGTTTTTTGCGAACTGTCACTATAAATAAATTAATCGAATAAATCAATAAAATTAATTTACACAGAAAAAATAATAATATTGATCGCATCAGGCTGAACAAAAATCCCCGGCGCCTTGGTTTCTTGGTGCAAAAAACTAGATGTTGTTTGGAATGCAAGCTCAACATTCTGCCGCTTTTTGACCACAGGCGCACTCAATCTGCTGAAACAAATAAAACAGTTTTAGCAATTAAATTATCGATTCGTTATAATTGATTCCAATCAAAACGCCTGCGCCTTCTTGCGCCGGCGTGCAACATTCACCGGAACCGGGAACCATGGAGACAAACTCGTGACACCAGGGCACACCCCTAGCCAGGCACGGCAGCGGCCGCGCGACGGTCGCCTGCTGCTGGCGCTGGCCGAGGCCGGCTTTGCCGTTCTGGCGGTAGCCGCGCTGTGGCAGACCGACCTGCCGGCCTGGCTGATCCTGGGTCTGCTGGCGTTGTGGCTGGTGCGCGCACTGATCCTGCTGCGCCTGCTGCGCGACAACCAGCGCGCCGCGCGCAACCTGGTGCTGGCCAAGGAAGCGGCCGACCAGGCCATGCTCACGCGCGGCGCCTTTCTCTCGACCATGAGCCATGAAATCCGCACCCCCATGAATGCGGTGCTGGGCATGGCAGGCCTGTTGCGCAGCACTCGCCTGGATACGCAGCAGGCCGAGTTCGCCAAGGCGATCGAGGATTCGGCCCATGCCTTGCTGGGCATCGTCAATGACGTGCTGGATTTTTCCAAGATCGATGTCGGCAAGATGGATATCGCCGTGGTCGAGTTCGATCTGCTGGAAGTGGTGGAGGCCAGCACCGAAGCCCTCTCCTTCAAGGCCCGCGAGAAGCGCGTGCGCTTGCTGGCCCATGTGGATCCGCGCCTGCCGCTGCGGCTGCTGGGAGACCCCGGACGCATCCGCCAGGTGCTCCTGAACCTGCTGGGCAATGCGCTCAAGTTCACCCACGTGGGTGAAGTGCTGCTGCGGGTCCAGGCGCTGCATGTCTCGGGGGACCACTGCCGGGTGCATTTCGAGGTGCGCGACAGTGGTATCGGCATGGATGACGATACGTTGCGCCGGCTCTTCTCACCGTTTTCACAGGCCGACAATTCGGTCACGCGCCAGTACGGTGGCACCGGCCTGGGGCTGTCGATCTGCAAGCGCCTGGTCGAACTGATGGGCGGCCAGATCGGCGTGGAGAGTACGCCGGGCAACGGCTCCTGCTTCTGGTTCGAACTGGGCATTCCCGTGGCGCAACCTGCGCAGTTCGCCGTGCGCGCGCATGCAGCGAAAAAACGACAGGTGGCCCTGCTCGAAACACATGATGCCAGTGCCGCCATGCTGCACGAATACCTGCGCGCCGCAGGACTGGAGACGGTACGTTACAGCAGCGCCAGCGACGCCCTGGCGGCCTTGACCGGCCCGGCGGCCACGGCCAGCGGCATCGATACCCTGATCGTCAGCAGCGAGATCCACGATGTGCCACCGGCGGCGGTGCTGGCGCGCATGCACGCTGAAAGACCGGCAGTCACGTGCGTGCTGCTTGACCACGGCGTACACGGCCTTAATATAGACGGAACATCAACGTCGGCAGCACTGCAGTTGCCGCTGCGCAAGCAGCAATTGCTGCGCGCGGTCCATCTGGTGCCGGCGGAGAAGGCAGCCGCGCCAGCACAGGCGCCTTCCGGCCGCCTGATCAGGGAATCATCGCAAAAGGGGCAACAAGGGCGGCAGGAACAGCACGAACTCCTGCTGGTGGAAGACAACGTAATGAACCAGAAGGTGGCGGTATACCAGCTCAATGCCATGGGCTACGCGGTCGATATCGCCTCCAACGGTGCGGAGGCGCTCGAAAAGCTGGCGCAGCGCGCTTATGCGCTGATCCTGATGGATTGCCAGATGCCGGTGCTGGATGGCTACGAAACCACGCGCCGTATCCGGCGCCTGCAGGGCGAGCTGGCCCATACCCCCATCGTCGCGATGACCGCCAATGCCATGGCGGGCGACCGCGAACAATGCCTGGAGGCGGGTATGGACGACTATCTGACCAAGCCCTTGCTGCGCTCGCAACTGGCAGCGATGCTGGAGCATTACCTGCCGGCCGCGCCAGCCGCGCCAGCCGCGCAAGGCGATGCCGGCGCGGCGCCGATGGTGCTCGACGAGCGCCGCCTGCAGGAACTCTTTGGCGACGACACCGCACTGGCTGGCGAAATGCTGAACATGTTCATCGAGCACACCACGCCGGTGATGGACGAACTGGCCCGGCATTGCCAGGCTGCTGATCCGCTGCTGGGCGAGATCCAGGCGCTGGGCCACCGGCTGGCGGGCAGTTGCCTGAACCTGGGCATCCAGTCGCTGGGCGAGACCGGACGTCAAATGGAAATCGCGGCACGCCAGGGGGACCTGGCGCAAGTCCGTACGCTGGCCGAAGAGTGCGCGCGCGCCTTCGCTGCCTTGCGAGAACAGATACAAGAGAGGGGCCGGGGGAACACATGAAGATTCTGATCGTCGACGACGACAAGACCAATCTGTCGCTATTCACGCACATGCTGGCGCAACTGCCGGATACCAGCATAAGCACCTGCCCGGACGCCTTCGAAGCGTTGGACTGGTGCGGTAGCCACGATCCCGACCTGATCCTGCTGGACTACATGATGCCGGGCATGGATGGCCTGGACTTCCTCTCGCGTTTTCGCGCCATGCCGGGACAGGAAATGACGCCGGTCATCATGATCACCGCTGACATGGGCCTGCAAGTGCGCCACAAGGCGCTGCAGATGACGGCCAATGACTTCCTCTCCAAGCCGGTGAACAGGGTGGAGCTGCTGGCCCGCGTAAAGAACATGCTGGCCATGCGCAAGTCGCAGCTGGCCATGAGCCAGAAGATCGAGCACCTGTCCGAAGAGGTGGAACAGAAGGCGCAGCAGAGCACCAGCCTGGCGCTCAATTCGGTGGACCTGCTGGCGCGCGCGGCCGGCTACCGGGACCCCGAAACGGGCGAACACCTGGTACGCATGTCCAACTACACCCGCATCATCGCCGCCCATCTCGGCTTGCCCAAGGAGGAGCAGGACCTGCTGCTGGCCGCCTCCCCCATGCACGACATCGGCAAGATGGGCATCCCCGACCACATCCTGCTCAAGCCCGGACGGCTGGACGAAGAAGAACTGAAGGTCATGCGCCTGCACGCCCAGATCGGCGCCGACATCCTGCGCGCCAGCCCGTCAGCGCTGCTGCAGACCGCCTCCCGGATCGCCGAGACGCACCATGAGAAATGGGATGGCAGCGGCTATCCCAATGCGATCAAGGGCGAAGATATCCCGCTCTACGGGCGCATCGTGGCGGTGGCCGACGTGTTCGACGCGCTGACCTCCTCGCGTCCCTACAAAAAAGGCTGGAGCCTGGAAGACGCCGCCCGTTATCTGCGCGACAATGCGGGCAGCCACTTCGATCCGCGCTGTGTAGAGGCCTTCTTTGCCGGATGGGAGGAAGTGGTCGACATCTACAACCGCAACCAGGACAGCAAATGATGCTCACTTTTGTTGAACCCACCCTGTTCGAGAAGCTCAGGAGCGCGCAAGCCCTGCCTTCGCCGGGGGGGGTGCGCCTGACCATCATGCGCATGTGTGCGCAGGATGATCCCGACATGCATGAACTGATCCATCTGGTCCAGGGCGACCCGGCCCTGTCCGGACGCATCATCCGCATCGTCAACGTACTCAATGCCGACCGCGTGCGCCCGATTGCCTCTGTCAGCATGGACAGCATGCTGCTGGTCGGCCTGCAGGCCGTGCGCCAGCTTGCCCTGGCGCTGTCGCTCGCAGAGACCACGGCCCCCGCCTCCTGCGCGAACTTCAAGCTGCCGGCCTTCTGGGCGCACAGCTTCGCCATGGCCTGCAGCGCCCAGGCCATCAGCAGCCACACGCGCGTGGCTCCCTTGGGAGAAATGTTCACCACGGGTCTGCTGGCCAACATCGGCAGGCTGACCCTGGCCTCGGCCCATCCGGCCGGCTATTCGTCGCTGCTGACGCGCCCGCTGGAGCCTTCGGGTCAACTGGCGATGGAGCAGTCGCTGTTCGGCTTCAACCACCTCAATATCGCAGCAGCCCTGATGCAGGACTGGAAGATTCCGGAACTCTTCTGCGACGCCGTGCTGCACTACGAAGCGCCGCCCCTGCCGCAGGAATGGCCGGTGCCGCGCCCGCTGGAAATCATCTGGACCCTGTACCTGTCGGCCGCCATGGCCGAACTGGGCTGCGGCACGCCCCAGGTCGCCGAGGCGGCCCTGCCCAAGATTGCCCGGGCGCTGCCGCACCTGCAGCTGGCACCGCACGATTTCCCCGAGCTGTATCAGGTGGCCGGCGAAGACTGGCAGGACTGGACCCAGACCATGCACCTGAGCGCCAGGAGCCTGTGGCAAGGGTTGCCGGCCCAGGTTCACGACAAACTGCTGCGCCTGCAAGAGGCGGTCGGCGACGGCAATGCAGCAGCTTGAACGACTGCTGCTCAGCGAGGCGCCCGATGCCTATGTCCTGATGGACATGCAGGGAGGGGTCGTCTACTGGAACCGCTGCGCCGAACAGATCTTCGGCTACAGCGGCCAGGAAGTGCTCGGCCAGCATCTGTCGGACTTCATCGTGCCGCCCGAGCGGCGCGCCGAGGAAGAGCGGGTGTTCGCTGATACGCTGGCGCTGGGCCGGGCCGAATGCCAGTCCATCCGCCGCCGCAAGGATGGCTCCCTGCTGCACCTCTCGGTATCCAACAAGCTGCTGCGCGATGACCGCGGCCAGCCGCAATACGTACTCTCCTGCAAGCGCGACATCAGCCAGGCCACCGTCCTGCGCGACATCAGCCTGATCGCCGCCAGTGTGCACGGGCTTTACGATTCGCTGCCGGACGGCATCCTCGTGGTCAATGCGCTGGACCGTTTGGTGCTGGTCAATCGCCGCGCGGGCGAGCTCTTCGGCTGGGAAGTGGCCGACCTGACGGGGCGCGCCATCGACGTGCTGATTCCGCAGCGCTTCCTGGCCATGCATGCGCAGAACCTGGCCAACTACCTGTCCGGCCGGGCCGCTCCGGCCAGCAACCCGACCCCTGAACTGTGCGGCCTGAAACGCGATGGCGGCGAATTCCCGGTCGACGTCAGCCTGAGCCCGCTGGTCATCGAGGGCGAAACCTTCCTCATGATTGCAGTGCGCGACATCAGCGACCGCAAGCGCATCGAGCAAGACCTGGCCGAGAAAAACCGCGCCTTGGTGGAGGCCGTGGAATCGCGCGACCGTTTCCTGGCCAACACCTCGCACGAGCTGCGCACGCCCTTGAACGCCATCCTCGGCTTCACCGAAATCCTGCTCACGCGCATGGGCGGGCCGCTGACGGCCGAGCAGGAGCAGCAGCTGCAGACCGTGCACGACAGCGCCCAGCACTTGCTGGGACTCATCACCAGCCTGCTGGACGTCTCCCGCATGGAAGCCGAGGAAGAAGACCTGATCCCCGAGGCCCTGCTCTGTTCCGAACTGATCGAGGAGGCGGTGGCGGCAATGCGCCCGGCGGCCATCAAGAAGGGCTTGCAGCTGAGCATGGCACCGTATGCCGGCGAAGTGCGGATCCACGCCAACCGCCGCGCCCTGGCGCAAATCCTGCTGAACCTGGTGAGCAATGCCGTCAAGTTCACCGAGCAAGGCCAGGTGCAGGTCAAGCTGCGCCAGCAGCACCAGGGCGAAAGCCTCACCAGCTGGATTGATGTGATCGATACCGGCTGCGGCATCAGCGAGCAGGACCAGCAAAAGCTCTTTCGTGCCTTCACCCAGCTCGATGCCAAGCCCTCGCGCAAGCATGAGGGCATGGGCCAGGGCCTGTACCTGAGCCAGAAGCTGGCCCACCTGATGGGCGGCACCATCACCGTGCAAAGCCGGCCCGGCGCGGGCAGCCGCTTCACCCTCTGCCTCGAAGAAGGCGCCTGAAGCCGCAGCAGCACCTGCTACCTCATCACAACGTGCGTCATTGCCCCACAACAGCGTAGAATCGCGGCACAACAAAAACAGTTTCCGGGAGCCGCCGACGATTGTGCGGATGCGGCTTCGGGAGGGGTTCCTAACATGCCGACTTCACGCCTGCTGATCATCGACGATCACGCACTCTTTCGTTGCGGCCTGCGGCTGGTACTGCAGGCGGCTTTGCCACACACCAGCATCGCCGAGGCCGCCTCGCTGGAGGACGCCATGCGCCTGGACGACGGCCAGCCCCCCGGCATGGTGCTGCTGGACATCCAGCTGGGCGGACTCAATGGTATCGACGGCATGTCGGTGCTGGCACGCAAGTGGCCGCAGGTGCCGGTCATCATCCTCTCGGCCGACGATACCGACGAGACCGTACGCGAAGCGACCCGGCGCGGGGCGGCGGCCTTCGTCTCCAAAGCCGCCACCGCCGAGCACATCCTGAAGGTGCTGCTGGAAGTGGCCGGTAGAGGGCATGCGATGGCGGCACCCGCGGTAGAGTCCGACGATACCGGCAAACCCCAGTTCACGCCGCGCCAATACGAGGTACTGGGCTTGCTCAGCCAGGGCTTGACCAACAAGGCCATCGGGCGCCGCCTGAACCTGTCCGAAAACACCATCCGCGGGCATGTCCAGGCCATCCTGCTGGCCCTGGATGTGGACAACCGGGCCGAAGCCGCCTTCGCCGCACGCCGGCGCGGGCTGGTGAGCTAGCGCATGAAAGACGGTACGGCCCTGCAGGGTGCACCGGTCCACGCTGTGGCTGAAGACACGCTGCATCGCGTGCGGGTCGAACAGGTTCGCCTGTTGTGCGGCAACCTGGGCAGCTCGGTCTTGCCGGGCATCCTGGTGGCGCTGCTGGTGGCCTACGCCCTGCGCGCCAGCGCAGGACTATGGCCGCTGCTGGGCTGGGCCGGCGTGGTGATTGCCTCCAAGCTGTTCGACTACGCCGATGCCCGGCGCATGCTGGACATGGAGATCACCCCGGCCAACATCGGCCAAGTCACGCGCCGCCTGGTGGTACTGCATGGCATCGACGGCGCCGCCTGGGGGCTCCTGGCCCCGCTGGCGCTGGACACCGCCAGCCCCGGCGGCAGCATCCTGCTCATCGGGGTGCTGGCGGGGGTGGCGGGCAATTCCATGTCCATCCTCTCGCCGGTGATGCCGGCCTTCGTTTCCTTCTGCCTGGTGGAGTTGGGCATGCTGGCGGCCAGTGCCTGGCATACCCACGAAAACGCGCTGCAAGTGCTGGCGGTGGCCGCCCTGCTCTATGTGGCTTCGCTGCTGGTCCAGGCGCGCAACAGCGCACGCGCGGCGCGTGCGGCCATCATGCTGCGCTTCGAGAACAATGCGCTCATTGAGCGCCTGCAGCGCGAATCCGAAAAAACCCAGCAAGCCCTGCAGCAGGCCGAACAGGCCAATGCCGCCAAGTCGCGTTTCCTGGCCGGTGCCAGCCACGACCTGCGGCAACCCATCCATGCCCAGGGTCTGTTCCTTGAGGTGCTGTCCAATACCCCGCTCGATCCGATGCAGCGCGAGGTGGTCGGCCGCCTGCGCAGTGCCGCCGACAATTGCGCCGACATGCTGCATACACTGCTGGACTACTCCCGCATCGAAGCCGGCGTGGTGACTCCCCAGGTCGCCCCCTTCCGCGTGCAGGCACTGCTTCATCGCATCAGCCGCGAGATGGCCGCGCAGGCTGAAGCCAAGGGTCTGGTCTTTCGCACCCGCGAGAGCCAGGCCGTCGCCAGTGCCGACGCCGGGCTGACCGAGCTGATCCTGCGCAATCTGGTGTCCAATGCGATTCGCTATACCGAACGGGGCGGCATCTTGATGGCCTGCCGCCATCGTGGCAGCCAGGTGTGGCTGGAGGTGTGGGATACCGGCATCGGGATCGCACCGGAGCAGCAGCAGGAAATCTTCCGCGAGTTCCATCAGCTGGGCAATCCGGAACGCGATCACAACAAGGGCATGGGACTGGGACTGGCCATTGCCGAGGGATTGGCAAAGATGCAGGGCTTGCAGCTCACGGTACAGTCGCTGCCCGGACGCGGGAGCGTCTTCAAGCTGCTGCTGCCCGCTGCGGTCATGCCGCAGAAAGTGCCTGCGCCCGCCCCCGTAGCGTTGCACACGGCACAGCGCGACCTGCATGGATTGCGCATCCTGTTGATCGAGGACGACCAGCGGGTACGCGACAGCATGGCGCAGCTACTGACCCAATGGGGTTGCCAGTGCGTCGCGGTGGAAGGACTGGACGAGGCCCAAACCCTGGCGGGCACACAGGAATTCGACGTGGTCATCAGCGACTACCGCCTGCGCGCACACCGCAATGGCACCGAGGCCATCGCAGCAGTGCGGCAAGCCAGCCAGCGCCATGTCGGTGCGCTGCTCATCACCGGCGATACGGCACCGGCCAGGTTGCGCGAGGCCAGCGAAAGCGGCATTCCCATGCTGCACAAGCCGGTGGCGCCGGGGCAATTGTGGGAGGCCCTGCTGCGCCTGGCGCCAGGCGCGCAGCAGGCGCAGCCGGGCTGATGCAACAGCGCCGGCCCTAGTCCACGCCGCGGGCGCGGTCTTCCTTGAATTTCTTGACGAACGCCTGGAAGGTGCCAGCGTCGATGGCGTCGCGCATTTCCTGCATCAGTTGCAGGTAGTAGTGCAGGTTGTGCACGGTGTTCATGCGGGCACCCAGGATTTCACCGGCGCGATGCAGGTGGTGCAGGTAGGCGCGCGAGAAGTTCTTGCAGGCGTAGCAGTCACAGCTCTCGTCGAAGGGACGGTCGTCGTTCTTGTACTTGGCGTTCTTGATCTTGACGTCGCCGTAGCGCGTGAAGATCCAGCCGTTGCGGGCATTGCGGGTCGGCATGACGCAGTCGAACATGTCCACGCCGTTGGAGACGCCTTCCACCAGGTCTTCCGGCGTGCCCACGCCCATCAGGTAGTGCGGCTTGTCGGCCGGCAGGCGCGGGCCGACGTGTTCCAGCACGCGCATCATGTCTTCCTTGGGCTCGCCCACCGACAGGCCACCGATGGCGAAACCATCGAAGCCCAGTTCTTCCAGGCCGGCCAGCGATTCATCGCGCAGGCCTTCGAACATGCCGCCCTGGACGATGCCGAAGAGCGCATTCGGGTTCTCGCCGCGATCGAATTCATCCTTGGAACGCTTGGCCCAGCGCAGCGACATGCGCATGGACTTGCCGGCCTCTTCACGGGTGGCGGGACGGCCATCGATCTCGTAGGGCGTGCATTCGTCGAACTGCATGACGATGTCCGAATTGAGCACGCGCTGGATCTGCATGGATATCTCTGGCGAGAGGAACAGGCGGTCACCGTTGATGGGTGAAGCAAAGTGCACGCCCTCTTCCGTGATCTTGCGCATCTCGCCCAGGGAAAACACCTGGAAGCCGCCGGAGTCGGTCAGGATGGGCTTGTCCCAGCCGATGAACTTGTGCAGGCCACCGAATTTGCTGACCACCTCCAGCCCCGGACGCAGCCACAGGTGAAAGGTATTGCCGAGGATGATCTGGGCGTTGATTTCCTTCAGTTCCAGCGGCGACATGGCCTTGACCGAACCATAGGTGCCCACCGGCATGAAGATGGGGGTCTCGACGGTGCCGTGGTTCAGTTTGACGCGGCCGCGGCGGGCCTTTCCGTCGGTTTTCAGCAGGGTGAATTCCAGCATGGTGCTCTCTGTTTTCTTTCCGGGTTTCTCAGGTACGGGTCAGCAGCATGGCATCGCCATAGCTGAAGAAACGGTATTGGTGTGCAATGGCGTGCGCATAGGCCGCGCGGATGTGTTCATAGCCGGCGAAGGCTGACACCAGCATCAGCAGGGTCGACTTGGGCAGGTGGAAGTTGGTCACCAGCTGGTCGACGGTCTTGAAGGTGTAGCCGGGCGTGATGAAGAGCTGGGTGTCATCACTGCCGGCCTTGAGCTCACCGCTCTGCGAACCGGATTCCAGGGCGCGCATGCTGGTGGTGCCGACTGCAATGACACGGCGCCCTGCCGCCTTGGTGGCACGCACGGCCTCTACCGTCTCGGGCGAGATGGTGTACCACTCGCTGTGCATCTTGTGCTGCGACAGGTCTTCCACCCGCACCGGCTGGAAGGTGCCGGCACCCACGTGCAGGGTCACGAAGGCCTGCTTGACGCCGCGTGCGGTCAATTGCTGCAGCAGCGCTTCATCGAAGTGCAGGCCGGCAGTCGGTGCGGCCACGGCGCCGGGTTCCTTGGCGTAGACGGTCTGGTAGCGCGTCTCGTCATAGGCATCGGCCTCGTGGTCGATGTAGGGCGGCAGCGGCAAGCTGCCGTATTGCTCCAGCAACTCAAAGGCATCGGCCGGGAAATGCAGGGTAAAGAATTCGCCGAAACGTTCACCTACGGTCACATCGAAGGCATCGGCCAGGCGGATCCGGGTACCCGGTGGCGGCGACTTGGAGGCCCGTACCTGGGCGTGGACGGTGCGCGCATCGAGGATGCGCTCGACCAGGGCCTCGATCTTGCCGCCGGTTTCCTTCACACCGAACAGGCGCGCCTTGATGACGCGGGTATCGTTGAAGACCAGCAGGTCGCCGGGTTGCAGCAGATCGACGATGTCGGAGAAGCGGCGGTCGGTCAGTTGCGCACCTTGCACCTGCAGCAGGCGCGAGGCGCTGCGCTCGGCCAGCGGGGTCTGGGCGATCAGCTCGGGGGGGAGCTCGAAATCGAAGTCGGATAATGAGTACATGCGCGAGTACAAGCTTGCAAAATAATGATGGAGGCGATGCGCGCGGCGGCGGCAGACGGGCTGGCGCCGGGCGTTCCCGGGCAAGAACTGTTGCCGGCGGGATTGATACTGTAAATATTCACAGTAAAATAGCGTAACCCGCTATTTTACGCTGTCTGCGCGTTTTTCCCATATGCGCGTGCGGCTAACCATTATGGCCCTCCGTCCAACCAACGCCGACCGCATGCCCGCTACCGCGAAGAAAAACAGCCCGCCGGCCTCGAAGAAAAAGGCCGCTCCCGCTTCCAAGGCCGCCGCCAAGCCCGAAAACAAGCTGGCCAAGCTGGGCCTGCACAACGACATGGACCTGGTGCTGCACCTGCCGCTGCGCTATGAGGACGAAACCACCCTCATGAGCATCGCCGAGGCCTCCCTGCGGGGCCTGCAGACGGTGCAGGTAGAAGGCGTGGTCACCGCCTGCGACGTGCAGTTCCGCCCGCGCCGGCAATTGATCGTGACGGTGGGGGACGACAGCGGGCAGTTGACCATGCGCTTCATCAACTTCTACGGCAGCCAGACCAAGCAGCTGGCCGAAGGGACCCGGGTGCGGGTGCGCGGGGAATTGCGGCATGGTTTCTTCGGCGCCGAGATGGTCCATCCCTCTTACAAGGTGGTCAACCAGGGCGCACCGCTGCCCGATGTCCTCACGCCCGTCTACCCGGCTGGCGAAGGCCTCTCGCAGGCCTATCTGCGCAAGGCCATCGCCAACGCCATGAGCCGGCTGGACTGGAGCGATACGCTGCCCCCGTCCATGCTGGAGACCCTGAACCTGGCCGGCTTCGAACCGTCGGTGCGGCTGCTGCACAATCCGCCGCCGGACGTGGATGAACATGCCCTGATCGAACGTTCACACCCTGCCTGGATCCGCATGAAGTTCGATGAATTGCTGGCCCAGCAGCTCTCGCTCAAGCGCGCCCAGGCCGCGCGCCGGGCCAAGACCTCGCGCGCTTTGCCCGTGACGGGACGCGTCACCGAGGAACTGACCAAGGTCCTCCCCTTCCAGCTGACCGCTGCCCAGCAGCGCGTACTCGAAGAAATCCGCGCTGACCTGCGCCAGTCCTTCCCCATGCAGCGCCTGCTGCAGGGCGATGTGGGCAGCGGCAAGACGGTGGTGGCCGCGCTGGCCGCCGCCCAGGCCATCGACAGCGGCTGCCAGGCGGTGCTGATGGCACCGACCGAAATCCTGGCCGAACAGCATTTCCGCAAGATCGCGGCCTGGATGGAGCCGCTCAACGTGGGCGTAGCCTGGCTCTCGGGCAGCCAGAAGAAAAAGGAAAAGACCGAGGCCCTGGCCCACATCGAATCCGGCGCGGCACGCCTGGTCATCGGCACGCATGCGCTGATCCAGGACACGGTGCAATTCGAGAACCTGGGCCTGGTGATCGTCGATGAGCAACATCGCTTCGGCGTGGGCCAGCGCCTGGCCTTGCGCAACAAGAGCTTCAATCCGGCCGATCGCGAGGCGGCTGCCGTGCCGCACCAGCTGATGATGTCGGCCACTCCCATTCCGCGCACGCTGGCGATGACCTATTACGCCGATCTGGAAGTCTCGGTAATCGATGAACTGCCGCCAGGGCGCTCCCCCATCGTCACCCGCGTGATCGACCAGAACCGCCGCGATGAAGTCATCGAACGCGTGCATGCGGCGGCACTGGAAGGCAAGCAGATTTATTGGGTCTGCCCGCTGATCGAGGAATCCGAGGCTTTGCAATTGCAGACTGCGACCGACACCCATGCCGCCCTCTCGGCGGCCCTGCCGGACCTGCAAATCGGCCTGGTACACGGCCGCATGAAACCGGTGGAAAAACAAATCGTCATGGAGGGTTTCAGCCGCGGCGCCATCCACCTGCTGGTGGCGACGACCGTCATCGAAGTCGGTGTGGACGTGCCCAACGCCTCGCTGATGGTGATCGAGCATGCCGAGCGTTTTGGCCTGTCGCAGCTGCACCAGCTGCGCGGACGTGTGGGTCGGGGCTCGGCGGCCAGCGTGTGCCTGCTGCTGTACCAGGGACCGCTGGGCGGCACCGCCAAGCAGCGGCTGGCAACCATGCGCGAAACTACCGACGGCTTCGAGATCGCCCGGCGCGACCTGGATATCCGCGGACCCGGGGAATTCCTGGGGGCCAGGCAGTCGGGCGAGGCGATGCTGCGTTTCGCCGACCTGGCGACGGACCAGTGGCTGGTGGAAAAGGCCCGCGATACCGCCCAGGCCTTGCTGCAACACGCCCCCGACATTGTCGACCGCCATCTGGCACGCTGGCTGGGCGGACGGGAAGATTTCCTGAAGGTATGACCTGCCCAACCGGGCAGCAGCGGCCACCAGCAAAGCTTTCCAGCATCTCTCACGCGGCGGGCCAGTGCAAGAGCTGCAAACCCAAATCAGCAAAATGCCAACCACATTTCCGCAAAAATCGAGAATTTCTTCGCTTTATGTCGATTGACTGACAGCAGCACTGAGTCCAATCTACGGCCCACGATGAACGGGATCATGAAGGGGTGGCGCGGCGCACGCCGGATTGCAGCCGCCTTCCCGTTCTGCAAGGTGACCATCGCTAACTACAGAAGGCTGAACATTTTGGTTTCCAACCACGATCAACAATTGGCCCGCAGGCTGCTCTGCCCGATCTGCCAGAGGGCGCTGACGGCATGCATCTGCCACTGGACCTCCCCCATCGATCACGCTGTCGATGTGCTGATCCTGCAGCACCCGCTCGAAGTAAACAACGCCAAGAACAGCGTTCGGCTGCTGCACCTGAGCCTGCCCTACAGCAAGCTGGCGGTCGGCTCCGCCTTCGATCCGGAGGAATTGCAGGCGATGCTGCACGCGCCGTCCCGCCTGCGCAACGTGCCCCCCGGCGAGACGGTGCACCCGGTCCTGCTGTACACGGATGACGTCTGTACCCCCGAGACGCGTTATTTCGATGCGCGCACCATGATGGTGGACAAGCAGGAAGTGCTCAAGCGCATCCGCCTGGTGATCATCGATGGCACCTGGCGCAAGAGCCGCAAGATGCTGTTCGAAAACCCGATCCTGCAGACCCTGCCGCGCATGATGCTGATCGACACGCCGACGTCCCGCTACACCATCCGCAAATCGCACAAGCCGGAGCAACTGGCCACCCTGGAGGCGACCGGCTATGCGCTCATGCAACTGGAACGCAACAGCGAGAAATACCATCCCCTGCTGACGGCCTTCGACAACTTCGTGCTGCAACAAGGCTATATGCGCATGCACGGACAGGCCACGCGGCGCAGCGACAAGTAACGGCAATGCGACACGCTGCGCCGGGAACCAAACCCGGCCGGCGCTGACCAAACCCATCCGGCCGCTCCGTGCGGCCGTTCTTGTTCAGGTGGCGCGGCAATGCGCTTATAATTGTGCGATTGAGATGCCGTGATCCTGAACATCTCTGACACACGCTGGCGCCCGCTGGCGTCATCCCATTCCTGCGAACAAATCAACACATGAGTTCCGAATTCCTGCAACTGGCTGAAAAAGTCACTCAGCTCGCCAAGCTGGCACAAGGCCTGCGCGAAGAAAATGCCGAGCTGCGCCGGAAAGTCAAACTGCTCTCCGAAGACAACACCACCCTGCTCTCCCGCGTGGACCAGGCCTACGACCGCGTGGCCGCTGTCCTGGCGCAACTGCCGGTAGCCGAAGTGGAAGAAGCGGCTGCGGCCGATGAGGAGGCTGCATGAGCACCATCCAGATCAACGCCATGATCATGGGCCAGTCCTATACCCTGGCCTGCCAGGAAGGCGAACAGGCCGCGCTGCATCATGCAGTCGCCTACCTCGACCAGAAGATGCGCGCCATCCGCGACGCCGGCCGCATCAAGGGCACTGATCGCATCGCCGTGATGGCGGGACTTGGCATCGCCGCCGAGTTGCTGAGCATGCAACGCGCTGAAGGCCCCTTCGCCGGCCTGACCATTGCCCAGTGGCAGCAGCAGATTGCCGCCATCACCGAAGTGGTGGACCAGGCACTGGCACCGCAGGAGAAGTTGTTCTGAGTACCCTGTCAGGATCTTGCTGACAGCGCTGATCCTGTGCCCTGACGTCGATGAAATGGCTGCCTTGCGCAGCCATTTTGTTTTGCACTCCCGCTACGATGCGGGCCAGGA
This sequence comes from Herbaspirillum sp. CAH-3, assembly GCF_009668275.1. NCBI lineage: Bacteria > Pseudomonadati > Pseudomonadota > Betaproteobacteria > Burkholderiales > Oxalobacteraceae > Herbaspirillum > Herbaspirillum sp. CAH-3. The sequence goes on along the minus strand of NZ_VSWE01000002.1, from coordinate 33,077 downwards.
AATCCGGTTACAAAATCGCGGATTTATTTTTGAGGAAGGTCTTGGAGGACGAACATGAATGGGTTAGACTTCGTACTCCTGCCGTGTTCGCGATTGCCATATATTCCTTGAACCATTTACGAGCATAGGCTGTGGGATCGTTCGATGGGCGTGAGCGTCGCTAGTCCGATGAACCCGAAATTGAACTACCGCAGCCAACTTGAACCGTCAGGTTCAGGATGCCGGCACAGCGGCACAGGCGGGACTTGGATTGAAGAAAAACGGCTGCATTCGCAGCCGTTTTTTTATGCCCGTTCGCTGGCGACACCGGGACATAGGGGCCCAACAAACAGGCCCGCTGCGCCGCACTCAGCTCTCGCGCTTTTTCGCGCCCTTGCGCTCCAGCCCCACTTCATCGATCACATCCTGGAATTCGTTCACGTCCTCGAAGCTCTTGTAGACCGAGGCAAAGCGGATATAGGCGATCTTGTCCAGCCGCTTCAATTCGCGCATGACCAGCTCCCCGACCTGCCCCGACATCACCTCACGCTCGCCGCTTTGCAGCAGCTTGTCCTGGATGCTCTGGATGGCCATGTCGACCGCCTCGGCTGAGACCGGGCGCTTGCGCAAGGCCAGCATCAGGCTGCCGCGCAGCTTGGCCGGATCGAAATCGGTGCGGCTGCCATTCTTCTTGACGATCACCGGCATGGTCAGCTCGATGCGTTCGTAGGTGGTGAAGCGCTTGTCGCAATTGCCGCAGCGGCGGCGGCGGCGGATGGAATGGCCGTCTTCGGACAGGCGCGTATCCAGCACCGGGGTGTCTTCGTGATTGCAGAATGGGCACTTCATGGTGGCTGTGATCTGGTTGAACTGAACAATGAGGGCCTGGCCCCCGGGACTTCGCTGGCACGCTGCATGCATGCTGTAGCAGGCTCGCCAGTGTTGCATCCGGACATCGCCGGCACCATCGTATGGTAGTGCAAACACCAGGGTCCAATAAGCGACGGCGCCCGCGGGAACGGGCGCCGTCAGCAACATCTTCCTGCACTTCGGAAATTTCCTGGTTTTTGCAGGAAACTTCACACCGGCCCGAAACGGGCCAGCCCTTCCAACCTGGATCAGCCGTAGACCGGGAAGGCTTCAGTCAGCTTCTTCACTTCGGCCTTGACGCGCTCGATGGTGGCGGCATCGTGCGGGTTGTCCAGCACGTCGGCGATCAGGTTGCCGACCTTCTCGGCTTCGGCTTCCTTGAAACCACGGGTCGTCATGGCCGGGCTGCCCAGGCGGATGCCGGAGGTCACGAATGGCTTTTCCGGATCGTTGGGGATGCCGTTCTTGTTGCAGGTCATATGGGCCGAACCCAGGATGGCTTCGGCTTCCTTGCCGGTCAGGCCCTTGGGACGCAGGTCCACCAGCATCACGTGCGACTCGGTGCCGCCGGAGACGATGCGCAGGCCGCGCTTGATCAGGGTCTTGGCCAGCACGTCGGCGTTCTTCACCACTTGCTGCTGGTACGCCTTGAATTCCGGCGACGCCGCTTCCTTGAAGGCCACGGCCTTGGCAGCGATGACGTGCATCAGCGGGCCGCCCTGGATGCCGGGGAAGATGGCCGAGTTGATGGCCTTCTCGTGCTCAGCCTTCATCAGGATCACGCCACCGCGCGGGCCGCGCAGGGACTTGTGGGTGGTCGAGGTCACGAAGTCGGCGAAGGGCACCGGGTTCGGGTACACGCCTGCTGCGATCAGGCCGGCGTAGTGGGCCATGTCCACCATGAAGTAGGCGCCGACTTCCTTGGCGATCTTGGCGAAGCGCTCGAAATCGATGCGCAGCGAGTAAGCCGAGGCGCCAGCGATGATCAGTTTGGGCTTCTTCTCACGGGCCAGGCGTTCCATGGCGTCGTAGTCGATTTCTTCCTTGTCGTTCAGGCCGTAGGAAACCACGTTGAACCACTTGCCCGACATGTTCAGTGCCATGCCGTGGGTCAGGTGGCCGCCTTCTGCCAGCGACATGCCCATGATGGTGTCGCCCGGCTTCAACATGGCGAAGAACACGCCCTGGTTGGCCTGGGAACCGGAGTTCGGTTGCACGTTGGCGGCTTCGGCGCCGAACAGGGCCTTCAGGCGGTCGATGGCCAGCTGCTCGGCCACGTCCACGAATTCACAGCCGCCGTAGTAGCGCTTGCCCGGATAGCCTTCGGCGTACTTGTTGGTCAGCTGCGAACCTTGCGCTTCCATCACGGCCGGCGAGGTGTAGTTTTCGGACGCGATCAGCTCGATGTGATCCTGCTGGCGGGTGTTTTCCTTCTGGATGGCAGACCACAGGTCGGGATCGACTTTCGCGAGAGTCTGGTTCTTGTCAAACATGGTTTTTCTCCAAATTGATGAGCTGGGCCGAAGATCGCGTCACCGGCAGCATGCGGACATGCCGGGGGCTCGACTTCCGAAATCGAATGAGGGCCTGAAAAATGGAATGGGATTGCGGGCAGCCTCAGTCGTACTGTCCATTCGGCTGCCCAGGCGCACGGCTGTTGAAATCTCACGCTTCCCGATGGATCCCCATCTTGGCCGGTTTTAAGCGGCTTTTCGCCAGTCACGTGAGACGAAATGGTGAACGCATTGTAGTGAAACGGGGCGATTTGGGCAAGAACCATGGTGGCCGCGCAACAGCATCGCACCACGCGAATATGAACGAAAAAGCGAGAAAACCGCGTGCAAAAGCGCCCCCATCCTCGTAAAAAGCGGCTTTCGGCTACAATTTCGTTTTATCTCCGGACTGCTGGCGTGAAGCTTTATCCAAGCTCTGCGCCGGCGCCGGTCCAACTGCCACACAACAGGAGAATCAAGAGATGGTCGTGTTGATTACAGGAGCAACCGCAGGCTTCGGCGCCGCCATGGCGCGCAAATTTGCCGGCAACGGTCACAAGGTGATCGCGGCCGGTCGCCGCAAGGAGCGCCTGGATGACCTGGTCAAGGAACTGGGTGCCGACAAGGTGCTGCCCCTGGTGCTGGACGTGACCAGCAAGGAATCGATCAACGCCGGCCTGGAGAGCCTCTCGGGCGAATGGAAGCAGGTCGACGTGCTGATCAACAACGCCGGCCTGGCCCTGGGCCTGGGCCCGGCCCACGAAGTGGCGCTGTCGGACTGGGAAACCATGATCGACACCAACGTCAAGGGCCTGGTCACCATCACCCACGCCCTGCTGCCGGAGATGGTCAAGCGCGGCAGCGGCACCATCATCAACCTGGGCTCGGTGGCCGGTGCCTACCCCTACCCGGGCGGCAACGTCTACGGTGCCACCAAGGCCTTCGTCGACCAGTTCACCCTGAACCTGCGCGCTGACCTGGTCGGTACCGGCGTGCGCGCCACCAACCTGGCCCCCGGCCTGTGCGGCGGCACCGAGTTCTCCAACGTGCGCTTCAAGGGTGACGATGGGGCGGCTGCGAAGGTGTATGAAGGAACTACCCCGCTGACGGCCGAAGACATCGCCGAAGCCGCCTTCTGGGTCGCCACCATGCCCGCCCATGTGAACATCAATTACATGGAACTGATGCCGACCTGCCAGGGCTTCAGCCCCTTCAACATCAAGCGCAAACAGTAAGGGATGGAGTAGAATGGCGTTTTTGCCGAAGGTGCCCTGGCACCGCAAGAACGCCATCCTCGCCAGATCATTGCCTGATGGACAAGTTCTTCTGGCAGCGGCCGGCCCCCTCCCAGTCCGCTTGCCTGACGGCATCATCGTGAATCGCCGACGTGTTTTCCTTGATTCGTTTTTCTTGATTCCTTCTTCACTGCCACAGCAGATTTCCCAATAACAAGAAGCATATGAGTGCCGCCAGTAGTCCATTCGACTGGAATATCCGGGTCTATTATGAAGATACTGACACCGGAGGCGTGGTCTTCTACGCCAACTACCTGAAGTTCTTCGAGCGCGCCCGCACGGAATGGCTGCGCTCCTTCGGTTTCCAGCAACAGCACCTGGCCGAGACCACCGGCGCCATCTTCGTGGTCAAGAACACCAGTGTCGACTATCTCTCGCCAGCCCGCCTGGACGATGAACTCCGCCTGACCGTCGTGGTCGAAAAATGTCGAAATGCCTCCATGCAATTCATCCAGGAGGCCTGGCGCCTGCCGTCGGGGGACGGCTTGGATGCTGCCCATGCCGATGATGTGCAACCCAGGCTGCTGGCACGAGGGAGCATTACCGTAGTCTGCGTGGACCAGGCCACTTTCCGGCCGCGTCCGATTCCTGACGAATTGATGACCTGCATCAAAACGACCACATGATGTCAACGGAAAAGCTCATCCGGGCCTTTATGGTGCTGAGCGTGTCGCCACAGGGCGACAAACTCCCGCCGGCTGGGACAATCTGCACCATGGAAAACTTCTCTGCGTATTTACCGTCTTTTGTTTCGTATCGTTTCATCAACACATGAACGATTGAACACTACAACAGATCCTTAACCTAGCTTCATCATCCAAACGCCGCCTCCAAGCCGCCACACTTTCCCATGAACGTCACACAAGACCTGTCCTTCATTTCACTGATCGCAAACGCGTCCGTCCTGGTGCAACTGGTGATGCTGCTGCTGCTGTCGGCATCGATCATCAGCTGGACCTACATCTTCCGCAAGATGTTCACCATTCGCTCGGCGCGCGTGCAGACCGAGGAATTCGAACGCGTCTTCTGGTCTGGCGGCAACCTCTCGGCGCTGTATCAGGATGCCTTGTCCAACCGCCGCAAGGCCGACGCCGGTGGCGCGCTGGAGCGCATCTTCCAGGCCGGCATGGGCGAATTCACCAAGGCCAAGGCATCGGTTGCCGCCCGCGGCGGCGCAGTCGATCCCGGCCTGCTGCTGGACGGTGCCCGCCGTGCCATGCGCGCGGCCTACCAGCGCGAGATGGATGCGCTGGAATCGCACCTGGCCTTCCTGGCCTCGGTCGGGTCGGTCTCCCCGTATGTGGGCCTGTTCGGCACCGTCTGGGGCATCATGAACGCCTTCCGCGGCCTGGCCAACGTGCAGCAGGCCACCCTGGCGGCCGTCGCGCCCGGCATTGCCGAAGCCCTGATCGCCACGGCCATCGGCCTGTTCGCGGCCATTCCGGCGGTGGTGGCCTACAACCGCTATTCGCACGACATCGACCGTCTGGCGATCCGCTTCGAGAGCTTCATCGAAGAATTCTCCAACATCTTGCAACGTCAGGCACGCTAATGGCTGGCTCATCGATGCGCGGGGGCCGTCCCCGCAAGTTCAAGTCCGAGATCAACGTCGTGCCCTACATCGACGTGATGCTGGTGCTGCTCATCATCTTCATGGTGGCCACCCCCATCACCAATCCCAGCGTGATCAACCTGCCTACGGCGGGCAAGTCCACGCAGCCGCCGTCGGATTACATCGAGATCGCCTTGAAGCCCAACGCCCAGGCCACCATCCGCATCAACGGCCCCAAGAGCGGTGGCAAGAAGGCCGAGACCGTGACCGGCAAGACCGACCTGTCGGAACGCCTGCGCAAGCTGCATGAGGACAATCCGGACCTGGCCGTGATGATTTCGGCCGACAAGGAAATCAAGTACGACGACGTGGTGCAAGTCATCTCGGAAGCCAAGAAACAAGGAATCGCGCGGGTCGGCCTGGCCACCAAGTAAGCGCACAGCCGAGTGATATGAGCGATAACGCACACTACACCATCCCCAAGCCACCCGGCCGCTGGCGCGCCATCACGCTGGCGCTGGTGATGCACGTGGCCTTGTTCCTGTTCTTCTGGATCGGCATCCGCTGGCAGAGCGAAACACCGCTGACCGTGGAAGCCGAGATCTGGGATCCGCAGTACAAGGAAGCCGCGCCCCTGCCCACGCCGCCCCAGCCGCAGCCCGAACCGGATCCGGTGGTCGAGCCGCCCAAGCCGCAGCCTGTGATCGAGCCCAAGCCCGTCGCCCCCAAGGTGATCGACGAGCCCAAGCTCGACAAGCCCGATATCGCCCTGCAAAAAGAGAAGGAAAAGAAGCGCAAGGAAGAGCAGGAGAAACAGGAAAAGGCTGACAAGCTCAAGGCCGAAAAGGAAAAGGCCGAGCGCGAGAAGAAGGAACAGGCCGAGAAGGACAAGGCTGAACGCGAGAAGAAGGAAAAGCTGGAAGCCGAGAAGCAGAAGAAGCTGAAGGAAGACAAGCAGAAGGAAGAAGAGGCCAAGAAGAAGGCCGACGCCGAAAAGCAGGCTGCCGACAAGAAGAAGCAGCAGCAAGCCGCGGCCGACGCCAAGGCTGCTGAAGCACGTCGCCAGGAAGATTTGAAGCGCATGATGGGCCAGGCGACCAGTGCCACCGGCGGCACCGGCACGGCTGAGAAGTCGCAAGGTCCGAAGGGCAGCCCGAACTACGCCAACAAGTTGCGCGCCAAGATCCGCAGCAATACGGTCTTCGACAATAGCGGCGTCAGCGGAAACCCTGCCGGGGAGTACACTGTCGAATTGTTCCCGGACGGGACCGTGCGCAGCGTGCGTGTGAACAAGCCTTCAGGCGTCCCGGGCTTCGACGAAGCCGTGCGCACTGCCATCATGAAGTCCCAGCCCTTCCCGGCCGACACGGATGGCAAGGTACCGTCCAGCTTCACATTCACCCATTATCCGAAAGATCAGTAAACGATGATTAAAGCCCGTTACCTGACCCTGTCCCTGACCCGCATGGCCACTGCCATGGTGGCCGTGGCCGGCCTGTCCTTCGCCCCGGCCTCGCAGGCGCAGATCCGCTTCGAGATCACCGGCGTGGGTGCTTCCCAGATCCCGGTGGCCATCACCGCCTTCCCCGGCGAAGAAGCCGCGCCGCAGCAGATCACCTCGGTGGTCAAGGCCGACCTGGCCCGCAGCGGCATCTTCAAGCTCATCGACAATGGCGATGCACTCTCGGACTCCTCGGCCATCAACTATGCCGACTGGCAGAAGCGCGGTGCCAATGCACTGGCCGTGGGCAGCGTCACGCGCCTGGCCGATGGCCGTTTCGACGTGCGTTATCGCCTCTTCGACACGGTGCAATCGACCCAGCTCTCGGCCCTGTCCATCGGCGCCCAGCCGCAACTGCTGCGCCTGACCGCGCACAAGATCGCCGACGACATCTACCAGAAGCTGACCGGCATTCCCGGCATCTTCTCCACCCGCATCTCCTACGTGACCAAGTCCGGCAGCGAATACCGCCTGGAAGTGGCTGATGCCGATGGTGAAGGCACGCAAGTGGCATTGCGCTCCAATGAGCCGATCATTTCGCCGTCCTGGTCGCCTGACGGCACCAAGGTCGCCTACGTTTCCTTCGAGATGAAGAAGCCGGTGGTCTACATCCAGAACCTGGTGACCCGCCAGCGCTCCATCGTGGCCAACTTCAAGGGCAGCAACTCGGCCCCGGCCTGGTCGCCGGACGGCTCGCGCCTGGCCGTGGCCCTGACCCGCGATGGCCTGACCCAGGTGTACGTGATCAATGCCGACGGTTCGGGCCTGCGCCGCCTGACCAACAGTGCCGGCATCGATACCGAACCGCAGTTTTCGCCCGATGGCGGTAGCGTCTACTTCACCAGCGACCGCAGCGGCGGTCCGCAGGTGTACAAGGTCGGCCTGGATGGTGGCTCGCCCCAGCGCGTCACCTTCAATGGCAGCTACAACATCAGCCCGCGCATTTCGCCGGATGGCAAGACGCTGGCCTTCATTTCGCGTCGCGACGGTCTGTTCCAGCTGTATGCGCTGGACCTGACCAATGGCCAGGAGATTCGCCTCTCCGACGGCAGCCGCGACCAGTCGCCCAGCTTTGCGCCCAATGGCAAATACATCATGTACGCGACGGAATCTGGTCGTCGCGGATCCCTGGCCGTCGTTTCCGTCGATGGCCGAATCAAACAGCGTCTGACGACGCAGGCCGGTGATATCAGGGAACCGACCTGGGGTCCGTTCATGAAATAAAGAAATCCAATATTGCTTTCATCACGACAAGGAGAAATCCAAAATGCGCACTATCAGTACCTTCGCCCTCATCGTCTCCAGCGCTGTCCTGCTGGCCGCCTGCTCGTCGACCAAGCTGGACGACAAGGCCAACGCTCCCGTGCAGAACGGCGCCAGCAACGGCGCTGACACCCGCGCCGTGGGCACCGTCAACGCCGGTTCGGTTGATCCGCTGAACGACCCGCAAGGCGTGCTGGCCAAGCGTAGCGTGTACTTCGACTACGACAGCTACACTGTCAAGCCGGAATACCGTACCGTCATCGAAAACCACGCCAAGTACCTGGTGGCCCACAAGGACCGCAAGGTGATCATCCAGGGCAACACCGATGATCGCGGTGGCGCCGAGTACAACCTGGCCCTGGGTCAGAAGCGTGCTGAAGCAGTCCGCAAGGCTCTGGTCCTGCTGGGCGTGTCGGATGCACAAGTGGAAGCGGTTTCCTTCGGCAAGGAAAAGCCCAAGGCACTGGGCCAGGATGAAGCGTCCTACGCCGAGAACCGTCGCGCTGACATCGCTTACCAATAATCGACATGCATACCGCTTTCAAACTGAAATCGGTAACCGTGGCGGCCTTGCTGGCCGCCACGGCTTTCCTACCGCTTACCGCCCGTGCCGGCCTGTTTGATGATGACGAGGCGCGCAAGGCCATCCTGGACATCCGTTCCAAGATCGAAGCCCTGCAGCGTGACGTCGCCAACAAGGCTGACAAGAACAGCGTCCTGACGCTCTCGGACCGCAACGACAACCTGCAATCCCAGATTGCGGCGCTGCGCGGCCAGATCGAGGTGCTGACCAACGAGATTACCAACGCCCAGCAACGCCAGAAGGATTTCTACGTCGACCTGGATGCACGCCTGCGCAAGCTGGAACCGCAGCAGGTGCAAGTCGATGGCCAGACCGTGGCTGTAGGCGTCTCCGAACAGCAGGCCTATGATGCGGCCCTGTCGCAATTCAAGGGTGGCGATTACAAGGGAGCGGGCAACGCCTTCGCCGACTTCCTCAAGCGCTATCCGCAATCCGGCTACGCCGCCTCGGCGCAATACTGGCAAGGCAATGCCCTGTACGCCCAGCGCGACTACAAGGGTGCCATCGCTGCGCAGCAGGTGGTGGTGAAGAATTATCCGGACAACCCCAAGGCCGCTGACGCCCTGCTCAACATCGCCAGTTCGCAAGCCGAACTGAAGGACAAGGCAGCAGCCAAGAAAACGCTGGAACAGTTGATCGCCAAGTATCCGAACACCCCTGCCGCGCAAACCGGCAAGGACAGGATGGCATCGCTCAAGTAAGCGGCTTCATCGCGGTGGGGTGTTTGATGAACGATCGATGATCGTTTGTGACGGCACAGTGTTGACACCGCTGATAGAGTTTGCCTATAATAGCGGTCTTTCGGGTCGTTAGCTCAGTTGGTAGAGCAGCGGACTTTTAATCCGTTGGTCGCAGGTTCGAGTCCCGCACGGCCTACCAGAAATACGAAGGGCTCCAGTTCGCTGGAGCCCTTTTTGTTTTTCGCGCTTGCGAAAACGTGACTGCAATTCAGACCCGGCATCCATCAGGATTTCCACGCTGCAAACCTGATCACCTTCGCACGAGACGACATGACACCATAGTTGGCAGTAATTGGTGAAATGAAGTGACGAAATGCATCGGCAAGCATCGCTGCTCTGCTTGCCATCGGCCTAGCCCGCGCGCACTACCTTGGGATACGCCGGCGTACATCCGATCCCCCAGCGCGGCCGGCGGAACGTCACTGCCCTTCTACCCCTGCCCTCACCAGACTATCCGCACTGATCTCCGCGATCCGGCGCGCCCCCGTCAAGGTCATGGCCACCTGCATCTCCCTGGCAAACAGACTCAGCACGTTCTCCACCCCTGCCTGCCCCTCTGCGGCCAGCGCATAGATGAAGGCGCGCCCCAGCATCACCGTATCGGCACCCAATGCCAGCAGTCGCACCACATCCAGTCCCGACCGCACGCCCGAATCCACCAGCAGGGCGAGATCCCCCTTCACCGCACTGGCGATCTCCGGCAAGGCGCGCGCGGTCGAGAGCACGCCGTCCAGCTGGCGGCCACCATGGTTGGATACCACGATGCCATCCGCACCGAATCGGACTGCCTCGCGCGCATCCTCGGGATCAAGGATGCCCTTCAACAGCATGCTGCCCTGCCACGAATCACGTATCCACTGCAGGTCATGCCAACCGATGCCCGGATCGAAATTGGCTCCCAGCCAGCCTACGTAATCTTCCAGTCCGGTCTTCTTGTTGAGATACGCCGAGACATTGCCGAGATCATGCGGACGTCCCAGCAAACCCACATCCCACGCCCAGCGCGGATGCGTGACGGCCTGCAGATAGCGGCGCAGCGCCGCGTTGGGCCCGGACATGCCCGAATGGCGGTCGCGATAGCGTGCGCCCGGCACCGGCATGTCCACCGTGAACACCAGCGTGCGCACACCCGCCGCCCAGGCACGGTCCAGCACATTCTTCATGAACCCGCGATCCTTGAGCACATACAGCTGGAACCAGATCGGCCGCGTCACCGCCTGCTGCACCTCTTCGATCGGGCACACCGACACCGTCGACAAGGTGAAGGGGATGCCAGCCTTTTCTGCCGCCCGTGCCGCCTGCACTTCACCGCGCCGTGCATACATCCCGGTCAGGCCGACCGGCGACAGCGCCAGCGGCATCGCCAGCGACTGGCCCAGCAGCGTGGTGGAGAGATCGACCTCGCCCACTTCCTTGAGCACCCGCTGACGCAAGGCCAGCTGGCGCAGGTCCAGCGAATTGCGCGCCAGTGTGTGTTCATCGTAGGCACCGCCGTCGATGTAATCGAACAGGAAACGCGGCAAGCGCCGCCGGGCGGCTTCGCGGTAATCGTGGGTGGAAGAGATGATCATGATGGTCCTGGTAACGTGAAGAAAATCAAACGGCAGCGGCACGCCGCGCACGGGCAGGGGCTTCTTCGATGTCCAGCAGGCGCTGCTGTACGAAGTCGAGGTGCGCATTGGCATGCTGGCGCGCCTCCTCGGCGCGGCCGGCGAGAATGGCGTCGAGGATCTGGCGATGCTGCTTGTCCAGTTGGGCCACGATGTCCGGCAGGCGATACAGCTGCCGCAAGGTGTCGGCAATGCTGATCTCCAGCAGCCGCAGCAGGCCCGACATCACCTGCCGCAGCACCACATTGCGCGAGGCCTGGGCGATGGCCAGGTGAAAAGCGGCATCGGTGCGGGCCTGCGCGGCCAGGTCATCGAGGGGCGCGGTGGAGACGGCGAAATATGCCTGTTGCAAACGCTGCTTGTCTGATTCGCTAGCGCGCAGGGCGGCGAAATATGCGGCATCGCCTTCCAGCGAAAACCGGATCTCGGCCACGTCCTTCCAATAGCCGGCATCACTGCGGGCCAGCGGTGCGAGCGGCAGCAAGGCGTCGGCAATCGGATCGGTCAGCGCCGCATGCTCGTCTTCGGCCAGGAAAGTGCCACCGCCATGGCGGGCCACCAGTACACCCCGGCTGGTGAGCACGCCAATGGCCTCGCGCAGGGACGAACGCGACACGCCGAACTCCGAGGCCAGTGCGCGTTCAGACGGTAGCTTCTGGCCCGGTACCAGCGCACGCTGGGCAATCAGGTCGGCCAGGCGGTCAACCAGGGGAGAGGCAGTCATCGGCGGCTCCTTGGAAGGTGGTCGGACCACTTTGCAGAGTCCTCACAAAGGTAGTGCAGTCGATTGTAGTATCCGCTCCATACCACGCCAAATTCATTGAAAAAGTGGTCCGACCACTTGTACTTGCCATGCGCACCATCTTCCTGCCCGAGACCCGCACCCTCGCCGCCCATGCGCGCCGCATCGCACGGCGGCTGGAATTGCGCTCTTTTCCTTTGCTCCAGGAACAGTTCAGCGCCCAGGAAGGCTTGCGTGCCGGGGTCGCCATTGCCCTGCCGCTGGCGGCCGCCATGCTGAGCGGACAACGCTGGCTGGCGTGGGCGGTGTTCGCCGCCTTCTGGACCTGCCTGTGCGATGCGCCCGGCCCGCATGCGCAGCGCCGCCTGCTGCTGGGCATCTTTGCCCTGGCAGGAACAGTGGTGGCGTTCATCGGTGCCTGGAGCTCCTCATGGACCCCGCATGCCGCCCTGCTCACGGCACCGCTGATGGTGCTGGGCGCGGTCACGCTCACTGGTGCCATCGAGTCCGGCGCGCTACTGGGCACGCTGCTGGCGGTGGTCGCCGTAGTGGCGGCAGGCTTTCCGCAAGGCCAGGCGATGGCCGCGCTGCAGGCCGCGTCCTTCTGCGCTGGCGCGCTCTGGGCCTGGCTGCTCATCAACCTGATCTGGCGCATCGATGACCAGGCCGCCCTGCGCCAGGCCGCGCGCGCAGCCCTGCTGCGCATGCTCGACATGAGCCAGGCCCTGCTGGCCTCGCCAGCCGGCCAGCACCGCGACCAGCACTGGCACCGGGAGCACGGCGAACATCGCCGCGCCACGCGACTGGCCCTGGAACGCCTGCGTGCCATGCTGCAACGGCATGCCGGCACGGCCATGGCCGATGCACATCCCTGGGAACACCTGCTGCAGGCCAGCGAGATGATCTTCCACACGCTGATCGCCCTGGAGCACGCCGCCATCCAGCAACTGACCACCCCGCACGAGCAGCGGCGCGCCGCGCGCCTGGCCCTGGCGGTGCTGCTGCGCGCCCATGCCCGGCTGGAGGCCACCCGCGGCATGCCCCCCGGCCGCGCCCTGCAGGAGCGCTTCACCGCCAGCCAGCAAGCGCCGGTGTCCGACCCGCTGGTTGCCGGCTGCCTGCGCGCGCTGTCGCACGCTGACAGGCTGCTGTGGGCCGAACAGCGCTCCCGGGAGGCGGTAGAAACCACGCCCACGCCGCCCCGCAACCCCCTGCTGCCACGGCTGCACAAGAGCCTGCAGCAGGGTGGCCGCCAGGCAGCGGGGGTGGGTGCCGTGTTCTATGCGGCGCAGGCCTTCCACCTGGGCTATCCGTACTGGGCCACGATGGCTGTGGTGGTGGTGTTGCAGGGAGCCGCCCGCCAGACCTGGGCGCGCTGCGTGGAACGCATCCTTGGCAGCCTGCTGGGCGGCCTGCTGGCATTGACGCTGCTGCAGCTGGTCCCACCCCACGGGCTGCTGCTGCCGCTGCTGGCGATCCTGCTGGCAGGGCTGGCGATTGCCCTGCGGCTGGTGAACTACACGGTGTTCGTGGTGTTCCTGACCATGCTCTTCATCTGCGTGACCGACATGCTGCAGCCCGGTGCCGGCATCGCCTCGGCCCGCGCACTGGATAACCTGGTCGGCAGCGGCGCCGCCCTGTTGGCCGCGCTGGCGCTGTGGCCCGATCTGGGTGCCACGCCGCGCCAGCGTATCGCCGCCGGACTGGAGGCCAACCGCGCCTACCTGGATGCCGTACTGGCGCGCCAGCCGGCCCCGGTACTGCGCCAGCTGCAACGGCAGGCCGGGCTGGCCAGCATCGACGCCGAAACCGCCCTGCACGAACTGGGTGGCCTGCGCCGCCAGCGCGACGGACTGACCTCGGAAGAGGTCGCCTCCCTGCGCAGCCTGCGTGAACTGGCCGGGCAAGCTTCGGTGCAATGGCATCGCCAGCATGCCGACGGCAGATCGTCCTGAAGAGGATGTGAACGAGGATGTAAACGTTCACTTTTTTCCCGCATGCAACGGCTGCGAGGCCGTCGCGACGGGAATACCTGAGCTTTACTTCATTTCGCCCAGAAAGCCGCCCCTTGTTGTAATTCTGTCATTTTCGTGTGATAGATTGGCATTCATCATTGGCAATATCCGGACACCAGCGACCCTGCGGCATGGACCGCAGCGGCGCCCGTCCGGTATCGCGCGCGGGGGCGCGCGGCAAGACGCCAGACAACAAGAACGGCCGGCACGTGCGCGGCCATATCGATGGGGGTACAGGCATGCCGCACAAACGCGCAGCCTTCGGGGAAGGTCATCTGATGCCGCAATCCAGTCCGCTCACCCGCTTGCGCCACTGCCTGGGCAGCCTGCCGGCAGCCTGCGTGGTGGCACTGGTGTCGGTGAGCTATGCAGTGAGCTACGCCGTCATGATTTTCGGGGGCAGTGGCGATGGCCTCCTGCAGGCGGGCTTGCCGCTCATGTTCATCACCAGCGTGCTCTGCCTGCTGGTGATCTGCTTCACCAGTTCGTTGCCCTTCATGCTGGGCGGCGCCGACTCCAATTCGGTGGGCCTGCTCTCGCTGATGGTCGGCGGCATCAGCGCCACCATGCAACGTGCCCAACTTTCCCCGGCCGAGATCCTGGCCACGGTCACCACCGCCATCACCATGAGCAGCCTGCTGGTGGGTCTGGTGCTGATGCTGCTGGGCGCGCTGCGGCGGGGCAACCTGGTGCTGTTCGTCCCCTTCCCGGTGATCGGCGGTTTCCTCGCCGGCACCGGCTACCTGCTGTGGACCGGGGCCTTCACGGTGCTGACCGGACATCCCCTGGGCCTGGATGCCTTGGGCGCCGGCATTGAGCTGCACTGGCAGGAACTGCTGCCGGTGGCCATCGTGGTGGTCGGCATGCTGGGCCTGCCGGGACGCAAGTTCGAGCATCCGCTGGCCCTGCCGGCCTCGCTGGCGCTGGCCAGTGCCGCCTTCTACGCCGCCCTGGCCGCCAGCGGCATCTCGCTGGCCCAGGCGCGTGCTTTTGGCTGGATGTTCGCGCCGCTGAGCCCCGGGCATGTGCAGCTGCCGGTGCAAGTCTCCTGGTCGCTGGTGCACTGGGACATCCTGTGGCGCCACTACGGCGAACTGCTGGCGCTCATTGCCGTGACCACACTGGCCATCCTGCTCAATGCCACCGGGGTAAGCCTGGCCACGCGGCGCGAGGTCGATTTCAACCGCGAGCTGCGCAGCGCCGGCCTGGCCAACATGCTCAGCGGGCTGTTCGGCGGCGTGGTCGGCTGTCATTCGCTCTCGCGCACGCTGCTGAACTACCGCTTCGGCTCGCGCGACCGCATCGCCACGCTGTTGGCAGCGTTGCTCTGCCTGGTGTTTGCACTTTTCTTCATCCCGCTGCTGGCCTATTTCCCCAAGCCGGTCCTGGCCGGCCTGCTCATCGGCCTGGGTGGCGGATTGCTCAATGAATGGCTGGTGCGCAGCCGCCGCCTGGCGCGCGGAGACTATTTCCTGATCGTGCTGATCGTGGCAGTGGTGGCCTGCTACGGCTTCGTCACCGGCGTAGCGCTGGGCGTGGTGGTGGCCTGCGTCCTGTTCGTGCTGGACTATGGCCGGGTATCCTGCGTGAAGATGGAATTCACCGGTGCCACGCTGCACTCCAAGCTCGAGCGCAGCGCCGCCGCCCAGGCCGAACTCAAGCAGCTGGGCCAGCGCGTCTTCGGCATGCGCCTGCAGGGTTTCCTGTTCTTTGGCAGCGCCAACCAGATCGTGCATCGGGTGCGCGAACAACTGCAGTCGCCGCGCCAGTTCATCATCATCGACTTCCGCCACGTCCAGGGCCTGGATGCATCGACCTCGCAGAGCTTCGTCAAGCTGGCGCAGGTGTGCGAGCACTACAAGGTGACCCTGATCCTGACCGGCATCAGCGAAGCGATCCGCCGCCCCATCGCACGCGCCGCCTTCCCCGGCCAGGCCCCGCGCGAGTTCGCCGATCTCGACCTGGCACTGGAATGGGTAGAAGACCAGTTGCTGCAACACGCCGCAGGCGACCAGTCGCGCGATGCCCTGCACACCAGCCTGGCCGAGCATTTCGATGCGCGCGAACTGGCCGCCCTGCTGGCGCGCATGGAGAAGGTGGAACTGGCCGCCGGCACGATGCTCTTTCGCAAGGGTGATGCGGGTGATTCGATGTATTTCATCGACGAGGGGCTGGTCAGCATCTCGTTACCCCTGGAAGGAGGCGGCCGCATGCGTTTGCGCTCCTTCGGCAGTGCCACCATCGTGGGCGAGATGGCGCTCTACCGCGGCCAGCGGCGCACCGCCGACGTGGTCACCGATCGTCCCACGCGCGCCTGGCAACTGACGCGGGCCAACCTGCGCCAGCTGGAGCAGGACGACCCGGCCACGGCCCTGCGGCTGCATGCGTATGTGGTCAAGGTCATTGCCAGCCGGCTGGAATCGACCAATGAGGCGTATCGGCTGGCTTATTGAGCCGCACGCGGTGCCGGCAGGCCGAGCTTGTCGAGGAACTCGCCGACGATGGGCTCCCAGATCTCGGGGCCCCGGGCAAAGAGCGTATGCCCGTTCTGGGCGAAGGGCGGCAGGAGCCGATAGTCCGCCTTGCCGCCGGCCTTGACGAAGGCCTCGTGCCACGCCTTGCTGTAGGTCGGGGCGAAGTAGAGGTCGTTCTCGGTATAGATCCACAACATGGGTATCTTCGCGGCCTGGCCAAAGCGGGTGTACATCTCTTCCAGCCGCTGGGGTGCGCAGGGATTGCCGGGACGTTTTTCCGGATCGCCGCCGGAGCCGCCGGCAAAATTGATTGCACCCACGACCCCTTCGGGATTGCGCGCGGAAGTGGCCACCGTGAGGTAGCCACCCACCGACTGACCCACCAGCAGCACGCGCTTGGCATCGACATACGGCTGCTGCCTGGCGTAATCCAGCACAGCCAGGATTTCGGTGCTGCCGGCCTCGGCCATGGGCGCGTAATCCTTGCTGGCGCAACTGCCGCTGTCCTCAGGATCGAACTGCGTCATGTAGGCGCCGTAGCCGATGCGGGTCGGCTCGAAGACGGCAAAGCCGCGCGAGACGAAGTAGCGTACCTGCCTGGTGAAGCGAAAACGCGGCGGATCCTGGCGATTGGTGGGACTGCGTCCGTGACTGAGGATGACCACCGGGAAAGGCCCCGGTCCGGCCGGCTTGAACTGGGTGATGACGACCTTGCCGCTCTCTTGCCGGCCATACATGTCCTTGACGCTCACGTCGATGCTGCTGACCGATTCGTTGATGTCCAGCGCCAGCTGCTGGGTGCGTCCCGCGAGGGGAACGAGGAGAAGGCCGCACAGGCCCAATGCCGGCAGCAGCCTGCCGAAGGCGGAGAAAGAGAATTGGCGCATGGAATTTTTATGATGAAAGCCGGGCAGCCCGGAGCGCATAAGCTACCGCCATTGCGCTCTGCCAGGCAACCGCTTTGGCACGTCCACGGCCGCTGCCCTGCGCCACAGCGATCCTATATACTGCTGCCTTCCCCCGACTCCCGCAGCCACCATGTCCGAGCAAGCCCCCGAACCGATCTTCCCCGATGATGCCGTCGCCGGCGCCGAGACCATTCCCGCGCCACGCCGCTGGATCGTCCTGCAGAACGTGCAGGAAGTGGAGACCTGGATCGACACCTACAACCGCGAACTGCAAGCCGTGGTCTTCCGTCACAAGATGAACACCGTCAACGCCGGCCAGGGCATCTGCTTCACGCTGGAGCTGGGGGGCGAGATCCATCTGCACACCACGCCCGAAGGCCAGATCCTGCTGGACGTGAGCGAGGAAGCCGCATGGGCCGCCCCGGTCATCAGCGCTGCCGCCAATGTGCCCGCCCCCGCCGGCAGCGTATGGGTGCTGCCCCCGGATACCCTGACGCAACTGATCCTGGGATTGTCGGGCCTGATCGCTACCTCCCAGTTCGTATTGCGGCATGAGTATCGGCTGGGCAAGGGCATGCGCCCGACTTATTGAATCGCTGATGACCGCTGACCGAGAACGAGACCGATGAAAGAACGCACCCTGATCGCCGCCGGCGCGCTGAACATGTTCGTGGCCGTGGGCTGTGGCGCCTTCGGCGCGCATGGTTTGAAGAAAATGATTTCCGAAGAGATGCTGGCGATCTGGCACACCGCCGTGACCTACCAGGTCATGCATGCGCTGGGCATGATTGCCATCGCGCTGCTCATGCCACGCATGGCCGGGGCCGCCCTGCACTGGGCCGGCCGGCTGATGCTGGCGGGCATCGTCATCTTCAGCGGCAGCCTCTACCTGCTGGCCCTGACCGGCACGCGCATCCTGGGCGCCATCACGCCGTTCGGCGGCGTGGCCTTCCTCGCTGCTTGGCTGCTGGTGGCATGGGCAGCGTTGAAGAACCGGTGAGCAGCATTAAGCAAGATTAAATGCTCGGCAAAAGAGCATTAAACGCAGATGAATGGCGCCAGGAAGGCGAGTTCAGGCGGCCGCACCGCTCAAGGCCTCCTTGACCAGTTCATCGATTTCACCGGTGATGTTGGAAAGCACACCGGCCACCACCGAAAATTCCCGGCCCGCCTGTCCTGACCGGGCCGCCACGATACGGGCATTGAAGGCCACCATCTTGGCTTCGCGCGCAATGGTTTCGATATCGGTCATGATGCCGCGCAACTGTTCGCGCATGAGCCGCGCATGCTTCCTGGACTGCGCTTCGTAGACCGCCGTGATCTCGTTCAACACGGCCAGGAGCGGCGTGGTTTCCTGCACCAGTTGTTCCAGCAGGGCCGGACCGGTCTTGAGCTTGTCCTCGATGGCATTGAGCGCACGTTGCGCCAGCTCGGCAAAACTGGTGATGCGGGCATCGCCCCGGCTGCGTCCGAAATAGACCTCTTCCAGCTCCGGACAGAAGACGCCGGGCAAATCCCCGGAGCGCTTGAGCAAGGCCGCATGGGCACTGCGAAACAAGCCCAGCGCCTCGCGCGCGGTGGCACACGCGCCCTGCTGGCCCTGTGCGGCCAGCACCGCGTACAGCACCAGGCGCTGCGAGGTGAAACGGCGGCGGCCCGAGAGATTGATCAGGGCACCAAACACTTCGCCCGAGAGCGGAACGACTCCGGATGCCTCCTCCCCTTGAACCGGGGCCTCTTCGATGACAGCCAGGCTGCTCATGGACTTCTCCTTCAATGGCATTGGACGGGTGGCCTTGGCATTCCCTTAATGCAGACTCAAGCCGCCTCCCGTGCCGGATGCGCCTGCTTGCGATACAGGAACTCCAGCACCGCCGTGCGATAGGCACCATACTGCGCATCCTGCGCCAGCGTGACACGGTCACGCGGACGCGGCAGCTTCACTTCCACGACCTCACCGATGGTGGCGGCCGGTCCGTTGGTCATCATCACGATCCGGTCCGACAGCAGCACTGCCTCATCCACATCGTGGGTCACCATCACCACCGTGGATTCGGTCTTGGCAACGATCTTCAACAGCTCATCCTGCAGGTGCGCGCGCGTCAACGCATCGAGGGCACCAAAGGGTTCATCCATCAGCAAGACCTTGGGCTCCATCGCCAACGCGCGGGCAATGCCAACGCGCTGCTTCATGCCGCCGGAGATTTCATTGGGCCGCTTGGCCTCGGCGGCGGTCAGCCCCACCAGCGCCAGCGCGGCACGCGTGCGGTCACGCAGCTGGGTGCGATTCTCGGTGGCGCCGAAGACGCGCTCCACGCCGAGATAGATGTTTTCGTAGCAGGTCAGCCAGGGCAGCAGCGAGTGGTTCTGGAACACGACTGCGCGCTCCGGGGCCGGGCCGCCGATTTCGCGATTGGCACACAGCAGCACGCCCTCGCTGGGCTTGAGCAGACCCGCGATCAGGTTCAGCAAGGTCGACTTGCCGCAGCCGGAGTGCCCGATCAAGGTCACGAACTCGCCCTTGGCCACCGTCAGGTTGATCTCGCGCAGTGCATGGAAGACGCCCTTCTTGGTGTGGAACACCATCTCCACGCCGTGGATGTCGATGAACTTGCCGTTGATGTTGTCCATGATCCTGCCCTCCTCAGTTGTTGACCTGTTCGTAGGTAAACGCCTTGGCCAGCGCCACCAGCAATTGCTCCAGCACCAGCCCCACCACCCCGATGACGACGATGGCGATGATGATGTGCGGCACGTTCAGGTTGTTCCATTCATCCCAGACCCAGAAGCCGATACCGACGCCACCGGTGAGCATCTCGGCAGCCACGATCACCAGCCACGCAGTCCCGATGGAAAGACGTACGCCTGTCAGCATGTAAGGCAACACCGAAGGGAACAGGATCTTGGTCAGCACCTTCCACTCGGACAGGTTCAACACCCGCGCCACGTTCATGTAATCCTGCGGCACGCGCTGCACACCAACGGCCGTGTTGATGATCATCGGCCAGATCGAGCAGATGAAGATCGACCAGATCGCCGCCGGATTGGCCGACTTGAAGACCAGCAAACCAATGGGCAGCCAGGCCAGCGGCGAGACCGGACGCAGCAGGCTGATGATGGGGCCGAACATGCGCGAAAGGAATTCCACGCGGCCGATCGCAAAGCCCAGCGGGATGCCCACCAGCGCGGCCAGTCCGAAGCCCATGCCGACCCGTTGCAGCGAGGCCAGCACGTTCCAGCCTATGCCCTGGTCATTGGGACTGTTGCGGTAGAAGGGATCGGAAAACATCACGCCCGCTTCCTTCAGGGTCACCCATGGCGTGGGGAAACTGGCGGTCTTCAAGGCGATGATCTGCCAGACCAGCACCAGCAGCGCCACCCCCAGCAGTGGCGGCACCACGCGCATGAAGAGCCCGCCCGCGATGATCTTCTTGCGCAGGCTGCGTGTCTTCACGCTGCCGGCAGCGCTGGCCGCAGGCGCCACCTGCGCTTCGTTGGCGGCGGCGGCACGCAGCGGCTCGCTGGCCGCAGGCACGCCGGCCGGCTTGGCGTTGTCACCCATGATGCTTTCTGCGACTGCACTCATCATCTTCCCCTTGCTCTATGCACTTCACCTTGATGGACACGGCACCTGGCCGCACCCGCTCACACCTTGATCTTGAACGACTGCGCGTAGGCCGCCGGATTCTTGCCATCCCACACCGTGCCATCCATGAGCTTGGAACTGCGCATGACATCCTTGGGCAAGGGCGTCTTGGTCATCGCGGCTGCGTCCTTGTAGAGATCGATCTGGTTGACCGACTTGGCCACGGCCAGGTAATCCGGATCGCTCTTCAACAGGCCCCAGCGGCGGTGCTGGGTCATGAACCACATGCCGTCGGAGAGGAAGGGGAAGTTGACCTGGCCTTCGTCGTAAAACTTCATGTAGTTGGGATCGTCCCAGGTCTTGCCCAGGCCGTTCTGGTAGCGCCCGAGGATGCGCTGGTCGATCACGTCCTTGCTGGTGTTCACATAGGATTTGTCGGCGATCACCTCGGCCATCTTGTTCTTGTTGGCCAGCGAGGCATCGATCCACTTGCTGGCTTCCAGGATGGCGGCCATCATCGCGCGACAGGTATTGGGGTATTTCTGCACGAACTCCAGCGAGGTGCCCAGCACCTTCTCGGGATGGTCCTTCCAGATGTCCTGGGTGGTGATGGCGGTGATGCCCACGCCGTCGACGATGGCGCGATGGCCCCAGGGTTCGCCCACGCAGAAGCCATCCATGTTGCCCACCCGCATGTTGGCCACCATCTGCGGCGGCGGCACCGTGATGACCTTGGCATCCTTCATCGGGTTGATGCCGTTGGCGGCCAGCCAGTAATACAGCCACATGGCGTGCGTGCCCGTCGGGAAAGTCTGTGCGAAGGTGTATTCGCGCTTCTCGGCCTGCATCAGCTTGGCCAGCGACGCGCCATCGACGGCGCCCTTGTCGGCCAGTTTCCTGGACAGGGTGATGGCCTGCCCGTTGTGGTTCAGGCCCATCAGCACGGCCATGTCCTTCTTCTGGCCGCCGATGCCCATCTGCACGCCGTAGATCAGGCCATACAGCACGTGGGCCGCATCCAGTTCACCGTTGGTGAGCTTGTCGCGCACACCGGCCCAGGAGGCTTCCTTGCTGGGGACGATCTTGATGCCGTACTTCTTGTCGAAGCCCATCACCGAAGCCATCACCACCGAGGCGCAATCGGTCAGGGGGATGAAGCCGATCTTGACCTCTTCCTTCTCCGGCTTGTCGGAACCGGCCGCCCAGGCGCCGCCCGGGGCCAGCCCCAGCATGCCGCTGCCGGCAGCCAGTGCCGCGCCCTGCAGGAGGGTGCGGCGACGTCCGTCTACACCATCGGCTGCCTTGACGGCGCTGTCCTGTACGACTGGCGTGCCGCTCTCCAGCGCGCCTGCCTTGCCTGCCTGACCTTTGGATTCCATAGCACTGTTCCCCTTGCGTTGCGATTTGAAGAAAGCCCAAACGAAAAAAAGGCGTGTTCCGACATGGATGCCCATACCGGAAGACGCCTTTGTCCTGGACGGCGCGACCGCCATTGGCCACACCTTCACATTGCTTGCGCATTGCTGCGCTTGTGACGAGGATTCAGCAAAGAGCGTGCCAGAACCTCATCCTCGCTCGCAAAGCCGCGCAGGGACTGCACTTGCGGGAGAAAGGTCAGCCCGCCCTACGGGCCCTTGGAGGTGGCACGGCGCGATCAAATCGGGCGTGGCCCGCACTTCGATTGTGCCTTGCACCAAGTTGGCAGCGATTTGTCAGGGACGCGCGGCCACCTACTCGCGCTTGCCGGATTTTCCTACAGCACATTGCGAGGGCCGCTGATCGTGCGCCGGACGGGCCCGCCCTAAGATGGGCCCAGCTTCACGAATCAACCGGCGCTTGCACCCTGGCGGGCAAGAACGAACTCAATAACAAAGGAGAAATCCATGACCCTCGGCACCATCCTGCTCATCGTCCTGATCCTGATCCTGCTCGGCGTCATCCCGGCCTGGCCGCACAGCCGCAGCTGGGGCTATGGTCCCAGCGGCATCGCTGGCACCATCGTCATCATCCTGCTGATCCTGCTGCTGCTTGGCAAGATATAAGGCGGGGCGGCCGCTGGCATCTTCGATCCGGCGGCCAAGCCCCTCCTTTCTGACGCTCCCTTCCCTCCCGCAAGCCTGATAACATCCGGTGGCGGACGGGAAAACGGCGCGGACGGTGCCTGTCACCGTCCGCGCCGTTTGCTTGTGCAGGCTGCATCATCCCCTGTGGGGGCAGGCTCACGCACACGGCTCTCCCGCACCCGTAACGTGAAGAGGCTGACATCAGATGAACAATAAATTCCTCGCTTCTCCCCTGCCCGCTCTCCTGGCGGCCTTCGCCATCCTGTCTGCCGGCACCGTGCACGCTGCTGAAGAAGATGTCAGCAAGGCCGATCCGCAGCGCTGGTACCAGGAAGACAACAGCCCCAAGGGCCGACTGCAGAACCTCAACAAGGAAACCGCAGCGGCCTATGCCGAAGCGCTGCAGGCCTGCAAAAGCATGAAAGGGAAGGACGCTGCGGCATGCCGCCAGCAGGCGGCACAAGCCAGGTCGCAGGATGCGGCACGCGCGCAGCGCATCTTCAAGGACTACCAGGGTGACGCTCCCGCCGCTGCACCCGCCAGGAAGGGCACACGCAAGCCGCCACACAAGCACGGCGCCATGCCCGCTGCCAAATAAGCTGACCCGCATCCCGCCCTCAATGCAACAACGCCGCGACAGGTCATTCCCGTCGCGGCGTTGTTGATGGGTGCTGCGCCTCACCACGAGGCGCAGTGCCAGGCGATCAGCCGATCAGCAAATTACTTGCCGACCTGGTTGCCGATCACGCCACCGACAGCGGCACCACCGACGGTCCCGATGGCGCTGCCACCAGTGAGGACGGCACCACCGACAGCACCGGCACCTGCGCCGATGGCGGTGTTCTTGTCTTGCTGGGTCATGCCGCTGCAGCCGGTCAAGGCGGCAAAGGCACAGATGGCTACCGAGGTCACTGCCAGTTTTTGCATGGTCTTCATGATGACTCCTTCCTCTTGATCGAATGGTTGGATACGCCCGGCGCTCAGGTCGACGGACGCATGATCACGCGCGGTGGCTTGGACTGTGCGTGATCACGATAAACCGGTGCGCTGGGCGCAGCCTTGGCTTGGTCGCGTTGCGCCACCTGGCCCTGGCCGTCGGCACGTGCGCCAAACAGCAGCACGGCATTCTGCAGGGACTTGGAGCGCTTGCTCTGGGCCATGTCCATGTAGCGGAATTTCTTCTGCCCCAGCTTGTGCAGGCGCGCTGCATCAACCGGCATGTGACGGTCCATCGTGGAAGCCGACCAGCGCGCGGCGCTGTCGACGGCTTGTGAAGTTTCTGCGAAAGCGTGAGAGGCGAAAGCCGAGGCGGCTGCCAGCATGCAAATACCGACTGTTTTTTTCATGGTCTGCCCTTTCAGGGGTCCCTTCTGGCGGTGAGCTGAAAATTTCATGCGGCAAACCGAGAACTCTTTTTGATTTCCCGGCTCTACCAGCACCATGACGACATGGTCGCGGAAATTGCTGCATCACAAAATCAGCCATTTCCGATTCTGGCGTAGGCGTTTTCCTACACGGCTGAGCTTCGGCCTGCGCCAGTGGTAGCCAGCAATCGCCGCAGCGATGCAAAAACGACCACCAACGCAGTCCTGCCTCTGACGGCACGCAGTCCGGATTAGTCCTTGGCGGCTTCCTTGGCGTCACCATAGGTCTTCTGGACGTTGCCTTCGACCTGCTTGGCGGCGCCCTTGACCTGCTGGCTGGTGTTGCCGGTCAGCTCACCGGTCTTCTCCTGCACCTTGCCTGCGACTTCCTTCAAGCTGCCCTTGATCTGATCCTTGTTCATGATGGCTCCTTTGCGTTGTTCGTCTGTGGGTTACCCGGCGCAGAGGTCCGCTCCTTGCCGGTCCCGCCACCCTGGCCTCCCGTTCGGGCGGTGAGTGACGATGAATCCATGGTACCGATGAGCCTCTTGGCCCGACATAAGAGAGTCGCCCTTTCACGCGTAGGAAAAAACGAAAAATCGTGCCGGAAAAACGCTCTTGCAAACAAGCTCACCAAAACGCAGAAAGCCGCCCTGGGGGCGGCTTTCGTGGATGATGACGGGTACTTGAAACAGCCGTGCAGCCGCGATCTCAGGCGTCGCTGGCAGCCAGCTCCGGGCGTATCGGCAGGCTGATGCTGATGAGGGCACCCTTGCCCGGCGTGGAACGGATATCGACCTCCCCGCCAAAGAACGTGGCGCGCTCGCGCAAGCCGCGCAGGCCGTAGGTCTTGTGGTTGTCACGCCGCTCTTCGGGAATGCCCACGCCATCATCGCGTACGGTCAGGGCCACGTGGTCCTCATCGACGTCGAGAATGACATCGACCTTGCTGGCCTTGGCGTGCTTGGTCACGTTGTTGAGCATTTCCTGCAGCATGCGGTAGATGGCAATTTCCATCTCGTGGCCCACATCGACGTCTTCATCGGGCAGGCTGGCATGGCAGGCGATGCCGGTGCGTTCGTGCAGCTCATCGAGCTGTTCCGAGATCGCTGCCTTCAGGCCGAACAGGTCCAGCGTATTGGGTCGCAGCTCGGTCTGGATGCGGCGCGTGGTGGCCACCAGCGACTTCATCAGGCCCTGCATGCGCACCTTGCGGTCGGCCCACTTTTCATCCTGCGGCAGGATCTGGTAGACCCCTTCCAGATGCATCGACAGGGCTGTGAGCGAGGCGCCCATGTTGTCGTGCAGCTCGCGGGCGATGGCACGCTTTTCTTCCTCCCGCACCGTTTCCAGGTGGTTGGTCAGTTCGCGCAACAGCGCAGTACGTTCGATGACGGTCTTTTCCAGCCGGCTCTCGCGCTCGCGCAATTCATCCTCGGCCTGCTTGCGCTCGGTGATGTCGGTACTGATCCCGATGACCCCCTGCACACTGCCATCCTTGCCGAACCAGGGCACCTTGGCGGTCTGGAAGGTGACCACGCCTTCGGGCAGGTGCAGGGTCTGTTCCAGTTTCTCCGGCTTGCCCGAGGCCATCACGCGGCGATCGTCGCGGTCCACCGTATCGGCCTCTTCCTCGACCAGGAACAGCTCGCGGCTGGAGCGGTACATGGTCTCTTCCCAGGTCTTGCCGAGCTTGTGCAGGGTCGCCGGGTTGGCAAAGATCATCAGGCCCTGGCGGTTCTTCACGAAGATCGGGTCGCTCGTGCTTTCGCTCACGGCATTGAGCAGCGCACTGGTCTCGGCCAGCTTCTGGGCGTTACGCGTGCGTTCGCCGTATTCGCTGTCGAGCCGGCTGGCCGACCCCCAGAAGATGAAGAGCACGATCACGCCGTTGATCAGCGTCAAGGTCGGCAGCACCAGTTCCGGCAGGATCCAGCCATGCGTCATGCCCCAGTTCAGCAGCAGGCTGAACGCCAGCAGCAGGAACAGGGTCTGCGGCAGCAGATGGCGCAGCATCTGGCCACCGGGGGCCATGCGCAGGATCACCGCCATGAGCGGATGAGACGGACGCGCCATGAGCAAGGCCGCGCCCAGCAGTGCAAACACCAGGGACGACAGCAGCGAGATCGGCAGCGGGAAATCGAGATAGATGAACTGGCTCACGTCATACAAGTAGCCCACCAGCGGAATGGCCGACAGGCCCATGAGCGTGAAGGCCAGGTACTCGGCGGGATAGTAGCCGCCCAGCAAGCGCCAGTCATGCAGCAGCAAGGCCAGCGCCATCAGGACGAAGCCCACCGACAGCAAGGGCGGAATGGCCAGCGGCGAGATCGGATTGGCGCCATCCAGCGGCAGCCAGCGCAGTGTGAGCATCATTGCATGGACGAGCGAGGCCACGCCCAGCACCAGCAACAGCAGCGCCAGCCCGGCGGCCAGCTTGCGCACCGACGCGCGGCGCGCGCCCGAATGCATGCAGCGCAGGTAGAGCGCTGACGCACCCAGGATGAAGCCACCGGCCGTCACTTCGCGCACGGCCAGCAGGCCCGAAAGCAGGCGACGGTATTCCGCGCCCAACAGGCCTGTCACGAGCACCACCACACCCAGCAGGATCACCGCCATGGACAGTCCCATGGCCAGCGTCACCATGCTGCTGTAATGCGCGTGGGACGCGGCAAAATACTCTACCGATGCGCTGTTCTGGAGATCGGCGGAGGACGGACGAAGGCCGTCATTGTTCTTCTGCATCGTCGGAAATCCCTTGCTCTAGTGCGATCCGTGCCACGCACCGGCCATCGCTGGCGGCCCGCTTGCCTTGATCGGTTCTCATTGTCTTTCTTCATCCGTGCCGCGCCGAATTGCCCTGGCGGCAGGATGTTGGGCTGCGCGAATTATGCAGCAAAAAGAGGCATCAAAGTCCCCCCGCCTGGGCCGGGCCCTGCGGCGAATTGTTGCTCGAAGAGGTACGGCCAAACTTGCCCGCCCGCTGTGCTGCCAATTCCTCCAGCAGGTCGCACAGCAGCGGCAGTTCGGAAGATTTGTCGAAGAAGTGCTGGACCCCGCATTGCACTCCCACGCGCCGATAGGTCGGGCTGACGTGATTGCTGAAGACCACCTTGACCTCGCTCTGGCGCCGCGTATTGGATCGTGCCAACGACTGCAGCAGGCTCATGCCGTTACCCTGCTTGAGCTGGATATCGAGGATCAGGACGTCATAGCTGTTCTGCTGCAAATCGCGCAGGGCTTCCAGCTCGGTCTCGGCATAGCCCACCAGGCGCACGCCGGCAATCTCCGCCAGGCTCTCCACGATCAGGTCCCGCACGTCCTCCGAATCCTCCACCAGGAAGATCCGCAAGGGCGTCCCGTCGCTCTCGCGCTGGGGCCTGCTGTTGAGAATGTCATCCATGATGCGCCGTACCACTCTTCCCTGCCTGCCGACCGGCCTCATCGACCTGTCGGTGGCATATCTGCCCGGGGTGCCAGGCCTCAGTCGATCAGGTTGTTCTTGATCGCGTAATAAATGATGTCCGCGTTGTTGGTCATGCTCATCTTCTGCAGCACGCGCGAACGATAGGTACTGACCGTCTTGACCGACAGGCACAGCTCGTCAGCGATCTGCGTCACGCCCTGGCCCTGGCCCAGCTTGTAGAAGATTTCGTACTCGCGCTGCGAGAGCGTCTCATGCAGCGGCTTCTCGGAATCCACCGGCTCGCTGGTGAGCAGTTCGGCCACACCGTAGCTGATGTACTTGTGCCCGCGCAGGATGGTGTTGATGGCGTTGACCAGCTCGGTCGCCAGCGCTTCCTTCTGCACGTAGCCGGAGGCGCCGCTGCGCAGCACCTGCACCGCATAGCGGCTTTCGGGGTGCATCGACAGCATCAGCACCGGCAATTCGGGTTTTTCCCGCTTGATCTGCTTGAGGACCTCCACGCCACTCTTGTCGGGCATGGCGATATCGAGCAGGACGATATCCCAATCCTGGGTACGCACCAGGCGAATGGCTTCTTCGGCCGTGCTGGCCTCGCCGCCGATTTCCATCGACGGGATTTCCGAAATGAAGTGGTGCACACCTGCCCGTACGACCGCGTGGTCATCGACTACAAGTATTTTTGTCATGGCATTTTTGAGCGGTGAATTGTAACTTCAGCGCCGTGGGCGCTGCTTGGACCTGTTTTATGTTTGTACTCGATTCTGCACCGGGTGCAACACATGATTCCGTACAGCAATCTGTACCATCATGCATGCGCGAGTTCCGGTGATCATCGCTGCCTCCCTGTCCTGGCAGACCGGCGGCCTGCCCCTGCCCGGCAGCAACGGGTTCCAACTATACCTGACAGGCCCTGACCTGTCTTCTTGCGAAACGCACCGGATCGTCTCGATGCGCTTTGCAAGCGGCAAATCCACAAGCAGGCAAAGCGCGGACCGGTCAACAGACCGGACACGCGCTTGCAAGTTCCGCGCTTTACTGCTTCAAGCGCAGGTCATTACGCACCGAGACCACGCCCTTGACGCCACGGGCCAGTTCGGTAGCACGGGCAGCCGAGGTGGAGCTGGAGACGAAACCGGACAGCTGGACCACGCCCTTGTAGGTTTCGACGTTGATTTCCGCGGACTTCAGGTTCGGCTCGTTGAAGATGGCGGCCTTCACCTTGGTGGTGATGACGGCATCATCGACGTATTCGCCGGTGCCTTCCTTGCCCGGGCTGGATGCGCAGCCCACCAGGGAAACCATGAACAGGGCCAGGAAGAAACCGAGGAAACGCTTGGTCAGGGACATTTTGGTCAGCGACATGATGAAACTCCTTTGAGTTGTGTTGCGCAATCGGGTGACTGCGACAGGAACGGGATAAAGATATTGAATCTTGATCGTCCCGGGCCGCAGGCCCGGGTGCGAATCAGTTGCGCTCAATCGCGCCGGACAGGATTACTTCCCGTACTTGGCCTTGGCATTGGCCACGCACTTGTCCTTGGCGTCGCCGCTCATGGCGTCGCACTTTTCCTTGGCGACGTCATAGTTGGCGTCGTTCTTGTCCTTCATGGCGTCCTTGTCGGCTTCCACGCCCTTGCGCTTGGCCTTGGCGTCAGCGACGGCCGATTCGTGTGCGGCCTTGGCTTCCTTCTCGCAGACGTCCTTGTCGTTGCCCTTCAAAGGACCGCACTTCTTCTTGGCAGTCTTGTAGTCGGCATCAGCCTTGGCCTTGTCGGCCTTGTACTGGGCCGCTGCCGGGTCGGCTGCGAAGACTGCGCCATGCATGCCGATAGCGGCTGCGCCGAAGATCATGGTTGCGATGATTTTTTTCATTGTGTCCTTCCTCATGGTTTGCTTGGGTTGCGGCCTGGGGCCGTATTCTTATGCAGGCCGGCATGGTGACCGGCCTGCGTCCTGCACTTTACACTCACACTCACACACTCCAACTCCTGCTGCTCCCGCCACCTGGACTGCGCCCGGCGGCGGGATTGCGCCTGTGCATCAGGGATGCTTACTGGCGCCAATCCTTGTTGCGGTCTTCCCAGTCGCGGATCTGCTTTTCGGCTTCGTCCTTGCTCACGCCGTAAGCTTCCTGCACGCGGCCGGCCAGTTGGTCACGCTTGCCGGCGATGACGTCGAGATCGTCATCGGTCAGCTTGCCCCACTGTTCCTTGGCCTTGCCCTTGAATTGCTTCCAGTTGCCTTCAACGATGTCCCAGTTCATGTCGATCTCCTTGTGACGGTGGGGGAAAGAATTCCCGGAATGATGTGCTGCTCCAGTGGCTCGCTGCCCGGGCTTACAGGCCCAGCAGGTCGCTCATGTCGTCGGCGTGTTCCTCTTCCTGCGCCATGATCTGGATCAGCAGGTGCTTGGTGGTCGGATCGTCATCGCCGATGCGTTCGATCATCTGGCGATAGGCTTCGATGGCCACACGCTCTTCCACCAGGTTGGCGCGGATCATGTCCTTGATGTCCTCGGACTCGTCGTACTGCGCATGGCTGCGCTCGGCGATGGTCTTCGGGTTGAAATCCGGCTCGCCATTGAGCTGCACGATGCGCTCGGCAATCTGGTCGGCGTGGCTCTGTTCTTCCTGCGCGTGCGCCAGGAACTCGCCCTTGATCGCTTCCACATTCAGGCCCTTGGCGGTGTAGTAGTGGCGCTTGTAGCGCATCACGCACAGCAGCTCGGTGGCCAGCGCATCGTTCAACATCGCCACGACTTCCTCGCGGTTGCCGCGATAGCCTTCGGTGACGGCACCGTCATCAATCTTCTTGGCGGCGGCGCGGATGGCATCCTTGTCGAGGTGGAAGCCCTGCTTGTTCTTGACGTCGGTCTTCGGTGGATTCTTGGTCATGGTCATTCCTTCTCTCCGGTTTCTTGACTAATGCGCTGCGGTCTGTCTGGCAGCCGCGCGCCTGGCTGGATCCGGCCTTACCCTAGGGCAGTACCGGGTTCCGGGAAAATGCTTGTGCTTTTGTGCTTAGTAGCGGTCAGCGCTGCGGCCCACGGCCAGGCCGACCAGCAGGCCGATACCGGTGCCGATGGCAATGGCGCGCCACGGATTGGACTGCACGTAATCGTCGGTGCTGGTGACGATCTGGCGGCCCGTTTCGACCACGGCAGCCTGGGCATCCTGGGCGGTGTTGAGTGCCTGCTCCAGCAAGTCCTGGGCACCGGCGCGCAGGTCGTCGGCCTTCTTGCCGGTGGCGCTGGCGGCCTCGGCGAACATGTCCTGGGCTTGCTGCAGCAGGGATTGCACGTCGGTACGGGCGGTCTTGAATTTGTTGGCTTGCATGCTTGGCCTCCTGGTATACGTTGCGGTTTGATCGGGGCGGCGGACTTGTTCCGGCCACCCGGGGTGAGGCGTGCTCACGTGTTGCTCACATCAGGTACTGCAGCACGATCAGCATCAGCACCGGCACACCCAGAAGCCATCCGAGTACGAGCTTGTCCATGATCTCCTCCCTTGTTCTTGGTCGTGCCGGGCGGTTGCGGACTGACTCGACGCAAATTCCGGCGCCTTCGTTGATGCTGTCCTGCTGCGTTCAATTTCCGTGCTGCTCTCGCCATCTCTGCTTGCTGCTCTCACCTGCTTGCTTCAGCGAGTCAGGAGCAAGATACCGGTGCCTTGTCGCGCTTTGTATCGGCGCCAGACCGATTGCCGTGTAGGACAAAGGCCCACCGGCCACCGTTGCCGCCGCTCACCGAACCCGGCGTTGCGCAACGCTGCGGGCGCTGCCGCCCTCATCTTCCCAACGCTGCAGGGCGATGTCCTGCTGGCGCTGGTCGCGGCGCTGCGCCTGGCGAGCCAGCATGCGCAGGCTGGCGCCGACGGCCACACCGGCGATGCCGGCGGCCCATAACAATGTCTTTCCGAAACTCATCAATGCTCTCCTTCGGTTTGCGTCGCAGCGGCGGCGCCTTACAGCGAACCTGCACGCTGGCGCAGGGAGCGCTTGATCAGGTCCTGCGCTTCGCCGACGGCGTGCATGATGCGACCGTCCATCTGGCGGCGCTGTGCCGCACGCTGCAGCTGCACGTTGCCCAGCACCGATCCCACGCTTTCCTGGAACTTGCCGAGGGCAAAGTTGAACTGGCCGGTGATCGTCTTCTTGTTCATGATGCGGTTCCTCGTCGTCAAGGGTTCAACATGGATTGAAAGGAGCGGTGCAGGTCTTGCGTAGACATGTCCGCGATCCGCCGCAGCGTTTTTTGCTGCCTGTGTGACCGTGAACACCATGGGAAAAATGATAGCGAGCGCCTACTGTTCTGCTCTATAGGACGGCGGCCAATTGTTTTGTAGGACAAACCGGAAAGCCTTGTCGGCATTGGTATGGCGGCGGATGAGGCAATCTTTACGGTGGGCCTTGAGGCACGAAAAAGCGCGGCCGTTTCCTACACCGGCTTGCGTTGCCGTCCGATGGAGTCAAGCACGCCGGGCTCCTAGGATGGAACTGTGCAACGACGGTCCTGCTTCTGCTGGTCGGCTGATCCAGGCTGATCTGTCCGGGAGGCGACTGTTGACCATTCACCCTATACCGACAAGGAGAACATCATGGGCAAGTATTTCCTGGCATGGCTGTGCGGCGTTCCGGCGTTTCTGCTGGTGCTGATCTATTTCTTCTTCCATTGAGGCATTGACCAACCCGCTGCCGCCCCGGATGTCCTGCCGGACAGCGCGTGCGGCAAGCCCAAAGAACGCAAAAAGAAAGGAAGGCAACATGAACAATGACCACCTGATTTCCACCCTCAACGACCTGATCCAGATCTCCATCGATGGCGAAAAGGGCTTCCGTGCCTGTGCCGATGATGCACAGGAGCGCTACATTCCCTACAAGGAAACCTTCATGCTGCGCGCCACCGAGTGTGCGCAGGCAGCACTGGACCTGCAGGACCTGGTGCAGCGCCTGGGCGGCGAACCGGCCAGCCACAGCACCCTGGGCGGCACCCTGCATCGCCAGTGGGTCAACCTCAAGAGCGCCATCACCGGGCGCGATGACGAAAGCATCCTGGAAGAATGCGAACGCGGCGAGGATGCCGCCGTCAATGCCTATCGCAAGGCACTGAGCGAAGACCTGCCGACCGACATCCGCCTGGTCATCGAACGCCAGTACCAAGGCGTGCTGGCCAACCATGACAAGGTGCGCAGCTTGCGCAATGAGGTGCGGGCACGCAAGACTGCCTGAGGTCACGCGTGATGCATGCTTGGTCATCGCATGCGGATGACGTAAAAAAAACGCAGCCAAGGCTGCGTTTTTTCGTCGATACATCACAAATGATTTATATCATTTACGAATTACCGGCTCGGCTTACCCCTCACCCAGATAAGCCGCCTTCACCCGCGGATCATCCAGCATCTGCTGCGCCTGCCCTTCCATGGTGATCAGGCCCGACTCCATCACATAACCGCGATGCGCCGCCTGCAGTGCCAGCTTGGCGTTCTGTTCCACCAGCAGGATGGTGATCCCCTGCGCCGACACGTTGCGGATCACTTCAAAGATCTTCTCCACCATGATCGGCGACAGGCCCATCGACGGTTCATCCAGCAGCAACAGCTTGGGATGGCTCATCA